>NZ_CM134186.1:6752500-7052500 GCF_047521145.2 Terrisphaera buseokensis | reverse complement strand
GTCTGTCGGCCGTGGGTTGCCGTTTGGTTGTCACCGCGCCCTCCGACTGGCGCACCTTCGCCCGCGGCCTGCGGCGCTTCCCGGACCGGCGGATCGAGGTCGGCGAACACGGCCAGTGGGAGGCGGCGTATCGCGCCTTCGTCGGTCGCACCGTGGCACCGCACGAGGCCGGAAGCTGGCGCGTCCTGGCGGTCGATCGCGACGATCACGTGATCGGTGCCATCACCGCGCGTTTCTTCTGCGGCGAAGTCGTGCTCGAGCACCTGCACGTGCTGTCGCTGCTGGAATCCACCGGCCCCGTGTTTCGCGAACACTGCGAACTCGCGGTGGGCGACGTCCTGACGGCCTGCGGCCGCCTGCAGCGCACGCCGGCCGAGATCTCCCACTGGGCCGTGGCGCCCGGCTGGCATGCGGCGCTGGTCGCCGTGACGCTCTCGCGCGCCATGGGCGCATTGGTGGCCGCGTTCGACGCGCCCCTGGTGCTGATGGCGGCGGACAACCGGCGCGGCGAGAGTGCGCGACTGATGCGGCTGGGCGGCGCACCGCTCGGGCTCGCGGGCCGTTTCTCGCTCCCGCCCTTTGTGCACCATGCGAGTGGCGCGTGGATCCGGCTGCTGCTCGTGGATGCCCCGACGTTTCACGTCCGGTCCGACTCCGCCCCGGCGGCCGACCTCGCGCTCCTGCGTGAACACGCGGCCATCGTCAGCGTCGCGTGAACGTTCAGCTCACTCCTTTTTCTCCATGACTTCGACTCCGCCGTATCGCCGTCCCTCCTTCATCACGCCGCTGGCTCGCGACGACATCTTCGCCCCCGGGCAGGTGTTCCCGCGCGAGGAACTGGAGCGTCGCGTCCTCTCGGCTTTCTGGCGCGACTGTTGCAGTCCGGCAGGGGCGTCGCGTGCTCCGGCGCCGGTCGTCGAACTTTCGCACCACCTGGCGGACAACGGCCTGGGCCCGCAGCGGGTGCGCGCGTGGTGGCTGCTGAACGACTGCATCATCGAGGATGCCGAGGGGCCGAACTCCGAGCGGCTCCGGCTGTTTTTCGGCACCATCGGCCGCACCGGCATGCTGTGGCCGCGCTATGAGTTCCGCCTCCAGGAGGATCCCTTTCTGGTGGAGATGAGTTTCCACCGCGAGCCGCTCGGGGGCAAAGGCTGCCGGACGCGTCTCGCGCATGAAGCCGACGGCCTGGTGCGAATCGATCAGCACGAGGCCTGGTGGGGCAAGTGAACCGCGCCGCTGATGAAAACCCGCCGCCATTTCACTCTTGGCCCGCAGGTCCGGCCCGGGCATGACCGGGCCACACCCCGCACATGAATCCTGCCCTGCGGTTGCTTGAAGCGTGGACGACGCACCAGGACTATCTGTGGTTTCTGGCGTTGATTGCCTGGGGTGGCGTCATCGGCGCTGAGCTCCCGCGGCGTCAGCGCGAGAATGGCGAACGCAACGGTTGGCTGGTGGTTTTCGCGGCCAGCTGCATGGTGGGCGCGTTGCTGGAGCTGGTGTTGCTGGCGCAGAATCTGACGACGCCGTACACGCGGCTCGACGCCGGCATGGGCGCTGCGCAGGCCTTCGGCACGGGCGCGCTGGCGTGGCGGGCAACGCAGGGCCACCGGTTTCGCGGGAGCTGGCTGGCCGTCACGTGGGTCTTGCTGGCCGCCATGGCGTTCGCGCGGGTGGACGCACCGGAGGAGGCGGGCTGGGTGCTGGCCGCGATTCACGTGGTGACGGTCGCGATGTTGGTTGCGGCGTCGCCGCGGCGGGTGACGCCTCTCGCCGCGGGTCTCCTGTTGCTCCTGCCGATTGTGGCCACGCATGGCCCGTGGGCCTATGCGATCCTGGAAGGGCGCAGCACGACGGATTGGTCGCGCTTTGCCGTCCTGGCGGCGGCCGTGAGCATGGCGGCCGGGATCGTGTTTGCCGCGGCGGCCTGGCGGCGGCGGCTGGATCACGTGGCGAAGGAGCTCCATTCCGCCGAAGCGCTCCGGCGGTCACTGCGCCGCGCGGTGGTGGTGCTGGCCGTCTGGCTTCTGGGCGGATTTTTTCTGGCGGTCTGGTATGGCCGCATGGCGCGTCAGGGCTTCGAGGAAGCACTGCTGCGCCGCGTCGACACGGCGGTGCTGGCGCTGGATGAACGCGCACTCGTGGAGGCGTTGGGGCCGGAGTTGCGCATCACCGCACTGGAGCAGGAGCGCTACCCGAATGGCCGGCCCGTGATGGTGGCGACCGTGCCCCGCACGCAGGCTCCGGTCTACGCGGCGCTTCGCGCGCAGATGGCCCGGGTGCGCAGTCACAATCACGACTTCAGGTACCTCTACATCGCGACGTGGCGCGCCGGACAGCTGCTGGTGCTGAATTCTCTGCCGCGGACCGACAAGGCCATCACGCATGTCGTGCACCACGCGGTGACGCCGGCGGATCTCGAGCGGCTGGCGGCGGGCAGAAGTTTCCTGGAGGGTCCGGTGACGAGTGACGGCTGGTCGCCGCAGTTTTCGGCCAAGGCCGCGCTCCGTCATCCGGATACGAATCAATTGCTTGGCTGGCTGGTGGCGGATGTCGCGGCGACGCGTTGGATGACCACGTTCACCCAGGCGCGGTTGCAGACGATGGCGCTCGTGGCCGCCGGCGTCGGGTTGTGGGCGCTGGCCGTGGCCTACCGGCTGCGCCGCGAAGCGCGTGACGCCGCGGAACAGAAGGCGGCGGCCGCGGCGGCGGCGGATCGGATGAAGAGCGCGTTTCTCGCCAAGGTGAGTCACGAGCTGCGCACGCCCATCCAGAGCGTGCTCGGCTACGGGGAAATGCTGGAGGCGGCAGTCGTGACGGAGACGCACCGCGGCTGGCTGACGGCACTGCGTTCCCATGGCGACATCATGCTCCGCCTGGTCAACGACCTGATCGATCTGGGCGCGCTGCAGAGCGGGGCGTTTCAACTTGAGCCCGGTCCCGTCGAAATCCGGGCGCTGGTCGCCGATTGTACGACGGCGCTCCGGCCGGCTGCGCGGGCGAAGGGACTGGCCTTCGAATGCGACGTGGCGTCGACCGTGCCCGCGTGGGTGCGCGCCGACGGCGTGCGGCTGCGCCAAGTGCTGCTCAACCTCCTGACCAACGCCGTTAAATTCACGCCGTTGGGGCGCGTGCGGCTCGAGGTGTGTGCGGCGCCCGGAGGCGTGATCGAGTTTTTCATTTCCGACACCGGGCCGGGCATCGCGGGCTCGCTGCGGGCGCGGCTGTTTCAACCCTTCGCGCGGCTCGACCCCGCGGCGGGCGGCGGCTCGGGCCTCGGCCTCGCCCTCGTGCAAGGACTCTGCGGTGTCATGGGTGGCAGGGTGCGCCTGGCCGAGAACACCACGGCCGGCGCGACCTTTGTCGTCGAGCTGCCGTTGCCACCGTGCGAGCCGCCGGGCGGAACTCCGATGGTGGCTGAGGACACGACCGATGTGACCGGCTTCGCCGGGCTGCGGATCCTGATCGCCGAGGACAACACCCTTGTGCGGGAGCTGCTCGTGGCGTTCCTGCGGGAACGGGGGGCAGCGGTGACGGTGGCCGTGGATGGGGTGACGGCATTGACGCTGGCCCGGGCGGAGGCGCCTGATGTCCTGCTGCTCGATATCGCCCTGCCGGGCATGGACGGCATTGCCGTGGCGGAGGCGTTGCGGCGGGACGGCCCGGCGCGACTGCGCATCGTCGGCTTGAGTGCGCACGTGGGGCCGCAGGATGAGGCGCGGGCGCGGGCGGCCGGCATGGATGTGTTTCTCTCCAAGCCGGTGCGACTGGCCCAGCTGGCCGAGGTCATCGTGCAGCAGATGCAGGCGCCCGACGATGGCACGGAGCGGATCGCCGACCCGCGGCTGCGCGCGCGGCTGGTTGCCCAATTTAAGCACGAGACGCCCGGAATCCTCGCGGAGATGCGCGAGGCGCTGGCGGCCGCGGATTGGGTCCGGCTGCGCGGTCGGGCGCACTATCTGAAGAACAGCGCCGACGTCCTCGGCGTGAGCGGACTGCAGCGAGCGTGCGACCGTCTGGCCGGGCTCGATCCCTTGCCTGATCCGGCCATGGCGCGGCGGCTGCTCGACGCGGTCGAGGCGGCCATTCCGGCGCGCTTCGCTTCAGCCGTTCAATCTGTGACCGATAGAACCTAACCGGCCGCGCCGGAGACCGTTGCCCGACCCTTTTACTCCAAGCCTGTTCCCACATGCCGAAGAAAAAAACGCTCAAGGCCAAAACCGCCCACCGTTCGAAGTCTGCACCGAAGACGTCTGCGGTCAGGAAAACTGCGCCGAAAAAGGCCACCGCGAAGACGTCTGCTGCCAGGAAGTCTGCCGCCAAGAAGGCCGCGCCCCGCCGCAAGGTGAAGTCGCCGCAGCCCGCGCCGAGAAAGAAGTCCCCGACGCGAGCGCGCTCCGTCTTTGAGAGCAACGAGGCGACGGAGCCGATGCTCGAGGACGATGGCGGTGGCACGATGGATCCGCCGACCAAGGATGGAGACGGCGAGGGCGGCGGTGATCCCGACGGCACCGAGGAATAGTTCTCTGCCGATCGGTTCACGCGACCGTTCGGAACGACTTTGATTTTTCCCGGGGTGCCGAGCGCTGGCCGGCCTGGCCGCGCGGTCGGTACCGGTCAATCCCTACCTCCGCCCCACGCGCAGCGGTCGGTCCGACCCCGCGGATCAGGCGAAATCGTGTTCGCCAGAACCGGGTGAGCCGCTTTGCTCGCGGCATGGGATTTTTCGACCGCTTTTCCTCGAAGAAGCCAGCGCCGGCCCAGGCGGCAACGCCTGCGGCTCCGGCCGTCGCCGCGGAGCCGAGCCCTACGATTGCCACGACGCCGCCGGTCGAGGCGTCCGCTCCCGCTCAGGTCCCGGCGGGGGGCGTCAAACCCCGGCTGGCCGCGGCCCGCGAGAGCCTGCAACTCAAAGATCTGGCAGGCGCGATGGCCGTTTATGAGGAGTTGTTGGCCAACGCGGGTGATCGGGCGGACGTGCTGGTGACGGTATCCGGCGACCTCGGCTCCTACGGACACGTGGCGGAGATCATCGAGCTGATTGCGCCGCGCTACGACGCGGACCGGCACGGACCGGCGACCGGGTTGAATCTGTTGCAGGCTTACCTGGCGGTCCGGAACGCCGACGCGGCGCAGCACGTGCTCGACATCCTTTTCGCGTTGAACCGACCCGAGCTGGAGGATCGCCTGCACGGTTTCTCGAATGCGATCGCCGAGTTGATCGCGTCGCCGTTCTCCGCGGAGGTGGCGATCGGCCGCGGCCCTGACGCCGCGAAGGTGGGCCTGATCAGCATCAGCAAGCCGATCTGGTACTACGGCTTCGAGACGCTCGAGTCCCGGATTCTGCCGCCGAAGGAAGGCCAGCTGCGCCGCATCGCGTTCGCCCAGTTCGCGCTGCCCGGCCACGGCGAGCGGCAGGCGGTGGCCGCTGATCCGGGCGGTGAGGATGAACTCGGGCGACTGTCGCGCGGCATCCCGTTGTGGCTGGCGGAAACCTTTTATTTCTCTCCGCTCTATCGACCGATCGCGGCGATTGGTCTCGTGAAGCCGCCCGACGGCGAGGGCCGCTTTGTGACCTTCGACTCGGCGTGGACCGTCGAGAACCTGCGCCAGCTGGTCGAAAGCACGGACGGAGGCCTCGATTACATCGTGACCGGCAATATTCACATCAAGGCCAGCGATTACGAAGTCACGGTGCGGATTTGGGAAGTAAGGACCTTTCGCGAGCGGCGCGCCTATACGGTCCGTTGGACTCCCGGCACCGCAGACACCACGCTGGCTCATTTGCAGGCGCAGGTGCGGGGTTACATGGAATGGTCGCCGACGAGCGCCGCCCTGGCCTACTCCATTCCCGTGCGCCCGCGGACGTGGGTCGATACCCTCTCGGCGTCGCTCACACTGTTTCTCGCGGAAAAGTCGCTGCTGGCCCAACCGTCGGCGGCGCTGGTCGACGCGGATGTGAAAAACGCCGCGCGGCAGGCGCCGACGGGCGAGGCCGAATCGCTCGCGTACCTGGCGTTGCAGGCGCGGGCGCAGCGCCTCGGCTTCGACGCGAAGGCCGACGCCACCCTGGCCCGCTCGCCGGTGGTGATGGAGGCGCAGACAGTAACGGCACTCGGATGACGTCCCTTCCGCCGCGCCCGGCCACCGCCGATCTGCGCATTCGTGCGCAGAAACCGCTCATCGCCCCTGCGGTCCTCGAAGACGAACTGCCGTTGTCCAACCAAGGGGCGGAGCTGGTCGCCCGCACCCGACGCGAGATCGGGGCCATCGTCACCGGAGCGGACGATCGCCTGCTCGTCGTGATCGGACCGTGTTCCATCCACGATCCCGCGTCCGCGCGCGACTACGCGCAGCGGCTGCATGACGTCGCGCCTCTCTACGGCGCGGATCTGCTGCTCGTGATGCGGGTGTATTTCGAGAAGCCGCGGACGGTCGTCGGCTGGAAGGGCCTGATCAACGATCCGTATCTCGACGGCAGTTTCCAGATCAACACCGGGCTCCGGCTCGCGCGGACGCTGATGCTCGACGTCGTGAATCTCGGGCTGCCCGTCGGCACGGAGTTTTTGGATACGACGCTCGGCCAATACTACGCCGGGCTGGTGTCGTGGGGTGCGATCGGCGCCCGTACGGTCGAGAGCCAGGTGCACCGCGAACTCGCTTCCGGTTTGTCGATGCCGGTGGGTTTGAAAAACCGCACCGACGGCGACGTGCAGGTAGCGATCGACGCCATCCGCTCGGCGCGTCACCCGCACTGGTTTCCCTCGCTCACCCGCGAGGGCGCGCCCGCCGTGATGGGCACGACGGGCAATGAGCACACGCATCTCGTGCTGCGCGGCGGATCGCGCGGGCCGAATTTCTCGGCGGAACACGTGCGCAGCGCGGCGGAACTCCTGCGCGCGAACGGCCTGCCGCCGCACGTCATGATCGACTGCTCCCACGCCAACAGCGGCAAGGATCCCGCCCGGCAGCCCGCCGTTGCGGCAGACGTGGCGGCGCAAGTGGCGGCCGGCGATCGCGCGATCATCGGCGTGATGATCGAAAGCAATCTCGTCGGCGGCGCGCAGGATTTTCAGGCGCGTCCCCTGGTACCCGGTCGCAGCATCACGGATGCCTGTCTTGGCTGGGAGCAGACGCTGCCCGTGCTGGCGCAGCTGGCCGCGGCCGTGCAGCGGCGGCGCAAGCCGTAGGGCGGCTCATGGACGACTCCTTCTGGATTCAAGGCGTGCGCGTCGCAGGCGCCTTTCACCTGCTGACCGTCGCCCTCGCGACGGTCACGCCGATCCCGGCGAACTGGGACGCCAACCTCGCGCTGCTCCCGGACGTACACCGCCGTTTCGCGGTGGCGCAAAACGTGTTCATCGGTGGCACGATGGTGCTCGCCGGAATCGTGAGTCTGCTGTTCGCGCCGGAGCTGGTGTCGGGGGCGGTCACGGCCCGGATTATCTGCGCGGCGATCGCGCTGTGGTGGGGCGCGAGGCTGGTCATTCTGCCGTGGCTGCGGGTGTGGCAGGAACTGCGCACGCGGTGGCTGCGCCTCGGCTTTGTGTTTCTGCACGCGGAGTGCGCCACGCTGGCGGTTGTCTATGGCTGGCTGGCGGGGCGGGCTGGTTGAACGGACGCAGTGAGTGGGAGGAGCCGGCCTTGACGGCACCCGGTGACCGCCGTGAGCGTGGCGGCGTGCCATCGAAACCGATTCCGGGTTCCACCGGTGAAGTGCTCACGACGTTGCCGTCACCGTATCTGCCGCATGCGGCGACGGGTCTGTTGTACCTGCCGCGCTTCCTCGCGAAATGCCGTTACGTGAAGGAGCACGGCGCGCTCCCGGCGAGCTACGCGAAGAACTACAAGCGCGGCTGCGATCGTTTCCTGTCGCAGCACCTCAGCATCGAGCCGGCCGCGATTGAGCGGATCGTCCAGGAGTCGGCGAACGACGCCGAGATCGAGCAGAAATTGAAACAACTCCTGCCGGCCGACGTGCGCGCCGCGCAGTGGAACCGCCGACTCGTGCAAATGGGCATGACCGTCGCCGGCCGCGAATTTCTGAAGGAAGCCCTGACCAACATGGGCTGCGCCGATCGCGCGGACGACATCAAGAGCGTGCCCGACTTGATCGATTTCGACGAAGGCCGGATCGAGTAGTGGACAATGGCGGAGTTGAGAGTTGAGAGCTGAGAGTTGAGAGACAAACCCGCGTCGCGCCGGGATGCGGGCGATCCGAGTGCATTTCCGTGGATCGATCTCTCAACTCTCAACCCTCAGCTCGCACGCCTGCGCGCGCGGCGCGCGCTCACGTCAGCGACCACGGCGACCGCATGGCGCGGCCGCGGAGGCGGTTGGCCATGTCGTCACCGACGAATTCCTCTTGCGCCGGATCCCACCGCAGCTTGCGGCCGAGCACCATGCTGATCTGGCCGAGGTTGCACACGGTCGTCGTGCGATGGCCGAGCTCGACGTCGGCGATCGGGCGTTGGCGCGATCGCACGCAGGCGAAGAAGTTTTCGTGGTGATTGTTGCTCAGCGGCAGCTGGATCTTCTTTCCTGCGGCCTGCATCTCGCGCAACAGATCGTTGCTCGACGCACTCATCTTGTTGCGGGCGATGTCGAGCCAGCCGCGTTCGCCGACGAACCGCGCTGTGCCGCCGCCTTCGAAGCGCGTGCGGCAGTGCATCGGGACGCCGTTGGCGTAGCGGACGGTGAAGTCGACCTTCGTCGCATTCGTGAAAAGTCCGCTGCTGGGAAACTCGCCGTGACCCTCGACCTCGACCGGACCGCTGTTGTCCATGTCGAGCGCCCACTGGCCGATGTCGAGATAGTGCGCGCCCCAGTTGGTCACCTGGCCGTAGGCGCTCTCGGAGATGAAGCGGAAGTTGTAGTGGCAACCCTGTGACGTGTACGGCCGCCACGGCGCGGGCCCGAGCCACATGTCCCAGTCGAGGCCGGCCGGCACCGCCTCGGGTTTCCAGGTCGCGCCGCAATGCCGGTTGTTCGGCGGAATGAAGCACTCGATGCGATCGAGTTTGCCGAGGCCCTGGTTGCGGACGAATTCGGCGACGTCGTGAAACCGCTTCATCGAGCGGTGCTGCGTGCCGTGCTGCGCGACGCGGTTGTACTTGCGGGCGGCGGCGACAAGCGCGCGGCCTTCCTGAATCGTGAGCGTCAGCGGTTTCTCGACGTAGACGTCCTTGCCGTTCCGCATCGCATCGATCGCCACCAACGCGTGCCAGTGATCCGGCGTGCACACGAACACCACGTCGATGTCGGCGCGGCGGTTGAGTTCACGGAAGTCCGCGTAGGCCTTGCAGTCCTTGGTGCCGTAGGAGGTGTTGACGAGCGCGGCGCTCTCGTTGCGCCGTTCCTGATCGACGTCGCAGACGGCGAGAATGCGCACCGACTCCGGGTAGCCTAGGATCGCGGGAAAGTGACTGTCGGAGATGTTGCCGCAGCCGATGATCCCGACGGTGATTTTCTTGCTCGGGGCGTTTTCGCCGCGCAGGCCCGAGGGCAGGATCAGCGGCGCCGCGACGAGGGCCGTGGCGAGACCGGTCTTTTTGATGAACTCGCGGCGATTGAGAGAGGTGACGGGGTTCATGGGCGTCAGGCTTTGGCGGTGGCGAGGAGTTCGAGTGCGCGGGTGGCCGCTTCGCGCACGAGCGCGGACTCGGCGGCGTTGTCCTTGAGGGCGGTGAGCGCGGCCGCGGCTGCGGTGTCGCGGCGCACCCCGATGCTGCCGATGAGGCCCGCCTTGGCCGGGCCCGTGACCACGCCGAGCGCCTCGCGCAGGGCGGCCGAGGCTTCGGGGCCGGCGATGGCATCGAGGGCGTAGCGCGCCGATTCGACGGACTTCGCGTCGCGGAGGAGAGCCGCGAGTGCCGGCACGCTCTTTGCGCCGCCGACGAGCACGAGCATCTGGCAGAGAAACTGCCGGCCGGCCTCGGTTACGCCCGGCAGCGCCAGGGCTTTCAGCAGGCGATCCTCCGCCTGGGCCCGTTCTGCCGGCGGCGTGCTGATCACTTGTTCGCGGACGCTCCAGGCGAAGCTGCGATCCCCGCCGTATTCGAGCCGTACGCAGGACTCCCAGGGATCAGGCGTCGTGCCCGCGTTTGATTTGCGGTCGGCAGAGCGAGTGGCGGTGGCGGACGGGGCGGGGGCTTTTTTTTCTGCACTCATGGTGACGCAGGAAACTGCAGGCGATCGATGCTCCTCGCGGGGAGAAGTCGCAACGCCAATCCCGGCCGCGGCCGGTGCGTACGTTGGAAAGAAGCCGGGTTCCCGGCCTGCCATCCAATTCTTCTTTTGCAGTTTTTCCCGCGTCTACTATTGGTGACGCTCCATGGTCAAAGGTCAGAAAGTTGTCTGCATCAACGATACGTTTACCGCCACCATCCGGGCGCTCTACAAGCAGCTCCCGGTGAAGGACAACATCTACACGGTCCGCGAGGTGTTTCTCGGTCGCGAGAAAATCGTCAAGGGCGGCGACACCGCCACCGTCGGTCTGCTGCTGCAGGAACTCACGAACCCGCGCGATCCCTTTCACCAGGGCGAACAGGAACTGGGCTTCTCCTCCGAACGCTTCGCGCCGCTCAACGAACTCCCCGATGAAGAGGCGGAGGTCGAAGAGGTGGTGGGCGTCGGTGCCTGGGCACCCGCGGGCGCCTGAGGCGCCTCGCTTTCGCCCCGCGGTTGTTTCGGTCGACGCCGCGCTCTACGGCAGCGTGATCACGATCAGCGACACGCCTTGCCGCGGAAGCGTGAACTGCAACCGCGCGGCGCCGTTGCGCACACCGATCGTCGCGGGTGCGTCCTTGAGCTGAGCGAGCTGCGCCGCGGCTTCGAGCTGGGCGTACTGGCCGCGGGACGGTGCGGTGGGCGAGCCGAGCGTCTGCCAGAGGGCGTACGCGTTGCTGTGCTGCCCGTCGACCCGATGGTGCACGAGCCGCGCTTCGCCTGCGCCGGCGACCGGCAGCCCGGCGAGGGCGAGTTCGATCGCCGCATCGGCCCCGGGCACGTCGTCATCGTGATAGTGCCACACCAGAACGGAGAGCTGACGCTTCGCGGCGTCGAAGCTCGCGAGCGCACCGACGTCCGCCGTGCCGCGCACGCCGCTTTTGATGATGGCTTCGACGCCCGGATCGCCGGAGCTGACCGCGTCGATGCGGCGTCCGCCCATCTTCGCCATCATGCGGTGCACGTTGAAGACCGGCAGCGTGAGTCCGTTGCTGGCCATCGCGCGGAAGCCGGCGAAGTATGGCTGGTCCTCGAACTCGAACGCCCACGTCGTGGCGCCCTCGAAGTTCACGCCGTGTTTTTCCGCGAGCAGATGTTTGCGGGCGAACGACGCCGCCGTGTAGCTCGAGTACATCGTGCCGTTGCGATAACCCAGGTGCGCGCCCTGGCAGGCGGCGCAGCCGTCGGGATCGGATTCGCCGAGGATGATCGGCGTCGACTTGAGTTCGGGATAGCGGGCGACGCGCGCGAAACCGGCGTCGATCGTCTTCAACTGCCCGCCGATGCCCATGCGCACGTGACCGTCGACGTAGACCGGGGTCGTGCCCTTGGCGTGAAACGCGATGAAGTCGAGCGGCGTGCCGGTCTGGCCGGTCGCGTGGTTCTTTCCGCGCAGGCAGTGCTCGAGGAAGTCCTCCATGAACTTGCCGCCGTCGCCGGCTGTATCCGGACCGCCGACACGCGCGGTGGGCAGGGCGCGGCGGACGGCGTCGATGGCGAAGTCATGCGTCTTGCGAAACTCCTCCGGCGTGCCGCGCCAGTAGCCGATGTTCGGCTCGTTCCAGACTTCCCAGTACCATTGCGCCACCTCGGCCGCACCGTAGCGGGCGACGCAGTGCTTGACCCACTGATACACCAGCTCCGCCCACTTCGCGTAGTCCTTCGGCGGATAGGCCCAGCCGGTGTAGATTTCGTTGTAAGGAAAACCCGGCCGCCATTCGTGCTGGTAGGGATCGGGCTTGGTCGAGAGCGCCTTCGGCATGAAGCCGATCTGCGCGTAGGGTTTCACGCCGCCCGCCAGGTAGGCGTCGAAGATGCCGTCGACGATCGTCCAGTTGTAGATCGGATTCCCCCGAGCGTCCTCGGTGTAGGCGTTCGTGCTGCCCCATTTCAGCGCCGGTGTGCCGTCGCCTGTGACAAGCAGGCTATGCGCGCGAAAATATTCCTGCGGTTCACCCAGCGCGCCGATGTCGCGGAGGAGTTTTCGCCCGTCCTTCATCGTCGCGTAGTTCGGTTCGTCCGCGCCGAAGAAGCGGTAGATCGGTTTCAACTCCGCGCGCGGTTGCGTGGCATCGACGCGAATCGTGACGGGAAACGGCGCCGGCGCGGCGTGGACGACGGGCAGCGCGAGCAACGCGAACGCGAAGGTGCGAGACAGCAGACAGGAGAGCGGTGACATGGGGAAGGGGCGGGGTTGGGGTGAGCAGGCCGGCCGTGAAGAACCGTGGCAACGGGGCGTCGGACGGACAGTCGGGACGCGGGGAAAACCGGAAACCGGAGACCGGAAGCCGGAAACTCAAATGAGCCGGGACGCAGGCCTCCGGCCTGCAATGGATCGAAGCAGGCGGGATGCCTGCGCTCTCGGCTGCGCGACGTGAATGCGCAGGCCGGGAATGCACTCCTTTGCCTTACTCGGCCTCTTCCCAACGCTTCGCGCGGTCGAGGGCCTTGTTCCAGCCGGCGAGGTGCTGCTGGCGCTGGGCCTTTTTCATCGCGGGCTTGAAGCGCCGGTCGACCTGCCACTGCGCGGCGATCTCGGCCTGGTTTTTCCAGTAGCCGACCGCGAGTCCCGCGAGGTACGCGGCCCCGAGGGCGGTGGTTTCGGCCACGCGCGGGCGCACGACGGGCACGCCGAGCAGGTCGGCTTGAAACTGCATCAGGAGATTGTTGGCGCAGGCGCCGCCGTCGACGCGCAGTTCCTTCAGGCGGATGCCGGAGTCGGACTGCATCGCGTGCAGCACGTCGTGCACCTGGTACGCGATGCCTTCGAGCGCTGCCCGCGCGATGTGCGCCGCCTTGGTGCCGCGCGTGATGCCGGCCATCAGGCCGCGGGCGTATTGATCCCAGTGCGGCGCGCCGAGGCCCGCGAACGCCGGCACGAGGTAGATGCCGCCGGTGTCAGGCACCTGGGCGGCGAGCGATTCCACCTCACCCGAGGTCTTGATCAACCCGAGGCCGTCGCGCAGCCACTGCACCACGGCGCCGGCGATGAAGATGCTGCCTTCGAGCGCGTACTCGGTGCGGTTGCCGATTTTCCAGGCGACGGTGGTGAGCAGATTGTTTTTCGACGCGATCGGCTTGGTGCCGGTGTTCATCAGCATGAAACAGCCGGTGCCGTAGGTGTTCTTGACCATGCCGGGCTGCGTGCAGACCTGGCCGAACAACGCGGCCTGCTGATCGCCGGCGATCCCCGCGATCGGAATCGCCGCGCCGAACAGCGTGCTGTCACCGTAGACTTCGCTCGAGGCCCGGACCGTGGGCAGCATCGCGCGCGGAATGCCGAAGAGCTTGAGGAGATCGTCATCCCAGTCGCAGGTCTTCAGGTTGAACAGCATCGTGCGCGACGCATTGCTGACGTCCGTGACGTGCACGCGGCCGCCGGTGAGATTCCACACCAGCCACGAATCGATGGTGCCGAACGCCAGTTCGCCCGCCTGCGCGCGGGCCTTGGCGCCGGGCACGTGCTGGAGGATCCACTGCAGCTTGGTGCCGGAGAAATAGGCGTCGATGACGAGCCCGGTCTTGCGTCGGATGAGCGTTCCCTTGCCGGCCTTCTTCAACCGATCGCAGGCGCCGGCGGTGCGCCGATCCTGCCAGACGATCGCGTTGCAGATGGGTTTGCCGGTCGCGCGGTCCCAGACGACGGTCGTCTCGCGCTGGTTTGTGATGCCGATGGCGGCGACGTCCGAGGCGGTGAGTTGCGCCTTGGCCAGCACCTCGGTGGCGACGTGGGATTGCGTGGCCCAGATTTCGTTGGCGTCATGTTCCACCCAGCCCGGCTGCGGGAAAATCTGCCGGAATTCCTGCTGTGCCACGGCGATGATCGCGCCCTTGTGATCGAAGATGATCGCGCGGGAACTCGTGGTGCCTTGGTCGAGGGCGAGGATGTATTTCATGGGAGGTGCTGGTACGGAAACCGTGAAGGGTTTTCCTGGCTTTCTGGCTTTTGAATTTGTCCCCGACGGGGCGTTTGCCTGATGGCGAACAAGCACTGCCGGTCACCAGCAGCGGTGGAAAAAGTACGCTCCGAGGATGCCGCCGAGGATGGGGCCGATCACTGGCACCCAGGCATAACCCCAGTCGCTGTCGCCCTTGCCGGGGATCGGGAGCAGCGCGTGCGCGAGCCGGGGCGCGAGGTCGCGCGCGGGGTTGATGGCGTAGCCGGTCGGGCCGCCGAGGGAGAGGCCGATCGACGCAACGATCACGCCCACCAGCACCGGCGCGAAACCTTTGTCGAAGCCAGTATTCGGCAGGAGGTTTTCCGGTCGCAGGATGGCCAATACGCCGAGCACCAGCACCGCGGTACCGATGATTTCGGTGATGAGATTCGCGAAAGGCTGGCGGATCGCCGGGCCGGTGCAGAAGACGGCGAGTTTGCCGGCCTTGTCATTCGTCGCGCCCCAATGCGGAAAATACGCGAGCCACACCAAAATGCTGCCGAGGAAGGCGCCCGCCATCTGGCCCAGGATATAGTTCGGCACGAGCGCCCAGGGGAATTTGCCAATCGAGGCGAGGCCGATCGTGACGGCGGGATTCAGGTGGGCGCCGCTGACCGAACCCACCATGTAGACCGCCACCGTCACCGCCAGCGCCCAGCCGGCAGTGATCACGATCCAGCCGCTGGCGTGGCCTTTTGATTTCTGCAGCACGACGTTCGCGACGACTCCGTCGCCGAGCGTAATGAGGATCATGGTGCCGAAGACTTCGGCGAGGAACGGCGACATAGGGGCAGGGGTTGGGGTGAAACAGCCAAACGCAGGGGAGCGTCGGCGGGATGCAATCACTCCGGCGGGAAAAATCCAGTTTCCATTCCGACCGGACGCGGAGCGGATTGAGCAGGAAGCCAGGAAATCAGGAAGGAGACAGGGGACGGGAGACGGGAGATCTGAGATCCGAAATCCGAAATCCGAAATCCGAAATCCGAAATCCGAAATCCGAAATCCGAAATCCGAAATCCGAAATCCGAAAGAGGGCCGCCTATACCAATAGCGGCGGCTGGGGCAGCGGAATCTTTTGGCTTTCCGGCTTTAGAATTGTCTCCGGGTTTTCTGGTTTCCTGCTTCACCCTGCCTGCCGTCTTCCTGTCCCCCGTCACCTGTCTCGTGTCCACTGTTCCCTGTCCCCCGTTCTTCCCCGCCGCGCGATGAAACCGAAATTGATTTTTGACGTTCACCTCGACCTCTCCTGGAACGCGATTGAGTTCAATCGCGATCAACGCTGGACCCAGGAGCGGCTGCGCCGGCGCGAGATCGGCATGACCGACAACCCGGGGCGTTCGCGCAGCACCGTGTGTTTCCCGGAAATGCGCCGCGGCAATGTCGGCCTGTGCGTCGCGACGCAGCTCGCCCGCTACGTGCCGTACTTCGGCCGGCTGCCGGGCTTCGCGAGCCCCGAGCAGGCCTGGGCCGAAACCCAGGGCCAGCTTGCGTGGTACCGCGAGATGGAGGCCTGCGGCGAGCTGGTGCAGATTCGAAATCGCGCGCAACTCGACGCCCACCTGCCCACGTGGCTCGATGCGGCGCCCGAGCGCTCCGACGCGACCGCAACCGCGAAAACGCCGATCGGCTACATCCTGAGTCTCGAAGGCGCGGACTCGATCGTGACGATGAAACACCTCGAGCGCTCGTACGCCGACGGCCTGCGCGCGCTGGGCCCGGTGCACTACGGCCCGGGCGTGTACGGTCACGGGACCGACGACGAGGGCCCGTTGACGCCGCGCGGCCACGAATTGCTGCGCGAGATGGAGCGGCTCGGCATCATTCTCGATGCGACGCATCTCTGCGACGAGAGTTTCTGGGACGCGATGAAACGCTTCCAAGGCCCCGTCTGGGCGAGCCACTCCAACTGTCGTGCGCTCGCGAACTGGAACCGGCAGTTCAACGACGAGCAGTTGAAGGCGTTGATCGCGCGCGGTGCCGTCATCGGCATGGCGCTCGACGCGATCATGATGGTGCACGGCTGGGCGCATCACCGCTCGAAACCGCAGGACTTCGGACTGAAACTGGAAAAGCTCTGCGAGCACATCGATCACATCTGCCAGCTCGCGGGCAATGCCCGGCATGTCGGCATCGGCACGGACTTGGATGGTGGATACGGGACCGAGCAGATGCCGATGGACGTCGATAGCATCGCGGACGTGGCGAATCTCGGCGATCTCCTCGCGGCTCGCGGCTACAAGCCCGACGAGATCGAAGGCGTGTTTCACGGCAACTTCGTGCGCTTCCTTCGGAACACCTGGGCGTGAGCGACGCAGCCTCCGTCAGTCCCACGCGCGTGCGCGGGCGGATCATCGCCGTCAGCATGGCGATGGCGTTCATCCTTTATCTGGATCGGATCTGTCTCGCCGAGATCGTGAAGGCGGCGTCCTTCCAGCAGGACATCGCGCTGACGAAGGAGCAGATCGGGCGCGTCCTCGGCGTTTTCTTTTTCTCTTACGCGCTCTTCCAGGTGCCGGCGGGCTGGGCGAGCGATCGGTTTGGCGCGCGCCCGATGCTCACGACGTACATCGTGCTGTGGTCGATCTTCACGGCGCTCACCGGACTGGTCAGTTCGTTTCCGGGACTCGTCGCGATGCGGCTGCTGTGCGGCGCGGCGGAGGCGGGCGCCTACCCGACGAGCGGCGCGTTGATTCGACGCTGGATGCCGCTGGCGGAGCGCGCGCGGGCGAGTTCGCTCGTCACGCTGGGTGGGCGCATCGGTGGCACGCTCGCGCCGTTTCTCACCGCGTGGATGGTGGTGGGCCTCGGACACTGGCGGCCCGTGCTGTGGATCGACGGCGCCGTCGGACTGTTGATCGCCGCGCTTTACTGGCACGTCGTGCGCAACCGGCCCGAGGATCATCCCGCGTGCAACGCCGCCGAACGCGCGCACATTGGCTCGCCGCCGGTCGAGCCGCCGTTGCCGTCGCGCGAACTGGGCCGCGTGCTCGGGGCGTTCTGCCGGAGCCGCAGCCTGTGGCTCAACGCGGGCATGCAGTTCCTGATCAACTTCGGCTGGGCGTTTCTGATCACGTGGCTGCCGACGTACCTGAAGGAGGCGAAGCACGTCGAAGCCGTCGCCGGCGGCCGCATGGTCACCCTCGTCCTCGCCGGCGGCATGCTGGGCCAGATCGCGGGTGGCTTGTACGCGGACTGGTGCGTGCGGAAATTCGGCCTCAGGTGGGGCCGCCGCGTGCCGCTGTGCACGTCGGGCACGCTCGCCGGCGCGGCCTATATCGGTTGTCTCTACGCGGGCTCCGCGTGGGCCGTCGTCGGGTTTTGCGCGGTCGTGTCCTTTGGCGTGGATCTCGGCGCCCCGGCGGTGTGGGCGTTTCTCCAGGACATCGGCGGACGCGTCACGGCCGCGGCAGCCGGCTGGGCCAACATGTGGGGCAATTTCGGGGCGTCACTCACCGCGATGATGGTGCCGTGGCTGCTGGCCGTGGGCGCGAATGACGAGGAGGGGCATCGGTACGTGTTCCTCGCGTGCGCGGGCGCGCTGTTCATCTCGGCGTTCGCGGCGCTGGGGCTGGATGCGTCGAAGCCGGTGTGGCGCGCGCCGGAAAACGGTGTCGCTCCGGCCGCTACGCCCCGCGTGTGAACGAACCTCCCGGCGCCGGTGGCTGCGAGCGTCAGCGAGTGGCAGGAGGGCACTCGAAATCAGGTGATGGCATCTGCAGCCACTCGCTGGCGCTCGTAGTCACTTCCAAGCCCGGAAAGCGCGTGCCGGCCGGAATTACTCCGGCACGAGCTCCGGCACGACCGGCCGGCCGATGTCGCGACGGATCGACTCGAGGTTCTCGCGAATCAGCGCGCCCATGGATTCGCACCGGAGGTAGTCCTTGCGGTGATAGTGTTCGGCGAGGCCTTCGCGCAGCGAGTGCACCTTCTCAATGGGGGCGAGCGGATCGCGGGCCATGTCGTGGAGCAGCAGGCCGAGGCGCTCCGACGCCAGCGACGCGCGTTGCAGGATCAGCGTCTGTTCCTCGCGCTGGTACTGGTGCGCCGTCTCGGAGTGGAGGTGCTTCGTGCAGAAATTCACGAGCGGGTAGTTGTCCTTGAAGAACTGCGGCAGGTAAAAATTCTTCCGCCCGTCGTAGCTCTGCTGATCGAAGTCCATGGCGCGGATCCGAATCTGCGACTCCTCGAAGTCCGGCGTGATCACGAACACGAAGTTGTACGAGCGCATGTCGCCGAGCAGGCGGATGAAGCAGCGCTCGTTGAATTTCACCAGCTCCTTGGCCACGCGAATCGGCTTCGGATCGGGCCGGCCCAGCCACTTCTCGATGAACATGTCGCCGGGAATGCCCGCGACGTGTTCCTCGACCAGCGTGTTGCCATGCGTCATGAACTGCATGCGGCTCGGCGAGAGCAGATGCTCGAGCTCCAGCCCGTACACGCGCGAGGCGTCGGCCTGCTTCACGTAGAAATAGTCCTGATTGTCGTTGTACGCGTTGACGATCCGGATCCGGAACGGCGTCGAATTGCCGAAGGTGCAGAAGTCCACGCGGTCGACATAGAGATGGCTCACGACCGAGAGATCGCCGTCCACTTTCAGCCACGCGTAGATCTCCTTCAGCGCCTCGTTGAGCTCCGACATCTCATTGGCGTCGTAGATGACGGTGTCCCAGAGCGTGGGCTTGCCCTTTTCATCCGTCAGCGGAATCACCTCGTGAAACGCCCGCAGCCGCTCGTACGTGACGGGCAGCTCGCGCTCGCGTTTGTAGCGGCGCAGGTAGGCGCGCAGATCCGCGCTGATCGGGAAACTGGGTTTCCGACGGGTCGGCTGCGGCGTGCCCAATTCGTGCATGGGCCGAGCGTGGCGGCGGCGGGGGCGCGACGCAACCTTGCGACGTCAGCCGATTCGTGTTCCCTCGCGCCGATGAAATTCCCTGCGTTCAACCGTGGTCGGCGTCGTGCGTTGTGCGCATGACGTCCCGATCGCACGAACCCCGGCGAAGGGTGCTGCTGGCGGCGGCGGGTCTGGCCGTGATCGCGTTTGCGCTGCTCGCGGGCCGCTTCTGGCATCCGTATTATGGATTCACGAAGTTCGTGCAGCTCGACGCCGCCGACGCCCGCAGCGGCATCCCGGAGATTCGCGAGCATCCGGTTTTTGCCTACGACGGTTTCAACGGCTACGACGGCGCTGCGTACACGCAGATCGCGTTTCATCCACTGCTCGACTCACCCGATCTCCAGCCTGCACTCGGCAACGTCCCGTACCGCGCCCGCCGCATCCTCGGCAGCGCGCTCGCGTGGGTGCTGGCCGCAGGCGATCCCGCGCGCATCGCCAACACCTACGCGGCGCTGAATCTCGCCGTCTGGCTCGTGCTGGCGTTTTTGCTGTGGCGGGTGCTGCCCGTGCGCGATGCGCGCAGCTGGCTGGCCTGGGCGGGCGTGATGTTCTCCGCCGGCGCGTTGCACTCGGTGCGGCTCGCGTTGACGGATTTGCTGGCGGCGACACTCGTGACGGCAGCGATCGCCCTCGATGAACGCGGCCGGAGCAGAGGCGCACTCGGCGTCCTGGCGATGGCCGGCCTGGCGCGCGAAACAGCGCTGGCCGGCGTCGTGGCCCTGTGGCGCGGACCGTGGCGGGCGCCGCGCGGCTGGATCGCGAACGCCCGGCGCGCCGCGATCGTCGCGCTGCCGCTCGGCGCGTGGATGATCTACGTGCGCTGGAAGGCGGGACCGGCAGCCCAGGGCCTCGGCAACTTCACCTGGCCGGTCGTCGGCTGGATCGAGAAGATCGGTGCGACGCTCGCGGACTTCGGCCGGCAACCGGATTTTCGCTGGCTCAACACCACGACGCTGCTCGCGCTGATCGCGCTGACGGCTCAGGCCGCTTTTTTTCTGCGGCGGTGGCACTGGAACGACGCCTGGTGGCGGGCCGGCGCGAGCGGCGTCGCGATGATGGCCCTGCTCGGCACCTCGGTGTGGGAAGGTCATCCCGGCGCGGCGACGCGCGTGCTGCTGCCGATGAGCGTGGCGTTCGCCGTACTGGCCGTGCGGGTACGCGCCAGTTGGATCTGGATCGCCGCGGGCGGCCTCAGCGTGTGCAGCGGCGTGCTCGCGCTCTGGCACGTGCCGAATGCGCCGCGTGAACTTGCGGCGGGACGCTCCGACGTCGGCGCCTACGTCGTCCAACTCGACACCGGCTGGTTCGGCGTCGAACGCAATGATCGCACCGCGTGGGCGTGGAGCGGACAGAACGGGCGCATCGCGATCGAGATTGCCCCGCGCACGCTCGCGCCGGTGCGCGTGCGCTTGAAGCTGCGCGCGATCGCCCCGCGCGACATCGAAGTCCTGGCTGGAACGCAAGTGGTCTGGCGCGGGCCGGTCGGTGAGCGCGTGGCCTGGGTGGAGTTCGAGGCGACGCCCGCGGCGCGGGGCCGACTGGAGCTGGAGTTGCGTTCATCGACGCCCGCGGTGCGCGAGAACGATCACGCCGACGCCCGCGCGCTGGGCTTCGCGCTCTATGGCGTCGAGGTGAAATAGATTCGGATGCAATGAGAGCCTGGATCGCGATCACGTGGCTGCTGGTGGCGATTGTGGGGGCGTGGAATATCGCGCAGACGGCGCGCCGGGTGTTGCCGCCGCGGCGCGCGGCCGAGGCATTGCCGGCCAATGTCGTGCTGCGGCACGAGCGGCGCATGGCGTCCGTGCGCGAGGCCCTCGCCGCCCACGGCGTGCGCGGCACGGTGGGCTATTTCGCGGATCTGCCGCCCGCGCAGCTGCGCGGCGACGCGGCCGGAATGGAGGCGTATTTTCTTTCCCAATTCGCGCTCGCGCCGTGGATCCTCGACGCCACTTCGGACCAGTGCGAGTGGGCCGTGGCGAATCTGCAGCGCGTCGCGGTGAAGGAACGCGTGCCGTCGGCGTATCGGATGGTGCACGACAGCGGTGACGGCGTGCTGCTGCTGCGGAGGAGTACGCCATGATCGCGGCGCTGTTCAGCGCGTGGACACTCGGGGTGCTGCTCGTGGCGGTGCTGCGGCCGGCGGGCAGTTCGTGGCGGCGCGACGGGGCCGTGCTGGTGTCGCTCGGCCTGCTCCTGGGCCTCGGCGTGACGAGCACGTTGTTCTTCTTTGCGTCACTCGCCTCCGCGCGTCCGGCGTTTTGGGCGGGTGCAGGCGAGCTCGCGCTCGGTGCTTTCCTCGCGTGGCGGCTGGCGCGGCGCGCGACCGATGGCACTGAATCAAAACCCATGCCGGCGTCGAATCCGGTCCTGTGGTGGATCCTCGCGTGGATCTTCGGGCAGATCGTGGTGGTCGCGACGGTCGTGGCGTGGCGGTCGTATCTGGCTGAGCCCTACGGGGGCTGGGACGGATGGGCGATCTGGAACCTGCACGCGCGTTTCATGCTGCGCGCGGGCCCGGAGTGGCCGCTGCTGCTGGCGGCACCATCGATCAACTGGACGCATCCGGATTACCCACGCCTGCTGCCGGCGGCCGTGGCGCGGATCTGGGCGTGGGCCGGAACGGAAACGTCCGCAGCGGCGGCACTCGTGTCCGGGGCGTTTGCGGCGGGACTGGTGGGGCTGCTCGTCGCGGTCGTCGCGCGCGTCCGCGGCCTCGCCGTGGGACTGTTGGGCGGAATTGTCCTCGTGGGCACGCCGTTCTTCGTGACCTTCGCGCCGAATCAGCACGCGGACATTCCGCTCGCGGGCTTCATGCTCGCGGCGGTGGGCCTGGTGGCGCTGGGCGATCGGCGGTCCGACACCGACCGTGGTTGGTTTGCGCTCGCCGGACTCTGCGCCGGACTCGCGGCGTGGACGAAAAACGAAGGCCTGCTGTTCGCTCTCGCATTTGCCGCCGTCGTGGCTGCGTGGGCGGAGCCCGACGCGGGGCGACGGAATCTGGCCCGCCTGTTGGCGGGACTGGCGATCGCGTTGGTGCCCGTCGTCGTATTCAAAATCTGGTACGCGCCGGCCAACGATCTCATGGCCGCTCCGTTCGGACCGCGGCTGGCGCAGCTGATCGATGCGGTGCGACTGGAGACGGTGCTGCGCGCTTTCGGCCGCGAGGGCCTGCGTTTCGGCGAATGGAGCCTGACGCCGTTTGCGGTCATGGCACTGCCGTTCGTCGCGTGGCGCGCGCGTCGCCGCTGGACCGGGGGCGAACGGGTGATTCCGGCCGTGCTCGCGCTGATGCTGGCGGGTTACGCGACCACGTACCTGCTCAGTCCGCTCCATCTGCAATGGCATCTCGACACCTCGCTCGTGCGCCTGCTGCTGCAGCTGTGGCCGATGGCGATTGTCGCGTGGTGTCTCGCTGTGCCGGCGTTCGAGCCCGCGCGCCCGGTCCGGGCTTCGCGCGGGTGGGCGGTGGGGTTCGCGGTCACGTCCGTGGCGGCGGCGCTCGGGACGACGTGGACGCTCTCGCGGCAACTCGCGGTCGGTGAACTGTCGCTGCGGCGCGATGGGAATGCGACGATCACGGCGGCGTGGGGCGCCGGCTGGTATCCGCCGGAGCAGCACGGACGCGACCGCTGGGCGTGGAGCGGGGGCCGGGCGGCGCTGCAGCTGTACGTCGACGGTGGCGACCTGCGCGCGCCGGTGGCGATCCGCTGCCGGCTGCGCGCGACCGTCCCGCGGACGGTTGTTGTCACGCTCGGCGGGCGCGAACTGTGGCGTGGCGCGGTGGCGACGAACTACGTGGACGTCGTGCTGGCCCTGCCGCCGTGGGCCGCGGGCACGGCCGCGCTAGAGTTTTCGACAGACATTCCCGGCACGCCGGAAACACCGGACGGTGGCGGACGCGTGCTGGCGTTTGCGCTCTATAACGTCGAACTTAGGTGAATTGCAGCCGATGTAGCGGGCGATGGCACCCCGCCACATCAAGCACCGGATGCGATTTTCACCAAAGTGCGTTAACGCGCGGGCAACTCGAACCAGAAGACGCTGCCGCGCGGATCGGGGAAGTCCGCGCCGACCGCGCCGGACTGCGACTCGATCAGGTGTTTCACGATCGCGAGTCCGAGGCCGTTGCTTTCCTCGCCGCCGGTCGGACGAGGCGAAAGACGGGCGTGCTCCTGGAAAAGCTGGCTGCGCTCCGTGACGGGCACGCCGGGCCCGGTGTCCTGCACCTCGACGCGCACGCGGTCGCCTGTGCTCCGCGTGCGAATCACCACGGTGCCTTCGAGCGGCGTGAATTTCAGGGCGTTGCTCGTGAGATTCGTGAACGCCTGGTACGCGAGCGCAGCGTCGCAGCGGGCGAGCGGCAGCGGCTCGGTCCACTCGGACGACAGCACGATCTGTTTGCGCTCGGCGGCGTGCGTGTGCTGGCGGATGACGGCGTTGCCGAGGAGATTGAGGTCAACGCGTCCGTTGGCGCCGCTGGTCGCGGTCGGCACACGCAGCTCGAGAAACGTGTCGATGATCCGCCGCATCTGCGCCGCGGATTCCGTGATGCTGTCGAGCGACTTCGTGAGTGACGCTGACGCCGTCACGGCGGGCTGACGCCGCGCCAGTTCGCCGGCCATGAGAATCAGGCAGAGGGGACTGCGCAGATCGTGGCCGGCCATCCGCATGAAGCGTTCCTTCAACGCGAGTTCGCTTTCCAGTTCGCGCCGCAGGCGGCGGAGGGTCAGGTGCGTCCGCACGCGCGCGAGCGCCTCCTCGTGTTCGATGGGCTTGGTGATGTAATCGACGCCGCCGGCGCTGAAGGCTTTCACCTTGTCGGCCGTCTCGTTGAGCGCGGTCATGAACAGCACCGGGATGTCGCGCGTGCCGGGCCGGGCCTTGAAGCGGCGGCACGTTTCGAAACCGTCGATGCCGGGCATCATCACGTCGAGCAGGATGAGATCCGGGCGCGTCTGCGCCGTCTGCGCGAGCGCTTCCTCGCCGTCCTCGGCCACCATCAGCTGGTAGCCGGATTCGCCGAGCGTTTCGACCAACACGCCGAGATTTGCGGGCGTGTCATCAACGATGAGAATGGTCTCGGGCATGTCAGGCGATGTAGCGGGCGACAAATTGGCGGACTGCCTTCATCTTGAAACGCGCCGCGAGATCGAGCACGCCCTGCGCGAACGGAGCGTAACGGGCGTCGACTTCGATCAACGCCTGGGCGCGGGTGCGCAGGCCCACGACGTCGCCCTTCGACGCGAGTTCATACAACAGCGCGGCCTCGGCGGCCGGCGGCGGAAACATCGCGAGCGCGAACGGCGAGCGCGTTTCCTCCAATTCGGTGTAACGCCAGGTCAGCGCGAGCGCGCGCTCCACGACGTTCCAGAGTTCCTCCTCGCGGAAAGGCTTGGCCAGAAAATCGTCGCAACCCGCGGCGAAGCACTCGCTCCGGTCCAGGTCGTAGGCGCTGGCGGATACGGCGACGATGCGCAGCGCCGGACCGCGGGGCGAACTGCGCAGCCGGCGCGTGGCTTCGAGACCGTCGATTTCGCCGGGCAGCCGCAGGTCCATCAGGATCAGTGCCGGCTGAAAGGTCTCGGCTTCCTGCACGGCCGTGAGTCCGTCCGGCACCTCCACGACTTCGAAACCCAGGGGCGCGAGCATCTCGACCATCACGGCGCGATTGGCGGCGTTGTCGTCCACCACGAGGACGCGGTGCGGCGGGCCTTCGTAGCCGACGATGCGGCGGTTCTGGGTTTTCGCGGGCGGCTGCGCGGCGGTGACGACGGGCAGCGCGACGTCGAACCAGAAACGGCTGCCCCAGCCGAGCTTGCTCTCGACGTTGAGCTTGCCGCCCATGCGCTCGACGAGACTGCGGCTGATCGCGAGGCCGAGGCCCGTGCCCGAGGCGGCGGTGCCGGCACCGGCATTCTGGCCCACCTGGGCAAAGGGCTCGAACAGCTTCGTGATGTCATCGGCCGAGATGCCAATGCCGGTATCGCTCACAGAGAAACGAATGAAGTGCGTGCCGTCGGCTCCGGGCAGGCTCTGGACCGAGAACACCACGCCGCCGGTGCGCGTGAACTTCACCGCGTTCGAGAGCAGGTTGAACACGACCTGCCGCAGCCGCTGTTCGTCGCCGCGCACCCAGTCGGGCAGGTCGGCGGCGACGGCGGTCTCAAACAGGATGCTCTTCTCCTTCGCGCGCGGCGTGAACACGCGTTCGATGGCGGCGGCGAAACCGGGCAGATCGAAATCGGTCGGATGCAGCTCGATGCGGCCGGCCTCGATCTTCGAAAGGTCGAGCACGTCGTTGATGAGCGCGAGGAGGTGATCGGCGGACTCGTGGATCACGCGCACGCCGTCGCGCTGCTTGGTCGTGAGCGCCGCATCACGGCGCAGAATCTGGGTGTAGCCGAGGATGCCGTTGAGCGGCGTGCGCAGCTCGTGGCTCACGCTCGCGAGGAAGTAACTCTTGGCGCGGCTGGCGGCGTCGGCGGCCTCCTTCGCCTCGCTCAGCGCCCGGGCGGCCTCGTGTTTCTGCGTGATGTCGGTGGCCACGCCCTCGAAGTGATCGATCGTGCCGTCGGCGTTGCGCACCACGCGCACGGATTCCGAGATCCAGCCGCGCGTGCCGTCGCGGCGAAAGATCTCCGATTCGAACCCGGTGACTTCGTCGCGCCGCTGGACCAGCGCGAAAAAGTCGTCGCGCCGTTCCGTCTGCACGTAGATCTGGCGGCGCACGTCGTTGATCGCGGCGAGCAGCTCCGCGGGCGTCTCATAACCCAGGATACGCGCGAGCGCGGGGTTGGCGCTGATGAAGCGGCCCTCGGGCGTGGTGACGTAGAGGCCCTCGACGGCGTTCTCGAAGATGAGTTGGTAACGACGCTGGGCGCGGGCGGCGGCGGCCTCGGTTTGCCGCCGCTTGACGGCCACCGCCGCCTGCTCGGCCACGAAGTTCAGCAACCGCAGATCCTCATCGCTGTAGGAATCGCCATTGGCGTAGTCCTGAAGCGCGATGACGCCCAGCGCCTGGCCATCGACCCGCAGCGGCGCGCCGAGACGCTGGGCGGCCGGGCGGTCGAGGGGATGATAGGGGCCGCGGCTGCCGAGCAGGCCGGGGAGATCGGCGGCGGTGACGCGCGCGGGCCGGCCGGTGTGCAGCACGTATTCGGTGAAGCCGTTGCCCAGCGGGCGCGGCTCCGGCGGCGGGACGTGTTCGTCGACGAAATACGGAAACTGTAGCTCGCTGCCGTCGGCGCTGAGGAGCGCGACGTAGAAGTTCTTCGCTGGCATGAGGCCGCCGATGATGCGATGCACCTCGGCGAAGAGCGCCGAGAGATCGCCGCCGGTGAGGACGACCTGGGAAATCTGATACGTGGCGGTCTGCACCTGTTCGCGGCGCCGGCGCTCCGTGATGTCGATGCCGACGGTGAGGGCGCACAGCGTGCCGCCGAGTTCGATCAGATCGGCGTTGATTAGAAGCGTGCGAACCGCGCCGGACTTGCCGCGAATCTGCGCCGCGAGATCACGGACCGCGCCCTCCTCGCGGAAGCGCCGCATGTAGTCGTCGCGCTGCGTGGGGTTGGCCCACAGCCCGATGTCGAACGTCGTGCGACCGATCACCTCGTCGCGCGTGTACCCGATGCCCCGGAGAAACGCCGGGTTGGCCTCGGTGATAAGACCGTCGGTCACGCGCGTGATCGCCATCAGCGCCGGACTCGAATGGAAGCTCTTTTCGAAATACGTCCGCGCCTCGCGCTGGGCGGCCTCGACCTGCTGCCGGTGGATGGCGGCCGCAGTCTGCTCGGCGACGAAGAGCATCAGCCGCATGTCATCGTCGGTATACGCCTGCGGATTGTGATAATCCTGCACCGTGATCACGCCGAAGCAGCGATCGTCCACGACGAGCGGCGCGCCGAGCCACTGGGCCGACGGGTTGCCTTGCGGCGAGTAGTTGCCCCGCGACTTGAGCCGGCCGACGATTTCTTCGTAGCCGGCGAGCAGGGGCTGGCGGGTCTCGATGACGAATTCCGTCAGGCCGTTCCGCGGCGGCCGCGACGGCGGCTGCGGGGTGCGTTCGTCGACGAAGTAGGGAAACGACAGCATCGAGCGGTCGGCGTTGAGCAGCGCGACGTAGAAATTCTTCGCGGGCACGAGCGCGCCGATGATCTGGTGGACCTTGCCGAGCAGCGTCAGGAGATCGTTGCTGCCGAGCACGGCCTGGGAAATCTCGTACGTGGCGGCCTGGATCTTCTCGCGGCGGCGCCGCTCGGTGACGTCGATGCCGACGGTGAGGAAGCATTTCCGGCCGCTCAGCTCGATGATGTCGGCATTGACCAGGATGGAGCGCAGGCCGCCGGACTTCGTCCGGAAATCCGCCTCGAGATCGCGCACGACGCCGTCGGTTTTCAGCCGGCGGAAAAACTCCTCGCGCTGCTCCTTGTT
Source organism: Terrisphaera buseokensis (assembly GCF_047521145.2). GTDB lineage: Bacteria > Verrucomicrobiota > Verrucomicrobiia > Opitutales > Opitutaceae > ER46. The sequence continues at coordinate 7,025,002 of NZ_CM134186.1, read as the reverse complement.
CACCCAGATGCCGATTTCGCCGGTGCTCTTGCCGACGATTTCCTCGCGCGTGTAGCCCGATGCGCGGAGGAGAGATGGGTTGACCTCGAGGATGCGGCCGTCGGCGGCGTTGGCGATCGACATGAGGGCCGGGTTGCCGTTGAAGCTGCGCTCGAAGAAGGCCTGCGATTCGCGGCGGCTCGCCTCGCTCTGGCGCAACGCCTCCTGCACCCGCGCCAGTTCGGCGTTGGACGAAGCGGAGGCGTTTTTCTTGCGCGGAGCCACGGTGGCGCACCCAGGTGCGACGACTGGAATAATCGGGAAGAGACCGTGCGCAACGGCGGACTTCTCCGGCGGCTCCCGGACGGTGAAACGACCGGGGCGGATCGGCGCGATCAGGCCGGGCGCGGTGCACCCGGTCGTGCTCGTGTCACGGGCGGGCGGGCTGGTGGGCTCAGTCACCGCGAACGGGGAGTGAGCACGCCGTCGACCGCGAACGCGCCGGATCGGGCCGTGGCGCCGGATGTTGCGCCGGCAAACGACAGCCACAACGCGCCGATCGCCGCGACCGTCTGGCGGGTGCCCGGTTGCAGGTTGACGTTGAGGGTGCGCGGATCGCGGGCCGGCGGGAGCGGGCTCGGAATGACGCGACGGGACCGAAGCGGGCTGAGCAGCGAACGGGTCATGGCAGGGCGGCGGAAGCGGTCAGGGTTTGGGCGGGCGGCGTGGCGTGGCGGTGACCCTCGATCATCGCCTGGGCGAGGAGCGAGTAGGTGGCAAACCACGCCTCGCGGACCGCGGGCGTGAACTCCGGGCCGAGGCCCTTGTGCAGGGTCCACAGGAGCGCATCGCCTACGGCGGCGTAGTGTTCCTCAAGCAGGCCCTGGCCGCCGTGGCGGGCGCCGAGCGCGCGCATGGACGGGAGGAGGGACTCGAGGTCGTGAAGGGAGGCGACGGCGGAACCGAGGGTCGCGATCCACGTCCGGCCCTGATCATGCAGGCAGCCGCAGAAGAGGGAGCGGACGCGAGGATCGAGCTCGAACAATCGGGCACAGAACAGCCCGGCCACCTGATCCGCCAGCGGTGAAAGCCGGCGGAACGAGTGTTGTACGAGTTCGACCTCGGTCGGAGTCATGGGCGGCAACGCGCGGAGAACCGGGCGGAGAGGGCGGCGTCGGTCGCGCGATCAGGCGGCGAGCGGCTGGGTCTCGCCGCGGAACGGCGTCTTGGTGCTGGCCGAATCCGGAGCGATCGCGAGCCGCGGCAGCCGGACCCGCTTGCACCGCAACACGTAGTCGGCGTGGATGATGACGCCGAGGCCGGCGGTCAGGGCGAGCGTGCCGGCGGCGGCGAGGCTGAAGGGAAGGGCAACGGCCGCGGCGAGCGCGGCAACGATGGCAGGAGCAGGGAACGAGTACATGATGACGGTTGGTTGATTGCTGCGGCCATGATGCCACGACTCGCCGCGATCAACTATGGGCCGGACGGGACTGGGCCGATCGCCCCATTGACGCAGCGAAGGGTGTCATGACGGAGCGGCGGCTTTACATCCGGTCCGACGCTTTGAATACTCGGCGCGGTGAAACGGATTTTGGTCATCGATGACGACGCACGCCTGCGGGAGCAGTATATCGAACTCTTGCGGCTCGAAGGCTATCAGGTGTCCGAGGCGCGCAATGGACGCGAAGGGATCGAAAAGGCCCGCAAGGAGCCGCCCGATCTCGTGCTGTGCGACATCACGATGCCGGAGATGAATGGCCACCGCGTGCTCGAGACGCTGCGCAACGAACCGCGCACGGCGCATCTGCCCTTCGTGTTCCTCACCGGCTGGAGTGAGCAGGAGGACATCCGCACCGGCATGAATCTGGGAGCCGACGACTATCTCACGAAGCCGGTCGTGCCGGACGAGCTGGTGGCGGCCATTCGCGCGCGCCTGCGCCGATCCGAGAAAGTCGCGCCCGCCGCCCCGACGCGGAGTGGCACCGGCGACGCGAAGCCGCAGCAACTCGAGGCCCTGGGCCTGACGCCGCGCGAGGCGGAAGTGTTGTTCTGGGTGGCGCGCGGCAAGACTAACGACGAGATCGCCACCGTGCTCGGCATCGGACTCACCACGGTGAAGAAGCACCTCGAAAGCACGTTTTCCAAACTCGGCGTCGAGAACCGCACCACCGCCGCCGCCATGGCGCTCGAGCGGATGGTGTGAGGGGCGGGTTGGGGGAGTTGAGAGTTGAGGGCTGAGAGTTGAGAGAGAACTCCGATCGACTTACCTCAAGATCAGACGTGCAAGGGACGCACCCGGATAGGTCTCTCAACCCTCAGCCCTCAACTCCCCCCGGCCAACAGCCGATCGCACAGCGCGATCAGCTGGGCGCGCAGCGGCTCGCCGCGCGCGGTGAAGGCGCGCTGGTGTCGCTCGTACTCCTCGCGACCGGCGGTGGTCTCGATGGGAATTGGAACGAAGCCGAGGCTGCGCAGATCGTAGGGACTCGCGCGCATATCCACCGCCCGGATATCCCGGGCGAGCTCGAAACCGTCGGCGATCAACTGTGACGGTGCGAACGGCGCGAGTTTGAACGCCCACTTGTAGAGATCCATGTTCGCATGGAGACAGCCGCGCTGCTCGAGCTGCGGGACGTCGACGCGGGTCGGCTGGAGCTTGTTCAACGGGCGGGCCGGCGGCGTGAAGAAGCGGAAGGCGTCGTAGTGCGAGCAACAGACCGCGTTCGCCTCCACGATCTGCGCGAGCTCCGCGGCGGGGAAACGCAGCGGCCACGCGTTGTGGCGCACCTCGTCGGGCGTCTGCCGGTACACCATCGCCCACTCGTGCAGGCCGTGGCAGCCGAAGAACGCGGGGCGTTCCTGCATCGCGGTGAGCAACCGGCGCAGCCAGTCGAGATACTCGCGGCGGTGGACCGGCGCGGCAGCGGCGTTGAGGGCCACGCCGTCAGGGGTTTCCTGATACTCGGGCCAGCGGAGAAACTCGCGCGCCGCGGTGCCGGCGAGGATGACGTCCGGCCCCGGATGCCAGCGGCGCAACCACGCCGGGCGAAAGCCATAGTAGGTGAAAAGAAAATCGTAGACCGGATGCTTCTCGCCGTGCGCCGTCCGCGCGTGATGCGGATCGGTCCACGCCCGCACGCGCGTTTCATGCGCGTGCTGCAGCGCCTGCCACGCGGGCTCGGGGAGGACTGTCACAGGTGGCGCGGAGGTCAGCATCGGGCGGTCACAGCGTCACGGATACGAGCGCTCGACCGACTGGCCGGGCGTGAGCGGACGCCACGCAGCACCAAACTCCCGCAGCGCCGCGCGTAGATCCGCGATCGTGGCGTCGGGAAGGGCGGGCGTGACAACGCCGTGGCGGCGGCAGGCGGCGCGCAGTTTAATCGCAAACGCCGCGGGATCCGTCGCGCCGCCCCATTGCTCGCCTTGCAGGCATTCCACCAGCGCGGCGCATTGACCGGCGGCGCTCGCACTTTCCGGGGCGGTCTTCGTGTCCGTGGCGATCGCGCGCGGCGGGACTGCGGGCTCGGCCAGAGGGCGGCCGCGGGCGATGGCACCGAAGTGGGCGTTCGTCCAGCCGAGTCGTTGCTCCACCACGAAGCAGGCGGCGTCCCGGGGCAGGATGCCCTGCCGCGGCATCTCGCGCGTGGTGGTGGAGCCGTCGGAACGCACGCAGGTCAGCGTGTCGGCCGCGGCCTCGGGCCGGTTCTTGGTGAAACGGACCAGCATCGCTGTCCCGCGCGGTTTCATTTCGCCCGCGTGGCGGCGGCCAGCTCGAAGCCGTAGCGTTCGCGCAGAAACACGGTGAGCGCCTCGACGGTGATCCGGGCGAAGCGCGCGCGGTTTTCCGCCGTGTCGCGGATGCCGGCGCGGTAGGTTTCGATTTGCAGGCCGTCGACCTTCGGCGTGTCGCCGCCCGCGTGGACGCGCACGATGTAGCCGCCGGCGAAGAACGGATGATCGCCCGGTTGGGGATCCTTCGGACTCGGGACGGCCCGAATCCCGCGCGTCGAAAACAGATCGCCCAGGCTGCCGGGGCCGCGCAGCAGCGTGGCGGCACTCCCGCCGACGCGCGCGTGCAGATCGCTCAGCGTGCTCAGGGCCATCAGGCCGGAGGCATCGAAGGCAGCGTCGGATTGATTGAGCTGCTTCGCCTCGAGGGCGTAGCCGAGTTCGATGCGGGCGATCGGGTGCGCGTGTCCGTGCAGATCGATCAGGAACGCGAAACCGTGCCGCGCGACGGCGGCGGCGAGGGCTTCGCGGATCGAGGCGTGAAACTCATGCCACGTGCGTTCGGCGAGGACCTGGCCCTGCGCGGCTTCCTTGATCTCGCGGTTCGGGTCGAGCTTGCTGCGGTGCAGGTGACTCGCGATCAGGTGCGCGCGGCGGCCCGAGCGCGCGTGTAACTCCTCGATGATCGCGCGCGCCAGTTCCTGCGTGTTCACGTCCATGTCCTTCACGCCTTCCTTGCGGTTGGGAATCGCATCCGGCCGCATCCGGCCGCCGTGCGGCGAGGTCAGCACAATCGGCAGATCGCCAGCGAGGTATTCAACGTAGCGATCTAGGCCGAAGTAAGCCTGCCCTGGCACCTTCTCGGCCGGCGCGGTGGGCTTGGTCGGAACCGCGCCACCGGCGGACGCGGCTGCGAGGACCAAGGCGGCCATGGCCGCGACGATTGCGTTGCGGTGACGGCGGAGGAGCGACGGCAGGGAACGCATGGGTTTCAACGGTCGCGGGCAACGAGCCGGCGGACGCCCTCAATCGGGGCGGCGGTGATGGGTTGGAAACGAAGCGACGTGCGGGCGGCGAGCGCGCTCGCGACCACGGGATTGATCAGTAACGCGCCGCTCAGGCCGGTCGGGATGTCGGCGTGCGGCGTGCCGGGAAACAGTTTGCCGGCCACGTGCAACGCGAGGTCGAGCAACTCCGCGGCGGACTCGATCACGACGGCCCGGGCGGTCGCGTCACCCTCGGTGGCCAGCCCGAGCACGGTCGGCGCGAGCGCAGCGATGACGCGGTTGGGCTCGGCGTGAGCGTAGAAATAACGCGTGACCGCGCGGACGTCGGCGTCATCGCCGAGTTCCGTGTGCGCGCGCACGGCCGGGCCGAGGCGGGAAGCAGGCAGCCAGGCCTGCAGTTCGAGCAGCGCGCGGGCAATGGCGCGCCGGCCCAGTTCATAGCCGCTGCCCGGATCTCCAAACCGCCAGCCGGTCCCGCCAGCGTAGTGGACCGTGCCATCGGGCGCGCGGGCGGCAACGAACGATCCCGTGCCGGCGTGAAGTACCAGGCCGGGTTTCCCGTCCGTGGCGAGTTCCAGCGTCGGCAGCGAGTCGGGCGAAGCGGTGACGTGACCGAAGCCGGCTAACGACGCGGCGAACTCCTGCCAGAACCCGGGCGCGCCGGACATGTACAGGTGCGTGCGGTGGACGACAACGGGGAGAGTTGAGGGTTGAGAGTGGAGTGACAACGTCAGCGCTCGCAGCGCATCGGTTGCGATCTGGCGGGCGGTGTCGGTCCCGACGACGTTGGGATTGCAACCGGGTGCGAGTTGCCGCGCGACGATCGTGCCGGCGTCATCGACCAGAATGCACTCGGTCTTGGTGCCGCCACCATCAACGCCGATTTTCATGAACTGAGTTGGGACAGAATGAACAGAATGGAAAGAATCCGGCAGAGGGGATCAGACCATTCAGTTGATTCTGTTCATTCTGTCTAAAAAGAGTCTCAGGCGAGTTGTTTGCTCAGGCGGTACTTGTATTTCTCGCCCACCTTGCGGTTGTGCTCGATGGCACCGGGGATGTTCTGGCTGCGCAGGACGGGCAGATCGTGGCCGTTGTCGCGCAGCCATTCCATGGTGGAGATCATCAGCCAGTTGAGCAGCGAGCCGCCGATGAACGTGCTCGTCGGGCCCGTCGAGACGGCGTCGGTGACCTTCATGATGGCGTCACCGGGCACACCACCATTGTCCAACGTGTAGTCGCACAGCTCGTGCAGTTTTTTGCCGTCGGGGTGCACGGTTTTTGCCGTCGTCGACATCGCGAGCGACGTCAGGCCGATAACGACGCAGCCTTTTTTCTTCGCGTGCAGCGCGACCTCGATGGGCGAGGAATTCTTGCCGGAGTTTGAAATCACGATGACGGCTTCGCCGGCGCGGAGTTCGTATTGTCGGTCGTAGCGTTCGACGAGTTTGGTGCCGTAGCCGACGAGGTTTTCGATGAAGCCGGCGGTGGGATCGTTGATGCTTGTGATGCATACGAGCCCGCCGGCGCGGCCGACGATTTCGCGGGCGATGATCTCGCTGTGGCCGGAGCCGAAGGTGTGGATGACTTCGCCGCGCGCGACGCTGGCGCCGAGGATCGGCGCGAGGCGCGCGAGGGTGGCGGCGTTGGCGGACCACGCGGTGGCGAGCATGGCGTTGGCGCGTTCGTAGTAGGCGGAGGCGAGCGGAGACATGATTTCCCCCAACGAAGCGGCTTGCGGGAAAAAGCCGACTAAAAAGCTTTTCGCCCGACGAGTCTGGTGGGAGCGTCGCCAGCTTCGGTACGTCCGCCCCATGAAGCCCATTTATCTGTTCTGCCTTGCCCTCGTGTTAGGTGCGGATGCGCCGGAAGCAGCGGCGACACCGCCGCCGCTGCTTCCGGTGAGTGATTTCACGAATCTGGTCGGGGCAAGTGACGTGACGATTTCGCCTGATGGCGCGACGCTGGCGTACGAGTTTGGTGACGACCGTGAGCGGGTCCTGGTGTTTCGCGAGTGGGAGTCGGGGCGCGTGAGTCGGATTGGGGCGAACGCCGGTTACGGCACTCCGGTTTGGGTGAATTCACAGCGGGTGATCTTCGGACGCAGTGCGAGCACTGACATCGGCGGTAAGGATCTGCTTCCGGCGGTGGCGCTGCCGTCCTCCGTGATCTTCAACCGCTTTGAAGGAGCACGGCGCGATGAAGTCCTGGTGCTGAGTTACGACCGGGAAGTGATGGGGCGCTATCAGCCCTTCTTCGTTCTCCCTTATCCGCGGATCGAGCGGGTGGACACGCGCCGCGCAACCTCGGTGCGCGTGGAAGACAATCCGGGAAAAGTCACGGGCTGGATGGTCGATGGCGCCGGCGTGGTGCGCATCGCGATCGAGACCGAGGGCGTCCTGCAGCGCGTGCTCTACCGGGAAAAGGACGGAGCGCCTTGGCGGGTGCCGAAGGACTTGGATTGGTCCAAGGATCGCCTGCGGCCGCAGTGGCTGAGCGGTGACGGCAACGTGCTTTACTGCGGTCTCGTCACGCCTGCGGGCACCTGGGGCGTGTATGCCTACGATCTGCTCAAGGAGGCTTGGGGCGAGCTCATCCTGAGCCATGATCGCTACGATCTCGACTTGGCGATGACACCGGTGCTGGCGCCGAAGAGCCGCACTCTACTCGGGATTTATTACGTCGCGGATCGCACCAAGCCGGTGTGGTTCGATCCGCAGCTGGCCGCGGTCCAGGCTGCGGTGGACGCCAGTCTGCCCCGCATGACGAACGTCATCACGAGTCTCAGCGACGACCTCCAGCGCATGGTGATTCGTTCCTCCTCCGACCGGGATCCCGGGGCGTTTTACCAGTTTGACCTGCCGAAGAAGGAACTGAAGCCGCTCTTCGCGGTGCGGCCTTGGGTCAAGGCGGCGCAGATGGCCGAGATGTTTGAAATGAGCTTCAAGGTCCGCGATGGACAGACTGTTCGCGGCTACCTCACGCTGCCGGCTGGGCGTGAGGCGAAACAGCTTCCGCTCGTTCTCCTGGTTCATGATGGGCCTTGGGCGCGCGATGCCTGGGGCTTCAACGCCAACGTGCAGTTTTTGGCGAATCGCGGCTACGCGGTCCTGCAGGTCAACTATCGCGGTTCGAAGGGCTTTGGAGAGGCGTTTCACGCGATGGGAAAGCGCCGCGTGGGGCGCGAGATTCAGCAGGACATCGCGGATTCCGCGCGCTGGGCCATCGAGCTGGGGCTCGCCGATTCCGCCCGAATTGCCATCATGGGTGAAGGCTTCGGAGGGTTCTCGGCGCTGATTGGAGTCACGCAGAACCCGGGACTTTATCGGTGCGCGGTGAGCATCGATGGCGTGACGGACTGGGCGGCGCTTATGGACTACAGCCGGCGGATCCACTTGGCGGGCTACGATGCGATGAAGGACCACTTTGGCGATCCGGTGGCGGATGCGGCGGAATTGGCGGATATCTCTCCGGTCAATCACGTCGCGGAGCTGTCGGCCCCAGTGTTCGTGATTTTCGGCAACGATGAACGTGTTCCCCGCGAGAACGCCCGGGCTTATCTGACGGCGATCAAGCGAGCTCAGAAGCCGCACGAGGCCTTCACTAACTTCGATGAAATTGACGGTCTCCGCTCCGCCAAAGTGCGCACTGAAATGCTTCGGCGTATTGAGATTTTTCTCGCTCGGAATTTGGCGACGGATCTTAGGACGTCGAAGTGAAACGCGAGTTGCCGTGGGAGCCGCGCTTGCCCGGACGGGTAGGGCAACGTTAGCGTGACGCCCCATGATCCGAGGGATTGACCACATCAACATCGTCGTCGCGGACCTGGAGCGGTCGGTGCAGTTCTACACCGGGCTGCTGGGCTTCCGGAAGACACACGACGTCTTCATGGAAGGCGCGTGGATCGAGGAGATTGTCCGGTTGAAGGGCGTGAAGGGTAAGGTCGCCTTTGTCGAACCGCCCGGAGGCGGCCTCAGAATCGAACTCCTGGAATACGTCGCGCCGGCCGGTGTGACCCTGCCGGAGAACGCGCGGCCGAACACGCTGGGGTTGCGGCACATCGCGTTTCGCGTGGACAACATCGCCGCGCTGGCGGCCAAGCTCCGCTCAGCGGGCGTCACGCTCTTCAGCGATCCCGTGCTGGTGCCCAAGGGCGTCGTGAAATTCGCGGCGGGCGACAAGACGCTCGTCTACTTCCTCGATCCCGACGGCGTGATCCTGGAACTGGCGGAGTATGCGTGAGCCGAAACAAGGCGGTGGCCCGCGAATCACGCGAATGGACGCGAATGAGATCGAAGCAACGTGAGCCCTCGCCCAGCGGTGGGCGTAACCGCGAGCAGCCGGACCTTACTTTGCCGCGAAATCCGCGTCCATTCGCGCGATTCGCGGGCGGTTCAAACGTCTGGTTACCGTTCCCAGCGGCCGTAGATGCCACAGGGGAGGACTTTGCCGTCACGCTGGATCGGCAGGCCGACTTCGCCGGCCGTGATGGTGCCGCCGCGACCGTGCATCAGCTCGGCCAGCAGGTTGGCGACGACCGTCGGTGAAAGGCGGGCGGTGTAGGCGTTGACCAGGAAGAAAAGCGGCTGCGGCGACAGCAGGGCGCGGCACTCGTTGAGCAGCGGCCAGAGATGATCCTCGAGTTTCCACATCTCGCCCGTGGAGCCGCGGCCGTAGGTCGGCGGGTCCATGATGATGGCGTCGTAAAACTTGCCGCGCTTTTGCTCGCGGCGGACGAACTTCAGGCAGTCGTCGGCAATGGTGCGGACCGGCGCGGCGGCAAGCCCGCTCAGGACGAGGTTTTCCTTGCACCACTTCACCATGCCTTCGGCGGCATCGATGTGGGTGACGCTCGCACCGGCTTTGGCGGCGGCCACGGTGGCGGCGCCAGTGTAGCCGAAGAGGTTCAGGACGTTCACCTCGCGGCCGGCGGCGCGGGCGGCCTTTATTTTGGCTGAAAACCACTCCCAGTTCACCGCCTGCTCGGGAAAGAGGCCGGTGTGCTTGAAGGAGGTCGGGTGAATCTTGAAAGTCAGGCCCAGCGAATCGTAGGCGAGTTTCCAGTGGTCGGGCAGGGTGCGGCGGAAATCCCATTTCCCGCCGCCCTGTTCACTCCGGTGATAGAAGCCGTCCCAGTTTTCCCAGGCGGCGCCGGAGGGTTGCTGGTGCCGAGGCCAGATGATCTGCGGGTCGGGGCGGACGAGCGTGTACGAGCCCCAGCGCTCCTGCTTCATCCCGTCGCCGCACTCCAGCAGCTGGTAATCGCGCCAGCGGTCGGCGACGATGAGAGCGGGTCGGTGAACGGGTGGCTGGGACATGAGGTGCGGAGGCGTGCGGGCCGAAGCAAGGCGGCGATCCGCGGGGTGTCGAGTCAGGTCTGTTGTCACGTGTAATCGAACATCCCGTAGGTTTGTGGGAACATGGGAACTGGATCGTTGACTTCAGGTGGGTCCGTCTAGTCGAATCTACCCTTGTCCCTTAATCCTATGAACACTAATCCCATCCAGCGAGGCATGCTTGTCCTCGGGTTTGCCGCCATGTTGGCTGCTCCCTTGTCGGCCGACGTCGTCGAAACGAAAAACGGCGCTCGTATTGTCGGCAAGGTCACCAAAATCGACGGCGGCGCTGTCACGGTCACGACCGATTTCGCCGGCGCGGTGACGATCAAGCAGTCCGAAATCACCGGCATCACGACGGATGGTCCGGTTGCGGTCCGCCTCGCGAGCGGCACTCGGCTGGAGGGCAAGATCACCAGCTCTGCTGGCGCGCTGCAAATCGCTGGTGCCGATGGTTCGATTTCGACGACGGTCGACAAGGTCGCTGCCTCCTGGGCGGCGGGTGCCAAGGATCCGGCGATCGCGGCGTTGGAACGCGGTTGGGCCTACGAAGCGGCCGTGGACGTTGCGGGCAAGACCGGCAACAAGGAGCAGCTCGGCACGGGTTTCTCGTTCCGTGCGACGCTCGCGGGCTCGCAGGACACGCTGCAGTTCTACTCCGCCTACGACCGCCAGATCTCGGACGGCGTGAAGTCGGCCGACCAGTTCAAGGCCGGCGTCGATTACGCCAACAACTTCTCGGGCGCCAAGTCCTGGTATGTGCGCGATGAAGCCGGTTTCGACCGCGTGAAGGACATCGAGCTCTACAACGTGGCCGCCGCTGGTTTGGGCTACGATTTCATCAAGGAAGCCAAGCAGCTGCTCACGGGTCGCGCCGGTGTGTCGTTCCGCTATGCCGGCTACAACAATCCCCGCACGGAGGACGTGAAGAGCGCCGGTTTGGACTTCGGTCTCGCCCATCGCCTGCAGATGGAAAACGCGGTGCTCGTTAACCGCATTTCCTATGTCCCGACGTTCGAGGACTTCAGCAACTTCGTGCTGACCCACGAAAGCTCGCTGGAACTGCCCCTCATCGGCACCCAGTGGAAGGTCCGCATGGGCGTGGCCAACGATTACAACAGCAAGCCGGGCCGTGGCGTCGAGCGTCTCGACACCACGTACTTCACCCGCCTGGTGCTGTCCTGGAAGTAAGCGAATTCCGCTGCTTCCCTCTCATTCCCCAAGGGCCGCTGCGTGCGGCCCTTTTTTGTGGCTGCGTGCGGCGGATCGGATGCGAATGGGTTTGCGCCCTTTTGCACCAGCGTGCGTCTTACTCTCACCCATGAAGACACGTGTCTTGCCCCTCCTCGTGTTGGCCAGCCTCGTTGCTGGTCACACGGCACTGATTCAGGAATCGTTCGCAGCGTCATCCAAGGCGGGCGGCCAGGCCGTCACCGCCACGCGCGCCGATGATCGCGTGCGCGTCGAAATCGGCGGCCAGTTGTTCACCGAGTACATCTTCAAGGGAGCGCAGAAGCCCTACCTGTATCCGGTGCTCGCGGCGGATGGCACGCCGATGACGCGAAACTTTCCGATGAAGACCGACGTGGCCGGCGAGGTGAAGGATCACCCGCACCACCGTTCGCTGTGGTTCACGCACGGCGACGTCAACGGCCTCGACTTCTGGGCCGAGACCAATGGTCCCAAGCAAGGAAAGATCGTGAGCGAGTCCGTCGAACAATCGGCGGCCAACGGCGTGGCCACCATTCGCGCCCGCAACAAGTGGGTCGGTCCGGATGGCACCACGCACCTGACGGACGACACCGTCATTCGCGCGCATGCTTCGGCCGACGGTCGCTTTCTCGATTACGAGGTCACGCTGAAAGCGCCGGCCGACAAGCCGGTGGTGTTTGGCGACACGAAGGAAGGCTCGATGGCGATTCGCCTGCCGTTGTGGATGACGCCTCCGCATTCGTACAGCGACTCGACCAAGAAGCGCGTGAAGCACGAAGGCGTTGGCACGATCGTCAACGACGCGGGCGTGAAAAACACGCCGACCTGGGGCAAGAAGTCCGCCTGGGTCGATTACTACGCGCCGAAGGACGGCAAGGTGTACGGCGTGGCGATGTTCGATCATCCGCAGAATCCCCGGCACCCGACGTGGTGGCACGTGCGCGATTACGCGCTCTTCGCCGCGAATCCGTTCGGCAAACACGATTTCGAAAATCTGAAGGATCAACCCAAAGCCGGTGACCTGACGATTCCCGCTGGCGGCAGCGTGACGTTCCGCTGGCGCTTCTTCTTCCACCAAGGCGACGAGAAGACCGGTCGGATTGCCGAACACTTCAAGGATTACGCCGCCGGCAAATGAACCGTCGCGGGCGGTGCCACCGCCCGCCTCACTGGTTGACTCCGTCCCGTTCTGAGCGGCCCTTCCTGGCCGCGTACTGCCAGTAGAATTCCGCCCGCCATGCCGCTTCACATCAATCACCTCACGCGTCGCGCATTCCTCCGCAACACCGCCGTCGTGGCCACGGCATTTTCCGCCCGCTCCTGGGCGCAGGTGCCCGGTGCCAACGGCGATATCCGGGTCGCCGTGATCGGTCTCAACGGCCGCGGGAAAAACCATCTCGGCAGTCTGGCCCGACTGAAGGGCGTGCGCGTGGTGGCCCTGTGTGACGTCGACAGCGTGGTGCTCGAGAAGACCAGGGCGGGCCTGCCGGGGGGCGGCGCGGGCGTGAAGACGTACGTCGACGTGCGCGAACTGTTGAAGTCGTCCGACATCGACGCTGTGACCATCGCCACGCCGAACCATCTGCATTCGTTGCAGGCGGTGTGGGCGTGTGAGGCCGGCAAGGATGTCTACGTGGAGAAACCCGTTTCCCACAATGTCTGGGAGGGCCGTCAGCTCGTCAGCGCCGCCACGAAGTACAAGCGCGTGGTCCAGGCCGGCACGCAGATCCGCTCCGGCAGCGGCCTGCAGGAAGCCGTCGCCTGGGTGCAGGCCGGCAACCTCGGCAAGATCACCGCGGCGCGCGGCTTCTGCTACAAGCGCCGCGACTCGATCGGCAAGGCCACGGGCCCGCTCAGTATTCCCACGACGATCAACTACGATCTCTGGGCCGGTCCGGCGCCGCTCGCGCCGGTCATGCGCAGCCGGTTGCACTACGACTGGCACTGGGTGCACGTCACCGGCAACGGCGACGTCGGCAACCAGGGTATCCACCAAATGGATGTCGCCCGCTGGTTCCTCGGCGAGAAGGGCCTGCCCCGCCGCACGCTCAGCCTCGGTGGCCGGCTGGGTTACGTCGATGATGGTGACACGCCGAACACGCAGGTCGTGATGCACGACTACGCGACTGCGCCGCTGATTTTCGAAGTGCGCGGCCTGCCCAGCAAGACCGGCGCCGCAGGCAAGGACGGGATGGACAAGTATCGCGGCGTCGACGTGGGCAACGTGATCGACTGCGAAGGCGGCAGCGTGATCGTGCCCGCGTATTTCGAGGCCAAGGCCTATGACAAGGCCGGCGCGCTCGTAAAGGAGTTCAAGGGCAGCGATCGCCACATGCAGAATTTCATCGACGTCGTGCGCAGCCGGAAGACCGCCGACCTGTACGGCCGCATTGAGGAAGGCCACGTCTCGAGCGCCCTCTGTCATCTCGGCAACATCTCGCACGTCCTCGGCCGGGGCGAACCGCCTGATCAGCTGCGTCAGCGCATCAAGGGCGACGCGCTCCTCGCTGAAGCCACCGGTCGCATGCTCGAACATCTCGCCGCGAACGGCGTCGACGCCGCCAAGACCCCGCTGATCCGCGGCGTGCCGCTCACCGTCAACGCCGCGCAGGAAAACTTCGCCGGGGAATTCGCGGCGCAGGCCAATCCAATGCTCACGCGCACGTATCGCGCGCCCTTCGTCGTGCCGGATCTTTCCCGCGCGACGTAAGGTAAAAAGGGAGCCCGATGAGTCCGGCGGGCCTTGAGTTTGATGAGATCACGCCGCAGCCCAGTCGCCGGGCCCGGTGGCTGCTGCCGGCGCTGGCATGGGCGTTGGCTGCGATCGCCGGCGCAGGCGCGCAGGAGCCCGAGCGGGCGGTCGCGCTCCCGCCGTTCATCGTCGAGGAGCTCGCGAAAGGGCCGCCGTGGCGCTACGCGGAGGCGCCCGGTTACGAGATCCTCTCGCGCTGCAACGACGCCACGACGCGCCGGGTGGTCGAAATCCACCAGCAGCTGCACGAACTGCTCGGGGAGATGCTCCCGCCCTCGCTGCGGTTGAAACTGTCCGTGCCGCGCGCGCTGATCCTCTACGACGAGGAGCTGCAGCCGGCGGCTTCGCAGGAGGTGATTCACCGGATGATTCGCAACACGCCGGAACCGGTCGACGACGGCGGCGGCCTGGCGCTGCCGGGCGGACGCGGCCTGCGGATACCAACGCCGCAGCGACGCTACAGTTTCCTGCCGAATCTCCGGCTGTGGGATCGCGATGCGATGGCGGTGTTCATGATCGTGCGGCGCGACGACTTCGACGCCGACCGCCTGTCGCTGACGCAGGATTACATCAGTTTCCTGGTCAAACGGCGCGTGCCGGCGCTGCCACCGTGGTTCGTCAGCGGCTTCCTCGCGCTGTATCAGCAGACCAGTTACGGCGGCGGCGAGCTCAGCGTCGAGCCGCTGGAATGGATCTCCCCGCTGCACACGGCCGCGCTGAAGAAGGATCCCAAGACCGCGCCGCCGGTGCAGCCGTTGCTGGAGTTCCTTGCCGCGCAGCTGCCCGCGCGCGATCCGGCGCAGACCCACGATCCGATCCGCGCGTGGCAATCCCAGGCGGCGCTGTTTGTGCGCTGGGGCCTCGAAGCCGATCGCCACGCTCACCGCGAGGCCTTCTGGAAATTTGTCGATCGCTCCGCGGTGCTCGGTCCGAGCGAGGCGCTGTTCACCGAGTGCTTCGGCTTCGATCCGGCCGCGGCGCGCGAACAACTCGCGGCTTACCTGCCCGCGGCGGTCCGGCGCACGCTGCATTTTCGCCCGGCGCGCAAGGCGAAGCTCGCGCCGCTGGTGCTGCGCAACGCCACCGACGCCCACATCGCGCGGATCAAGGGCGACTGGGAACGACTCGAGGTGCCCTATGTGAAGGGCATCTCCGAAGAGCTGGCGCCGAAGTATCTCGAGCAGGCCCGCCGCACGCTGAAACGCGCCTACGATCGCGGCGAACGCGATCCCCGGCTGTTGGCCGTGATGGGGCTCTGTGAGGTTGATGCCGGTAACGACCTTGGCGCGCGCGAGTACCTCGAAGCCGCCGCTGCCATTGGACCCATTCGCCCGCGTGCGAATTTTGAGCTCGCGCGACTGCGCCTGGCTGAGTTCCGCGCGGGTTCCGGTGCCGCGCCTGCCCGACTCAACGTGAACCAGCTCGCCGAGGTGCTGAAGCCGTTGTTTGCGGCGCGTACCGAGGAGCCGCCGCTGCCGGAAGTGTACGAGTTGATTGCCGACGCGTGGACGCACGCCGAGGCCACGCCCACCCGCGGCCATCTCGCCGTCCTCGACGAAGGCGTGAGGTTGTTTCCCCGCCGGCTCTCGCTCGTGCTCAGCGCGGCGGAGTTGAATCACCAACACGGATACCGGGAACAGGCGGTCGCGTTTGCCGAGATCGTGGCCCGCCTGGCCGACAACGAGACCATGCGGGATCGGGCTGCGAAACTGCAGGAAGCGCTCGGTTCCAAGTGAGTCCGGCCCTTCGAACCATTCTTCCCCGCGCGAGCATGCTGCCGCACAGGCGAACTCACGCGATCCTTCGGATGAGCGCGCTGGTGGTTGCCCTCCTCACGATCTCGCCTGCGCCCGCGGCGCCGGTGGATCCGGCGAACTACCTCGCCCCGGTCGTGGCGGAACTTGAACGTTCCTGGCCGCGCAATCGCACCATCAATGTCGTGTGCCACGGTCACAGCGTCCCCGCGGGATACTTTCGGACGCCGGCCGTCGACTCACTCAACGCTTACCCCGCGCTGCTGCAGCGGGCCCTGAAGGAGCGGTTTCCGCTGGCGGTGATCAACGTGATCGTCACGGCCATCGGCGGAGAAAACTCGGTGCGCGGCGCCGCGCGCTTTGATGCTGACGTCCTCACTCACCGGCCCGACGTCGTCTGCATCGATTACGCGCTCAACGATCGCGGACCCGGCCTCGCGGCGGCCCGCACCGCCTGGAGCGCGATGATCGCGCGGGCGCAGGCGGCGGGAACGAAGGTGATTCTTCTGACGCCCACGCCCGACACGCGGTCCAAGCTCGAGGATCCCGCCGATCTGCTGCACCAACACGCCGCTCAGGTGCGCGAGCTCGCGCGCGAGTTTGGCACCGGGCTCGTGGATTCGCTGGAGCTTTTCCTGGCGGAAAAGCGGCAGGGCACGCCACTGGAGCAGTTGATGTCGCAGATCAATCATCCGAACGCCCGCGGCCATCAGCTCGTGGCGTCGGCGCTCGCGACGTGGTTTCCCGCCTCGCCGGCGGGCGGGCCAGCGTTGGCCAATCCGATCGTGCGGCAGCGCGCGGATCCGCATCTGACCTATCACACCGACGGCTTTTATTATCTGGCCGCCACGGTGCCCGAGTACGACCGGATCGAGTTGCGGCGCTCGCGGACCATTGACGGATTGGCGGCGGCGGAGCCCGTGACGATCTGGCGCAGCCATGCGAGCGGACCGATGGGTTCGCACATCTGGGCGCCCGAGCTGCACTTCGTCGCGGGGAAGTGGTACGTGTATTTCGCCGCTGGCGGCGCGGAGCCGGAGACCAGCTGGGCCATCCGGATGTACGTGCTCGAAAACTCCGCGGCGAATCCGGTGGAAGGCACGTGGGCTGAACGCGGCGCGTTGAAAACGAATTGGGAATCGTTCGCGCTCGATGCGACGACGTTCGTGGTGCGTGGCACGCGCTACCTGGCGTGGGCGCAGAAAGACCCGGCGATCCGCGGCAACACCAACTTGTATCTGGCAAGGATGGACGGCCCGCTCGCAATCACCGGCAGCCAGGTGATGATTTCGCGGCCCGAGTTTCCGTGGGAGCAGATTCGTTACTGGGTGAATGAAGGTCCGGCCGTGCTCGTGCGGAACGGACGGGTCTTTCTGACGTATTCGGCCGCGGGGACGGGCGCGGAGTATGGCGTCGGGCTGCTGACGGCCGATGAGTCGGCCGATCTGCTCAACCCGGCGTCGTGGCGCAAATCACCCGAGCCGGTCTTCGCCACGCACGAGGCCAACGGCGTCTTCGGTCCCGGTCACAACAGCTTCACGGTGTCGAGTGACGGCAAGACCGATCTGCTCGTGTATCACGCCCGCAGTTACCGCGACATCCCCGGCGATCCGTTGCACGATCCGAACCGGCACACGCGCGTGCAGCCGATCACGTGGAGACCCGATGGCACGCCGGACTTTGGCGTGCCGCAACCGGACGCGATCCGCGCGGCGCCGTGAGCTTCGGACGCAATCGCTTCAGCGCTGCCGAACTGTCCGCGGGCGGCGGGATTCGTTCGCGACCGGCTTTGCCCACGATGGCCACGATGACGTCACACCCCCGTCGGAAACCCTGCGTCGCCGGTCTGCTGGTGGCGATGCTGGCCCTGATCATCGCCCCGACGATTCCGGCGCTGGAACGGCCCGACGTCACATTCAAGGTCTTTCAATTTCCCGCGGATCGGATTCCGCGCATCGACGGTGACGCCGCCGACTGGGTGATGGTGCCCGCTGGCTACGCGGTCAGGACCGATCCATGCGGAGTGCGGGTGCGGTGACGGTAGCTTCGTGGCAGTGGGTGGTCCTGGGAGCGCAGGCGTCCCGCCTGCATTCGTCGACCTTGCCGATGCAGGCCGGAGGCCTGCGCTCCCGAGGGATCAGAGCGTCTGCGTGAGGAGCCACGCGTAGAGCTCCGGGTTGCCGTAGGCCGCGTTCCACGCGTCGTGCCCGATTTCAGGATACACGGTCAGCCGGGTGTCGCGCACGCCGGCGGCCTCGAGGGCGTCGAACATGCGCTGCGACTCCGCGGCGGGCACGACCCGATCCTTCGCGCCGTGAAACGTCCAGACCCCGAGGCGTTGCAGCGCGGCCGGCTGGCGACTGGAGGCGGTCGCGACGTCCGCAAGCCGGCCGCCGCCGCAGACGGGCGCGATCGCGGCGAAACGCTGCGGGTGGCGGAGACCGAGCGACCAAGTGCCGAAGCCGCCCATGCTCATGCCGGTGACATACACGCGGCGCGCGTCGACGTCGTAGTCGCGCTCGACGTGATCGAGCAGCGCCATCAGGCCGTCATCGCTCCACACCTCGAGCGGCGGACACTGCGGTGCCACGACGATGAATTGCGCGGCGACGTCGCGACCGATGGCGATCTCGGCCTCCGAGCGGATCGCCTGGTCGGAGAGCAGCCGGGCGAGACCGTGACGTGCGACGTCCTCGACGCGGGCGCCGCGTTCGCCCGCGCCGTGCAGGAAGAGAATCAGCGGCCAGCGGTGACCGACGCGCGTGAAGTAGTCCGGCGGGGTCGACAGCAGAAAATCGTAGCCGAGGGAGTGATGGATGGCGCGCAGGCGGCGAAACTGGAAGGCCGCAGGCGGCCGGGCAAGCGCGGCGGTCGTTGCCGTTGCTCCGTCCTGGAGTCAGGGCATCGGATCAGCGGGCCGCCGTGGCCGCGGGGCGTTCGTGGCGCAGCAGCCAGGTATAGAGTTCGGGGTTCGCGTAAGTGGCGGTCCACGAGTCGTGCTTGGCTTCGGGATACACAGTCAGCTGGATGTCCTCGACGCCGACCTTTTTCAGGAAATCGACAATGCGTTGCGACTCCGCGAGCGGGACGGATTCGTCCTTTGCGCCGTGAAACGCCCACACGCCGAGCGAGCGCAGCGCCTTGCGACGGGCGGTTTCGGCGGAGAGCACGGGGCGCGAGGAGCCGCCGCCGCAGATGGGCACGATGGCGGCGAAGCGTTCGGGTTGGGTGAGACCTACGTCCCAGGCGCCGTAGCCACCCATGCTGAGACCGGTCAGGTAAACGCGCCGCGCGTCGACGCGGTGTCGCGCACCAACGTCGTCGAGCAGCGCGAGCACGGTCGCGGTATCCCACCACCTGCCCTTGGGGCACTGCGGCGAGACGACGATGAAATTTTCCGCTAACAGCTTGGCAGCCGGATCGCTCGAATTCCCGCGGAGGAGTTTGGGCGGACCGTGTTTGGCTACGAGCCACACGTCATCGCCTCGTTCGCCGGAGCCGTGAAGGAACAGCAGCAGCGGCCAGCGTTTTTCGCCGCTGGCGGCGTAGCCGGTCGGCAGGGCGAGCAGATACTCGTAACGCGTCGTGGCGCTCTGCGTGTGTGAGAACGTATGAACGGTCTGATTTTCCGCCGCGTGCAGGGCGGGCGGGAGCACGGTGCCGGCGGCGAGCGCCACGGCGGCGGGGAGCAGGCGGAGGGTGCGACGCAAGGCGGAGGCAGGGTGCGGGTGGGTTTTCATGTGCCGTAGAGGCGGTCGCCGAAATCGCCCAGGCCGGGCAGGATGTATTTCCGGGCGTTGAGGCCGCGGTCGAGCGCGGCGAGGTGGATCACGGTGCCGGGATGATGGCGCTCCACTTCGGCGACGCCTTCGGGTGCGCCGACGATGCAGAGCAGCCGGGTGTCGGTGGCACCGTGTTCCTTCACAATGGACAGGGCCTTGGCGGCCGAGCCGCCGGTCGCGAGCATCGGATCCACGACGAACACGTGGCGGCCGGCGAGCGGGGGCAGTTTGCAGTAGTAACTTCGGGCTTGGGCGGTGACGTGATCGCGCTCGAGGCCGACGTAGCCGACGCTGACGTCGGGGAAAATATCGGTGAACGGCTGCACCATGCCCAGGCCGGCGCGCAGGATCGGGACGACGACCAGCGGTTGGTGGGCAAGGACGCGGCCGGTCACGGGCTCGAGCGGCGTTTCGATGGGTTTTTCCTCCGTCTCGATGTCGCTGGTGGCCTCGATCGCCAGCAGCAGGCTCAACTGGTACGCGAGCGTGCGAAAAGTCGCCGGCTTCGTGGTGCGATCGCGCAGGTGCGTGATGATGTGCGCGGCGAGCGGGTGATCGAGAATGTGGACGGGCATGGTTGGAATTTCAGATCTCAGATTTGAGATCTGAAATATGTACGGGGTGCTGAACTTTCTGATCGGGGATCCAGAAGGTGTGGTCCGAGATCTGAAATTTCAGATCTCAAATTTGAGATTAATCAGAGCAGGTCCCGCTCCACCTTGCGCTCGAGGTGGCGTTCGAACTCCTTGCGCAGTTCCTTCTGTTTGCCGCCGAGGGCGGGGGCGAGGGCGAGCCATTGGTACACTTCCTCGCGCAGATGTTTCGGCATGACGGGCTCCATGGCCAGCACGCGGGTGAAGGCCCGCACGCATTGCGCGGCGACGTCCTCCCATACGAGCTGCGCGGCGGCCGAACTCTGCTGGCCGGCGAGGTGCATCGCGTGATCAACGCGCTGCCGCTGGCGGCGTTGAAGCGCGCCGCGGTAGTCGTGCAGGCTGGGCACGATGACGCTGGCCGTGCGCGGAAACGAACCCGCCATCAAATTCCACGGCTCGCTGTGAACATCGCCCGCGCGGCGCACATCCGTCCGCAACAGCACTGCCGGAATGTCCGCGAACTTGGCGAACATGAATTCCACCACCGTGCCGCTGTCGAGGTCGCAGCCGTCGAAGTTGAACAACGCGAGATCGCAGGCGAGCAACGCGCGCAGATTGGCGTCACGAATGGCCCGCGCGCTGCGCCCGCGCTGCTCGACCGCATCCTGCGGCAGCACGCAACGGAAACGGCCGTGCGATACCTCGTAGATGGCTTCCGCGAGCCACGCGTTGCCGGTGAGGTGCTTGAGGGAGAAGAGCTCGCCGCCGAGATAGACGGTGAAGCTGGAGTGCTTTTTCTTCATGCGGCGCGTCGCGCGTGGCTGCGCGCAGGAGAAGGGAGAAACTCGCGGGGAGAAAGTGGAAAATAGTCCCCGCTGCACTCCGCCGCGCTCACGGCGTGAGTGTTAGTGTGTGCTGGGTCGCGCCCGGCAGGAATGGCGTGGGCTCGCCGCGCACCCATGCGTCATGGCCGGCGCGATGGAACGGTGACATCGGGTGGGCGCTCTGTCCGCCCGGCATGTGAAAGATGCCTTCGCTCTCCCGGCCGGGCGAAACAACGAGACGCTCACTCGATCCGTGCCCGGGCCGCTGCACCCGCGGGGTGTCGGCGTCACCGGGTAACGGATCCGCCGGCATGTTCAGCCAGCGCGCGAGCCAGGGATAGGAATAGGTGAACGGATGGCGGATCCGCGTGACGTTGACGCGGCCCCACGTGGCCTCGCCGAGTGAATCGCCGGACTTCTCAACTGCCTTGATCACGTCGTCCGCCGCCGCGATCAGCAGATCATCCCACGTCGCGTACTCGGGCGCGAGCAGATGCAGCGGCTTGGATTCGAGCATCGCCCACAACGCCGGCTCGAGTTGCAGCTCGTGGAAATTGAAGCCTGGGAACGCCTCGACGCACGAAGCAAAGATCGGCGGGAAGACACGCTGGTAAACGGCATCACGGAACGTGCGCACGAGGCGGTAGCTGACGGAATCGAGGCTCGCGCGCTCCGGCGCGGTTTCCACGAGGGCGCGGAGGGTGGCGCGCGGTTTGTTCGCACCCGTCGCCGCGGGCGCCAGCGTGCCCTTCAACAACCCGTGCCAGCGCGTGAGGAAGAGCGCGCGGTCGTCGAGCTGCACGGCGAGCAGATCGCGCGGCGTGGCCTTTTCGAGGCGGGCGAGATCGTCGCGGATCTGCGCGGCACGGGGCGCGCGCCGATAGGCGCCGTCGCCGAGTTTCGCGAGCGCGGTGCCGCCGACATGACGCTGGTTCGCGGACCAGAGGCGGCCGTCGGGCAACGGCATCGCGCCGGGCACGGCTTCGGGTGTCGTCGTGAACACCGGCACTTCGGCCGACGCCAGGTAGCCGTCCCAGCGGCGATCGCCAAACGTCCACGTGACCGGCAGCCGGCCGTCGAAGCCGACGCGTTTCGGCAGCCGTCCCGCAATCGTCCAGGCGATCGCGCCGGCCTGATCGGCGATCAGCATGTTCTGGGCGGGAATGCCGGCGCGGTGTGCGACGCCAATCGCCTCGGCCGTGGTGGAGACGGTTTCCATCTCCAGCAGATTGAGATTGATGGCGTCGGGGTCGTGCACGACCAGCCGGTGTGCGAGCGGCCGCTGGCGATCGTTGGTGCCGACGATCGGCCCCCACACGGTCCACGCGAAATCCTCCACGACGTCCTTGCCGCCCTTCACCTTGAAGGTCTCGCGGCGCTGCTCGATCGGCACGAGCGCGTCGCGATCGGGCACGCGATACAGCGTCGGCGCGATGGTGTTGAGTTCAACGACCACCAGATCACCGGTGTCGACGTAGCTGTTGGTGAAGCCCCACGCGACGCGGCCGTTACTGCCAGCGACGACGGCGGGAGTGCCGGGGAGCGTCACGCCGGTGACGGTGCGGCCGGCGTACTCCAGCGAAGCGCGGTACCAGGTGGTGGGCACCATGTAGTCGAGGTGCATGTCGTTCGCGAGCATCGCCGCGCCGCTGGCGGTGTGCGTCCCGGCGAGGGCGAAGGCGTTCGAGCCCACGGCAGTTTCGGGATCACGGACGAAGAAGGGAAACGGATCCGCGGGCGCGGCGAACGGTGTGGGGGTGAAACCGACTTTTGGCGCGCGCAGGTTGATGAGCTTCCGACTCGGGATCGGCGCCACGGGGGCGGTGGTGCCGTCGAGGGCGGCGTCGTTGGGCGTCACGAGCGGCGCAAAAAAGGCCAGGCCTTCGAGGTCGAGCTGGTCGCGCAGCGTCATGAGCGTGCGCTCGTAGTCCCCGTTTTCATCCTGCAGATCCAATGTCATCGCATAGATGACAAGGATCGAGTCCTCGGCCAGCCACGGCTGCGGATCCTGGCGAAGGACGAAGTGTTCAAATGGTCGTTCGGCGAGGGCGGCGAGGCCGGCGTTCACGCCGGCGACGTAGGCGTCGAGCAGGGCGCGGGGCGTGGGTTCGAGTTTGGCGACCACGGCTTGTGCGAGCTTGCGGAAACCGTGGCGACGCGCGGAACGATCGCGGTTGAGCGCGCGCGGGCCGAACACGGCCGAGAGTTCGCCGGCGGCGGTGCGGCGCAGGACGTCCATCTGGAAGAAGCGTTCCTGCGCGTGGAGCCAGCCGAGGGCGCGCGAGGCATCGATGCGATTCGCCGCACGAATCGTAGGGACGCCCAGGGAATCGCGCGTGACAGTGACGGCCTGCGCGAGGCCGCGGACGGCGGCGGTGCCGTCGAGTTGGGCCCGGCTGGCGCGAATGCGCCACAGCCCCCAGGCGACGGCCAGCGCGGCGAGCACCAGCAGCACACTCAGGGTGCTAGCGAGAAGACGAAGGCGCGTGGCGGCGGCGGGTTTCATCGGCGGCAATCAGGCTGGAGCGAACGCAGGCAGTTCACAATCGAAAGGGTAGCCTCGAGCGTTCCCGCGAAGCCGCAGTCCGACCTACAACGTGCAACAGCCTGACCCCTTCCGGAAGGGGTCAGGCTGTTGCACGTTGCGAAAGACCGGGGGCTCCCGGGATTTTGATGGAAAAATGCGCCCACGGACTTACGCCCCGATGGTGCGGCGGATGTTCGCCACGATTTCGTCGGGCGTGCGCGTGATGTCGACCGTCAGGGCGTCGGCCGGGGGCTCGAGCGTTTCAAACTGGGACTGCAGCATCGCCGGTTTCATGAAATGCTGCCGTTGCTGCATGCGAGCGAGGATCGTGCTGAAATCGCCCGAGAGGTGTACCAGCTTCACGCGTTGCGGATCGGGAATCGCGGCGTCGCGGTAAGCCTGTTTCAGCGCGGAACACGTGACGACGGCGCTCTCTCCGCGGGCGAGGCTTTGCGTGATGTACGCGCGGATGGCAGCGAGCCACGGCGCGCGATCCGCGTCGGTGAGCGGCGTGCCGGCGCTCATCTTCGCGACGTTTTCCGGCGGGTGAAAGTCGTCCGCATCACGGAAATCCCAGCCGAGCTCCGCGGCCAGTTTCACGCCGACGGTGGTTTTGCCGCTGCCGGCGACACCCATGAGCAGCACTATGACCGGATCGCGCAGTTCCCACGCGCGCGACTTCGTCGGGTCGCGGCCTTCGTCAAAGTCGAGGTAGTCGAACATCGTCGTGATCGGTTTGCCCTCGAGGCCGCTTTCACGAATGCGTTTGGCGAGAATCGCGGCGCCGGGATCGCGCCAGCAGCGTTTCATCATGAAACCGCACCAGATCTCGCACTCCTCGTCCGTACGCGCGCCGCCGCGGAGTTCGGCCCATTGGAGCAACTGTGCATCGTTCAGATCGCCTTCGAGCGTGCGGGCGCGGAGTTCGTCATAGTGCACGCGCAGGAAACTGCAGCAACGGGCGTCGAAGGCCTTGCCGAGATTTTCGCCGTAATCCGCGAGCGGCAGCCGGCCGGCAGCGTGCAGCCGAATCTTGTCCAGCATGCGGCCGAAGTAGACGATCCGACCGACCTTCGCGTAAGGGCTGCGCAACCCGGGAACATGAGCCATGGCTGCAGAGTGGAAGGAAAAGCGCCCGGGCCGAAACTTAAAAATCACCGTCGCAGCGAGCCGTCGGTCCTGGACGCGAACCGGGGGATGTTTACAGGAGGTAACCGAGCAAACGGAGGTCCGGGCCTCTCTGTTCCCTCTGTTTTCTCCTGTAAGATTTCCCGGACGGTGAGGCCCGCCGTGCCTGTAGTTGGACCGGAACTACTTTCTGTCCACTCGCGCGAAATAGATTCCGGTGGCGAGCACGCCCAGCAGCCAGGTCGGGGCGTTTACCCAGAGTTGATGAAACGGGACCGGGTAGTGCCGGCAGGCCCAAATGATGAGGACGTGTTTCACCGCAATGAGGATCCAGCACAGCAGCATGAAGCGCTCGACCTTGCGGCTCCGTCGCTCCCGCTGACGCACCTGAACGTCCTCGATGAAGGCGTGACGCTCCAGGCCCGGGGAGGCGGGCCGGCCGGTGATCAGTTGGAGCAGATTGGCGAACATGACGTGGACAGACTATTGGGCGATCCCGCGGAAATGCAAAGGCGCGCGAAGTAGCATTGAACCAAGGGCAGGCTTTGCCACGTTGCGGACATGGCCGAACCTGCAACGCCGTCCGCCCTCACCCCGCGCGAAACGCCACCGCCCCACCTCGCTGCGCCGAGTGCGGCGGCCGCGGGGCTGAAGGCGGTGGGAAAGACCGCGCAACTCGTCGGCGGCATGGGCGTGACCCGCGGCGTGCGGGCGTTGTTGCAGGTGAACCAGTCCAATGGCTTCGACTGCCAGTCGTGCGCGTGGCCGAGCCCCGATCGCGATCGGCACGTTTTCGAGTTTTGCGAGAATGGCGCCAAGGCGGTCGCTGACGAGGCGACACCCAAGCGGGTTGATCGGGAGTTTTTCGCGCGGCACGCCGTTGCGGACCTCGCGCGAGAAAGCGACTTCTGGCTCAACGCCCAGGGCCGCCTCGCCGAGCCGATGGTGCTCGAGCCTGGCGCGACGCATTACACGCCGATCGCGTGGGACGAGGCTTTCGCGCGGATCGCGCGGGAGCTGCGGGCGCTGCCGACGCCCGACGCGGCGGCATTCTACACCTCGGGCCGCACGAGCAACGAAGCGGCCTTTCTGTGGCAGCTCTTCGCCCGCCAGTTCGGCACGAACAATCTGCCCGACTGCTCGAACATGTGCCACGAATCGAGCGGCGTTGCCCTCGGCGAGAGCATTGGGATCGGCAAGGGCACGGTGAAACTCGACGACTTCGATCATGCTGACGCGATCTTCGTCATCGGCCAGAATCCCGGCACGAATCACCCACGCATGCTGGCCGCGCTCGAGTCGGCCCGCGCGCGTGGCGCGAAAATCGTTTCCATCAATCCGCTGCCGGAGATCGGGATCGAACGTTTCAAGAACCCCCAGGATTTCCTGAATCCGCTGAAGGCCTTCAAGACCCTGCTCGGCGATGGCGCACGCTTGTCCGACCTGTGGGTGCAACCGCGCATCGCCGGCGATCTGGCGGTGTTCAAGGGGCTGATGAAGGCGATGCTGGAGGCCGAGGACGCCAAGCCCGGCACGGTGTTCGATCACGAGTTCATCCGCGAACACACGCAGGGATTTGCGGCGCTGGAGGCGGATCTGCACGCGACGCCGTGGAACGACATTCTCGCGGCGAGCGGCGTGGATCTCGCCGTGATCCAGGCGGCGGCGGCGATCGCGATGGCGTCGCGGGCCACGATTTGCTGCTGGGCGATGGGACTCACGCAGCAGCCGGAGGCGGTCGCGACGATTCAACAAGTCGTCAATTTCCTGCTGTTGCGCGGCAGCATCGGCCGGCGTGGGGCCGGCGTGTGTCCCGTGCGCGGGCATTCCAATGTACAGGGCGATCGCACCATGGGAATCTGCGAACGCATGCCCGAGGCCTGGCTGGCGCGACTCGACGCGGAGTTTGGCCTCAAGTCACCGCGTGCCCACGGTTTGGATACTGTCGGCACGATCCGCGCGATGCACGAGGGCGCGGTGCGCGTGTTCGTGGCGATGGGCGGGAATTTTCTTTCGGCGACACCTGATACGGCCTTCACGGCGGAGGCGTTGCGGCGCTGCACGCTGACGGCGCAGGTGGCGACGAAACTCAATCGTTCGCATCTTGTCACCGGTCGGTCGGCGTTGATTTTGCCGTGCCTCGGGCGTAGCGAGCGGGACCTGCAGGACGGCGGCGAGCAGTTCGTGACGACGGAGGACTCGATGGGCATCATCAACTCCTCGCGTGGCCAACTCGAGCCGGCGTCGGCCTGGCTGTTGAGCGAGCCGGCGGTGGTGTGCCGCCTCGCGCAGGCGGTGTTCGCGGGTGACGACGTGCGGGCCGGAGCGATTCCGTGGGACGCGCTGGCCGGGAACTACGATTTGATTCGCGATCGGATCGCGCGCGTCGTGCCGGGCTTCGAGGACTACAACCAGCGCGTGCGCGAGGGTCCGTTCTATCTGCCCAACGCGCCGCGCGACACGCGGAAGTGGAAGACGCGCACGGATCGTGCGAACTTCGTGGTGGCGCCGATTCCACGGGGCACGCTCGCGCCGGGCGAATTCGTGATGATGACGATTCGCACGCACGATCAGTTCAACACGACGGTGTACGGACTCGACGATCGGTATCGCGGTGTGTTTGGCGGCCGGCGCGTGGTGTTCATGCACGAGGCGGACATCGCGGCGGCGGGGCTGCAGGGTGGACAGCTGGTCGACTTGACGAATCGCCATGGCGGCGTGGAACGCGTCGCACCTGCGTTCATGGTGGCGCCGTACCGCATTCCCCGCGGGTGCGTGGCGACGTATTTTCCCGAAGCCAATGTCCTCGTACCAATTGACAGCGTGGCCGCGCGCAGCAACACGCCGACCAGCAAGTATGTGATCGTGACCATCGTCGCAGCGAAGGCGTAAACACGAAGAAGGCGAAGCGTGGATTGACCCGGTGGCGGGCCGGGAGGAATGGGACGCGGTGGAAGTGCAAGGGAAAGTTTCCAACCGGCCGTTGCGTGGGAACATTCCCGTGCTACCTTTCGTCATACCGCCCATCATGAAAACCAGCCGATTCATTCTTGTGACCATGTGGGGAGTGCTTTCGGCGCTGGCGGCTTCGGCTGCACCGACGCCCGCGCCCGCCCGGACTGTCGCCCGGGCCGAAGTCGTGTTTTTTGAACCCAAGAAGTTCACCGATGTGCGCGACAGCTCGATGGGTGACTACGAGCGCACCACCTATCTCGATCAGATTCGCGATCATCTGCTCGAACAGGCGAAGTACTATGTACCGGACGGTCACCAGCTCAACGTGACCTTCACTGACATCGACATGGCCGGTGATTTCGAGCCGTGGCGCGGGCCGCGTTTCGATGACATCCGCATCGTGAAGGACATTTACCCGCCGCGCATGGTGCTCGCGTTCCGGTTGACGGATGCGGACGGGCACGTGGTCAAGGAAGGCAAGCGCGACCTCCGCGACCTCGCCTTCATGATGAAGATCACGATGACCTTCCGGGACGACAGTGTGCGCCACGAGAAAGCGCTGATCGACGACTGGCTGCGGACCGAGTTCACCCGCGTCCGCAAGAACTGAGCCCGGCACCCGGGGTGCAATGATCCTTCGGCCACGGCCGCGCGTTTGACAACGCCTGCGGCCGTTTTTGTTTTGTGGGCTTGAGCACGCCGCCCGCCGAATCCGCCCGTCGCCTGGACCAGTGGCTTTGGGCTGTGCGGATTTTCAAGACCCGCAGTCTGGCGACTGACGCCTGTCGGGCCGGCAACGTTGAGGTGAACGCGTTGCCGGCGAAGCCGGGTCGCGACGTTCACGCCGGTGAGACCGTGACGGTAAAACAAGGCTTGGTGCTCCGCACCCTTCGCGTCGTCGATGTGCCGCGCAGCCGGGTGGGCGCGAAACTGGTGGCGCAGTTCTGCACGGATCTGACGCCGAAGGAAGAGTTCGAGAAAGCCCGCGCGCAGGGCGTGCAACAGCTGCTGGCGCGCGCGAAGGGCAGTGGCCGGCCGACGAAACGCGAGCGCCGTTTGTTGGATCAGCTGCTCGACTAAGTCGGAGGCGGGGTGCATCCGGCTCGACGCCCTTGGATGCGGCTGCACGATGGGGCGGCTCGCCCATGAACGTCTATTCCAGGTTTGAAACGGAGCTCACGGTCCGCCCGGACGACATCGATCTTTACCAGCACGTGCACAGCACGCGTTATCTCGATTACGTTCTCGCCGCGCGTTTCGACCAGATGGACCGGTGCTATGGCATGCCGATGCAGGCGTTTGCCGACCGCGGCCTGGGTTGGTTCATGTCGGCGGCCACGATGCGATTCAAACGCCCGCTTGGCATGGGCGACCGGATGGTGGTGCGGTGCTGGATCGAGTGCTTTGTGGAAACCGGGTGTACGCTCGGATTCGAAATCGACAAGGTGGCCACGGGGAAGCGCGTCTTCGACGGGAAGTGCGACTACACGCTCGTGAATCTGGCCACGGGTCGGGCGGCACCGCTGCCCGAAGATGTAAAAACAAAGTATTCCATCTAGCCGTTCTCCGCGGCCACCCCGGGCTCGGCGTGGCGGGTCAAAATCAGCACGGAACAGTCTGGGCCGAATTCCCTTGCTTATGCCCATGCTGCATGCACGGTGTTCGAGCTTCGTTAGAGAAAACGTTAGATGACAGTTTCTGGTGAGTCGTTGGCTGAGCGTTTGGCTTAAGTGATGATTTCGAAACCCACAGTGGGAACGGACTGGCAGCGGACGGTGATCTACGAGACATCACAGATGAGTAATTCCAAACTATACGTCGGTAACCTGTCGTTCAAGACGACCGAAGACGAACTCCGCGCCGCTTTCGGCCAGTTCGGCTCCGTCACCGATGTTTACGTCGCCATGGACAAGATGACCGGCCGCCCCCGCGGTTTCGCGTTCGTCACCATGGGCACGGCCGATGAGGCCAAGCAGGCTGCAGAGAAGATGAATGGCGTCGACCTCGGTGGTCGTCAGCTGACGGTCAATGAGGCTCGTCCGAAGGAAGATCGCCCGGGTGGCGGCTTCGGCGGCGGCGGCGGCGGTCGTGGCTTCGGCGGCGGCGGCGGCGGCGGACGCGGCGGTTACGGTGGCGGCGGCGGTGGTCGCGATCGCGATCGCGGCGATCGTCGTTACTAAGACCTGCGTTTCCTAGAAACGATTTTCGAGGGACGGAACTCCTCAGGAGTTCCGTCCTTTTTCTTTTATACCCTTCGGGGTGGCTTTCCTTCGCGACCATTCTGCGCGAAGCGAAGAATCCAGCAGGAGCGTGGTTTCTGCTCCTTAGCAACGAATGTCCGGTTGGATTTTTCGCTGCGCCCAGAATGGCCATTGGAATAGCCATGCCTTTTAAAGCACTCAATCTCTCGGATCCCATCCTTCGCGGCGTTCAAGCCGCCGGTTACACCGATCCGACTCCCATTCAACTTCGCGCCATTCCCGTGGTGCTCGGCGGCGGCGACCTGATCGGTTCCGCTCAGACCGGAACGGGAAAAACGGCGGCCTTCGCCCTTCCGATCCTGTCGAAACTCGGGGCCCACAAGCCGGGACAGAACGCCCGGGTCCTCGTCCTCGAACCCACGCGTGAACTGGCCGCCCAGGTCGAAACTGCGTTTCGCGATTTTGCCCGCTTCAGCGATCTGCGCGCGGTCGCCATCTTTGGCGGCGTCGGCTACGGTTTTCAGCGCCAGGAATTGAAACGCGGCGTCGACATCATCGTCGCGACGCCCGGCCGCCTGATGGATTACCTCAAGGAAGGCACCATCAGCCTGCGTGACATCTCGGTCCTCGTCCTCGACGAAGTCGATCGAATGCTCGACATGGGCTTCCTGCCCGTGGTGAAGGACATCATCAGCCGCTGCCCGAAGAACCGGCAGACGCTTTTCTTCTCGGCCACCGTGCCGCCGGAGATTCAGGCCATCGCTTCCTTTGCACTCCGCAACCCCGCCCGAGTGGAAGTGGGCATCAACCGCTCGATCAATGAGTCGGTGAAACACGCGGTGTATCCGGTGTCGTTCGAGCAAAAATTCGATCTCCTGCTGGCCCTGCTCGAAAAGACCGACTTCGACAGCGTTCTGGTGTTTTCCCGCACCAAGCATGGCGCGGACAAGATCGCGCGCCGTCTGAAAGCGGCCAATCACTCGGTCGCCGTGCTCCACGCCAACCGGTCCCAGAACCAGCGCATCGAGGCGCTCGCGGGTTTCAAGTCGGGCAAGTATGAGGTCATGGTGGCGACCGACATTGCGGCCCGCGGCATCGACGTCGCCGGGATCTCGCATGTCATCAACTACGATGTGCCGGAGAAGCCCGAGGATTACGTGCACCGCATCGGTCGCACGGGTCGGGCCCAGGCGGTGGGAGATGCGTTCACGCTCGTGACGCCGGAAAATGCCGGCGACGTGCGCGACATCGAGCGCTTCATCGGTCAGCGCATTCCCGAGCTCCGGCTCGAAGGTTTTCCGTACAAGGCCTACGCGCCGCGTCCGCCCCAGCCCGCGACGCAGTCGCCCCGCGGCCGCCCCGGCACGATTCAGCCGCGCGGTGGATTTCGCCGGTTCAAGAGCCGCCGCTGAGTCCCGGATTGGACCAGCGCCGGAGGTCGGAACGAATCCGCGTGAACTCGCGCAGATTCGCGGCATAACGCCACGTTCCGCGGTTTCGCCCGCTCGCGTTCGTTTCCTACGAGCGTGGGCCAGGGCAGACCGCGGGCACTGGTGATTTTTGGCCAATCCGCGTTTCCCCTCCATGCCCGCTTCTCCCGTCGATAAACATCTTGCCGCCCTGCGCGCCTGCCGGCGCTGTCCCCGCATGCTCAAGCCGGTGGTGGTCGGAAGGCCGGTGGCCAGCCGGGTGATCCTCGTGGGCCAGGCGCCTGGCGACAAGGAACCCAAGCTGGGTCGGCCGTTTGCCTGGACCGCGGGCAAGACGCTTTTCAAATGGTTTCACGGTTCACTCGGCTGGTCCGAGGACGACGTGCGCGATCGGTTTTATTTCGCGGCGGTGTGCCGCTGCTTTCCGGGCAAGCGACCCGAGGGCGGCGACCGGGTGCCGGCCCCGGATGAGATTACCAACTGCTCCGGCTGGCTCGAGCGGGAGTTTGCGTTGCTCCAGCCGAACCTGGTGCTGCCAGTGGGCAAGCTCGCCATCTCCCAGTTTCTCGGCGAACGGCCGTTGATTGAGACGATCGGGAAGAAATTCCCGATCACTTACCGCGGTCACGCGGCGGACTGCATCCCGTTGCCGCATCCGTCGGGCGCGTCGCCATGGCATCGGATGGAGCCGGGAAAGACGCTCTTGAATCAAGCGCTCGCGCTGGTCGCGAAACATCCTGCGGTGAAAACTGCTTGAAGCAGGAAGCCAGGACGAAGGCCCCGGTTGGTTGGGAGTTGAATCCTGGTTTCCCGGCTGCCTGCTCAGCTCCGTCTCAATTCACGCGATTCCAGACGGGCTCGCCGAGGACGGCGGCGCGGGCGATGCGGGCCGACGTGCTGCGCATCTCGATCATGCCTTCAGGGCTGCAGAAGGCAGCATGGCAGGTGACGATGAGGTTCGGCGTCGCGGCTTCCTCGGCCGTGCGCAAGGGTTCGGCTTCGACGACATCGAGTCCGGCGCCGCCCAAGTGGCCGCTGCGCAGGGCGGCGAACACCGGCGCCTTTTGCACGATGTCGCCGCGCGCGGTGTTCACGATGAACGCGCCGGGCCGCAGCAGCCCGATTTCGCGGGCGCCGATCAGGCCTCGGGTTTCGGCGCTCAGGGGACAATGCACCGAAATCGTGTCGGCTCGACGCAGCAGATCGTCGAGTGACGCCACGCGCTCGATCCCGAGCGCCTTATGGGTGCCGGCCGTCACATAGGGATCGAAAAAGACGACGCGAAACCCGAAGGCCTTGGCGCGCAGCGCCGCCGCCGTGCCGATTCGCCCCAGTCCGATGAGGCCAAACGTCTGGGTATTCAGTCGGCGCATTTTGGCGGCGACATTGATTTTCCAGCCCAGCCGCTTGGCCTCGGCGTCCAGCGGGAAAAGTTGCCGATAGAGTGCCAGCGTCAGCGCGAGCGCGTGATCGGCGACCTCCTCGGTGCCGTAGTCGGGCACGTTGCAGACCGGGATGCCGGCTTGGGCGGCAGCGGCGATGTCGACGGTGTCGAAGCCCACGCCGTTGCGGATGATGGCGCGGCAGTGCTGCATCTTGGCAATGATCGGCGCGGTGATGAGTGGCCCGTGCCAGAGAATCAAGGCGTTTGCCCCGATGACGTCGTCGGGCAGCGGCGCATTGAAATCGAGCCACACGGTCCGGAGATCGGCCACGTCATCCAGGAACGGACGTTCCACGCTGGCCTCGTGGTCGGTGAATTTGAACTCCCGCGGACAGAGGATGGCGACGGTGGGGCGGGGCATGAAAAACGCGTTGACGGCGAATTACACGAATGACACGGAGGCGGGAAAGCCTTATCGTCCACTGCCGTGAAATCCCTCGCCAAACTTTTCCTCGTTTCGAGTCTGCTCGCCGTGTGCGCGTCCCCGTCGTTGCTGGCCCAGCGCGAAAAACTGCCGCCGGATGATCTCGAGGTTGTGGAGAAGACGTGGCCCGACGCGAAGAAGACGATGACCGGCATCCGGTATATCGTGCAACGCGAGGGCGAAGGCGCTTCCCCCAAACCGGGCGAAAAGGTGAACGTGCTCTACGTCGGACGGCTCCTGAACGGAAACATCTTCGATCAGGCGAACGATGCGAATGCGCCGTTCAGTTTCCGGGTGCGTCGCGATGCCGTGATCGAGGGCTGGGATCAGGTGCTGCAACAGATGAAGAAAGGCGAGAAGCGCCTCGTGATCATTCCGCCGGAACTCGCCTACGGCACCCGTGGCCAGCCGCCGAAGATCGGTCGCAATGCGACGCTCGTCTTCGAGATCGAGCTGCTGAGTTTCAGCAAGGAGTGACGGCGGCGCGGAGGACGTTTCCTCCGGCGCCGGTCTGCTCGGGTGTGGCAGGGAGCTGCGTCTATCGCGACGCGCCCGGCGTCACTTCATCATCGCGTCGAGCGTGGGCTGCATCGCCTCCGCCCAAATCTTGTAGCCTGCGGTGTTCGGATGCAGTTGGTCCGGCATGATGCTGTCCGGAATCTTGCCGTTCGCATCGAGGAACTTCGCGTTGATGTTCAGGAAGCGGACGTTCTTGCCGTCGTCGAGCTTCGCGAGTTCGGCATTGGCGGCGTTGATGATGGCCATGCGGGTGACGCCGTCGTCCGTGATTTTGCCGGACTTGTCGGCGCGGGGCCCACGGGGGAAAATCGCCAGCAGGAGCACCTTGGTTTTCGGCAGCTTGGTCCGGATCAGCTGAATGATCTTCTTGTCGGCTGCGGCGATCTCGCTGGCGGTGTGCGTGCCCGTGTTGTTGGTGCCCAGCATGAGGACGACGACCTTCGGGCTGATGCCTTCAAGCTCGCCGTTCTCGATCCGCCAGATCACGTGCTGGGTCTGGTCGCCGCCGATGCCGAAGTTGGCCGGCTGATACTTCTCGTAGTGGGTCTTCCAGATGTCCGGGGCCTTCGTCCAGCCGGCGGTGATCGAGTCACCGAGAAACAGTACGCCGATCGGCCCCGCCTTGCCCCGCGCGAGAAACGACTCGTGCATTTGCCGGAAGCGCCCGCTGGGATCGGTTTTTTCGATGGGTGCGGAGGCGTCGGGCTTGGGCGCTTTGGTGCCCGTGGCGGGCTGTTGCGCGTGCGCGAGCGACAATGACGCAGCGAGAACGAGGGTGGAGAGAATCCGGGGCAACGATTTCATAGGGGAGAACGGTACCATTGCCGCACGCGTCGCGGGGCGTCGAGAGCGAAGCCGGGTGGAACCGGGCAAGCCGTGCCGCTGGCAGCTACGTTGATCGGTCAGCCGACAGCGGCCCGAGTCCATCTACGCCCGGGCAAAGCGGCGCTGTTGAAGCAGATTGTCCGCGGTGTAGAGCGCGAGTGCCGCCCAGATGAACGCGAAGCTTGCGATGCGGGCGCGCGAGAAGGGTTCGTGGAAGACCCAGATGCCGAGGACGAGCTGCACGGACGGGGCGCAGTACTGCAGCAGGCCGAGCGTCGAAAGCCGGATTCGCCGCGCGCCATAGGCAAACAACAGCAGGGGAATCGCCGTGATGACACCGGAACTCATGATCAACACGTGCGTGCGGGTGTCGGCGTGACCCATCGCGCCCACACCCCGGAACTGAAGCCACGCCAGGAACGCTAGGGCGAGCGGTGCCAGCATGAGCGTTTCAATGGCAAGTCCGGTGGCCGCGGGCAGCGGCGATTGCTTGCGGAGCAGGCTGTAACCTCCCCAGGTGCCGGCCAGGGCCAGCGCGATCCAAGGTGGGCGGCCGAGTTGGACGATCATCAGGATAACACCGAGAGCGGCGAGGCCGATGGCGAGGCGCTGTGCCCGCCGAAGGTGTTCGTGGAGGACGAAGCGGCCGGCGGCGACGTTGACGAGCGGCACGAGGAAGTAGCCGAGGCTCGTCTCGATCACGTGGCCCGTGTTCACACCCCAGACGTACACGAGCCAGTTGCCGGTCAGCAGGACCGCGCCGAGGGCGTTGATGGCAAAGCTGCGGCGACTCGCGAAGGCGGCGCCGACGCTGGAAAGGCGGCGTTGCACCGCGAGGACGCCCAGCAGGAGGGCGAGCGACCACAGATGACGGTGCGCGATGAGCTCGACCGGATCGACTCCGGCGAGTTGCCGCCAGTAAAGCGGCACGAGCCCCCAGAGAAAATAACAGAGCGTGGCTGCGAGGGCCCCGCGGGCTTCCTCGGGAGTATGCCCGGCGGGAGCGCTCACGCGGACGCGAGGGATCGGGGCTGGCGCGCTCCGGTGCGCTTACTTCTTGGCCGCTTTCGTGTAGACAAAGCGGTCGCGAAATTCCGTCTCCGCCTGCGCGCGCGCGGCGTCAGCAGTCGTGCTCGGCGTCGTGAGTTCGGTCGTGCGCTTCGCGACCCAGCGCTGGCGAAAACTTTCCTCTACGTCGGCGGCGATCGTGGAGCTTTCCTTGGCGCGCTTCTCCGCCTTGGACGTGAAACATCCCGTGACCAGCACAAGGGGAATGAGGCTTACCGACAGGAAGAGGGCTTTGATCATGTTAAAAACAGGTCTAACGGTGGTGGCGGGCCCTCAGGACCGCGAGGGAAACTTTTTGGTTTCGCGCTTGTGACGTAAAACCACTTATTGACCGCCAATGAGTGAAGAGCCGCCTCCGCCGTCGTCAGCCCTCCGGCTGAAGCCGCGACTGCGTCCGGCCGAAAGCCCGGCGTCCGGAACGGCTGTAACCGGCGAGACGCCATTGGTGGCGGCTGAGCCGACGGTGCCGGCAGTGCCGAATTCACCTGACTCGCCGCCCGCCAAGATTCGTTTGCGGCCCAAATTGGAAGCCGCACCTGCGCCCCAGTCAGCGACGGCGTCAGCCGAGCCGATCGTCCCGACCGCAGACGGCGTCGTGCCGGCCGTGGTCGCCGCCCCGGCACCGCCCCCACTGTTCATCACCGATCCGCCCGCGGCCGCACCAGTCCCGATCGCGAACCCGGCCGAGGGAACGGCGACAGCCGAATCCCGGACCTTCAAGCTCAAGCCCAAGGCATCTCCATCCGTTGCGCCGGCGGGGTCTCCGTCCGCGCCGCCGGTTACGCGACCGCCTCCACCCCCGCCGCCTCTCCCGCCCGGGCTGTCCCGCGCCCCGATTCCCATCGGAACCGCGCCCAAGACCGAGGCGGGCAAGACGCCGCCACCGTTCCCGGTGGTCGCCCAAGCACGGCCCCGGACTACCTCGGCTCCGATCCCGGTGCCGCATGTGCGCCTCAAGTCGGAGGTTCTGCAGCCCGAGGTGGAGGTGAACGTACCCGCGCCGGCATCGGCCCGACGCGAAATGCGTTCGGCCGTGATTGGGATCGTCGCTCTCGCCCTCGTGGGTGGCGGCGGCTTTTTCACGTGGAAACACTTTTTCGCGAATCCTCCAGCGGCGGCTCAAAGCGCGCCGTCGGTGCCGAAGCCCCCCGCGCCCAAACCCGCCGTCCCCGCGCCTGCGACCGACACTCTGAATCAAATCGCGCACGCTCCGGTGAACGCGATCAACAAGGCGCAGGATGCCTTGGCGGCGCGCCGCGCCAGCGGTCAGACCCGGGTCGACGCGGCCGCGGCTGGCGAAGATCAGCCGGCCCGTCCGGTGGCTCCGCCCAAGCCGGAACTGAGCACGGCCACCGCCAAGAAGGCGCTCGCGCCCGGCCTCTCCGCAACCACCCAGGTCGAGGCCGCGGCCAACGCCAGTCCTGAGTTTCTCACCTACGTCGCGAACCTCAAGGTGAGCGGCGTCTTCCAAGGCAATCCGGCCCGGGCGGTCATCAACGGCAAGCTCACCCGGGAGGGCGAAACGGTCGAACCCCGTCTCGGCATCGTTTTTGATGGCGTGGATGGCCCGCATCACCAGCTGGTGTTCAAGGATCGGACTGGTGCGACGGTGTCCCGTAAGTTCTGAGTACGATCGCAGTTGTCCTGCCGGCGGCCGAAAGTCGGGCGCATCGTCCGCGAAAGGGTGGCGGCGCCGGGCGCTTTTGAGTGGCGGCGGCGGCGGAACCCGCTTCGCTGGCGTCTTCCCTTGCGCGTTCGTCGAAGGGTTGTCGCGACCCATGAAAAAACTGGTCCTGTTGATCCTCCTCGCTTTGCAGTGTGCCGGCGCTTTCGCCGCCGCGGAATCACCGTTGCTGCTGCAATCGCCGACCCTGAGTCAGACCCAGATCGCCTTCGCCTACGGCGGAAATCTCTGGGTGGTGGCGCGCGAGGGCGGTGACGCCCGCCGGCTGGTGGCCGCCGATCCCGGCACGGCGAGCGGGCCGCTGTTTTCACCCGACGGCACGCAGGTCGCATTCACCGGTGAATTCGAGGGCAACCAGGATGTCTATGTGGTTCCTGCCGGCGGCGGTGAACTGAAACGGCTCACGTCGCACCCCGCGACGGATGTGGCGGTCGGCTGGTCACCGGACGGGAAACGCATCCTTTTCCGCTCGGCCCGTGAAACGTATTCGCGCTTCGAGCGCCTCTTCGCGGTGGGACTCGAGGGTGGTTTGCCGGCCGAGCTCCCGCTGCCGATGGGCGTGCAGGGAGCCTATTCCGCCGACCAGTCCCAGCTCGCCTACGTGCCGCGATGGAATCGGCGGGCGGGCGCGGGCGACGCCTATCAGGCGATCAAGAATTACCGCGGCGGCAAGACTTCGCCGATCTGGATCGCGCGGCTCTCCGATTCGAGCGTCACACCGCTGCCGCGCGAAAATTCGAATGACTTTTGCCCGATGTGGATCGGCGACACGATTTACTTCCTCTCCGATCGCAACGGCGCGACGACGCTGTTCGCCTATGACGTCACGGCGCGCACGGTCACGCAGCGGGTGAAGAACGACGGCTTCGATCTGAAGTCCGCCGCCGCCGGTCCGGGTGCGATCGTCTACGAACAATTCGGCTCGCTGCACCTCTTCGATCTTCGCTCCGGCCAGTCGCGCGCCGTGCCCGTGACGATTTCCGCCGATCTGCCGCAGGTGCGGCCGCGCTTTGAAAAGATCGCGCCGCGTCAGTTGCAGAACGCCGCGCTTTCGCCCTCGGGCGCGCGGGCGGTTTTCGAAGCTCACGGCGAAGTCCTGACCGTCCCCGCCGAGAAAGGTGACGTGCGCAACCTCACCCGCTCGAGCGCCAGCGCCGAACGCGATCCGGCTTGGTCGCCGGACGGAAAGTCCATCGCCTACCTGTCCGATGTCTCCGGTGAATACACGCTGCAGGTGCGCGATCAGTCGGGCTTGGGCGACGTCCGCACGTTCACGCTCGGTTCGCCGCCGTCGTTCTACTACAGCCTCACCTGGTCGCCCGACAGCCGGAAAATCGCGTACAGCGACAAGCGCGGCCAGCGCTGGTACCTCGAGCTCGCCACCGGCAAGTCCACGCTCGTGGACCGCGATCTCACCCAGCGCGCCGCGCGGCAGACGTGGTCGGCGGACAGTCGCTGGCTGACGTACACGAAGATCCTGCCGAATAATCTCAGCGCGGTCTTCGTTTACTCGCTCGAGACGTCGACTGCGACGCAGGTGACCGACGGCATGAGCGACGCGCGCTTCCCCAGCTTCGATCGGAGCGGCAAGTACCTCTTCTTCACCGCGAGCACGGATTTGGGCCTCAACTCGGGTCGCTCCAACATGAGCAGCATCGCGCGACCGACAACGCGCGCCGTCTATCTCGCCGTCCTGCCGAAAACCCTCGCGTCGCCCCTCGCGCCGGAAAGCGATGAGGAGAAGGACGAAGCGGCCAAGGACGCGTCGAAGAAATCCGATGCCGACACCAAGGTGGCTGACGCCGACAAGCCCGCTGACGCCGCGGCGAAGGCCGAAACAAAACCCGCGGCCGACGCGGCAAAAAAGAAGGAGAGCGAGCCGGCGAGAGTCGTCATCGACTTCGACGGCCTCAGCCAGCGCATTCTCGCGCTGCCGCTGCCGGAGCGAAACTATTCGCTGCTCACGACTGGCAAGGACGGCATCGTCTATGTGCTCGAAGGCCCGCCGATTCAGGGCGGCGGCGAGGGCCCGACGAAGTATGTGTTGCAACGCTTCGATCTGAAGACGCGCAAAACCGAGAAGCTGCTCGACGGGGTGGAGGAGTTCGACCTCGCGGCCAAGGCGGAGAAGATGCTCTGGAAATCCGATCAGAAGTGGTTCATCGCCGCCGCGGACAAGGCGCCGAAACCGGGCGAGGGCGCGCTCAAGCTCGAAGCCGTCGAGGTTGAGGTCGATCCGCGGGCCGAGTGGCGGCAGATGTTCAAGGAAGTCTGGCGCATCGAGCGCGACTTCTTCTACGACCCGAATTATCACGGCCTCGACCTGGCGCAGCTTGAACGCCTCTACACTCCGTTTCTCGACCGGCTCGCGAGTCGCGCCGATCTTAACTACCTGTTCGCCGAGATGCTCGGCCAGTTCAGCATCCAGCACATGTACGTGGCGGGCGGAACGAAGCCCGACACCCGGACGGTTGCGGTGGGCTTGCTCGGCGCGGACTACCGCATTGCCGGCGATCGATACCAGTTCGCTCGCGTCTATGATGGCGAGAACTGGAATCCGCAGGCCAAGGCGCCGCTCACCCAGCCGGGCGTCAACGTGAAGGCCGGCGAATTCCTCCTCGCCGTGAACGGCCGCGAGCTGCGCGGGAGCGATGAAGTGTTCAGTTTCTTCCTCGGCACGGCCGGCAGGCAGGTCGCGTTGAAAGTCGGCCCCAACGCCGACGGCTCCGGCGCGCGTACCGTCACCGTCGTCCCCGTGCCCACGGAGGCTTCGCTCCGCAATCTCGCGTGGATCGAGGGCAACCGCCGGAAAGTCGACGAACTCAGCGGCGGCCGGCTGGCTTATATCTACGTTCCGGATACCGCCGTGCCCGGCTACACGAGTTTCAACCGCTACTTCTTCGCGCAGGCAGGCAAACAGGGCGCCGTCGTCGACGAACGTTTCAACGGCGGCGGCTGGCTCGCCGACTACATCATCGACTACCTGCGGCGCCCGATGCTGAGCAGCAGCGTCACGCGTGAAGGCCTGGTCGTGCATTCGCCTACCGCCGCGATCTTCGGGCCGAAGGCGATGATCATAAATGAATTTGCCGGCTCCGGCGGCGACGCCATGCCGTGGTATTTCCGCAAGGCCGCCATCGGGCCCCTCGTCGGCATGCGCACATGGGGCGGGCTCGTCGGCATCGGCGGTTATCCGACGCTCGTGGACGGCGGGACCGTCACCGCACCGCACTGGGCGATCTTCGGTCTCGACGGCAAATGGGAGGTCGAGAACGTCGGCATCGCCCCCGATCTCGAGGTCGAACACGATCCGAAGGCCGTGCGCGAAGGCCGCGATCCGCAATTGGAAAAGGCCGTCGAGGTCGTGCTCGAAGCCTTGAAAAAGAATCCGCCGGTTGCGCCCGCGATCCCGGCGTATCCAAAATATCCCCCACGCATGCCCGTGGGCCGCTGAGGCGGCTGGGGAGGAAGTTGAAAGGTGAAGGTTGAAAGTTGAAAGACCGATGCGCGACGGCTCGGCGGCTTGGAACGTTCAACTTTCAACCTTCACCTTTCAACTGGGCCGCGCCGCGCGGCGCTCACCACGTATCGATCGGACCCTTTGGCACCGGGATCGCATCGCGCGTGAGGGTCGCAGGATCGTCGGGATCGCGCATGAACGAGGCGACCATCGGGGCGGGCGCGTACTTCGCCAGCAACTCGCCGCGGTCGTCGCAGAACGGCCGGCGCCATTCGAGGAACTCCGTCACCGCGGCGTCGAAGTCCGGCTTCGACGTGATGGTGATGATGCGGCGCTTGAAGGGCTTTGAGGGACCGAAGCGGCGTGCATACCACGGGGCGACCTTGCGGAACAGGCGCGCCCCGTGTTCTTCGCCGTAGAATTCGCAGTAACGCTCGAAATGCCGGCGCAACACGCGCAGGCGTTCCGTCAGATCCGGCTCCGGGAGCAGTTCGCCGGTGCGCAGAAAATGATCGGTACGACGGAAAATCCACGGATCGTAGAACGCGCCGCGCCCGATGCTCACGCCGGTGCAGCCCGTCTCGTCGAACATGTGCTTCGCGGCCTCGGGCGTAGTGACATCGCCATTACCGATCACGGGAATGCGCCGCACGGCCGCGACCACGGAGCGGATGCCTGCGAGATTGACGGTGCCCGCGAAACCCTGCGCGCGCGTCCGGCCGTGCACAAAGATCGCCGCGACGCCGGTGTCCTCGAGCACGCGCGCGAGATCAGGAGCGGTGAGGTTGTCGTCGTCCCACCCGAGCCGCATCTTCGCC
The DNA here is from genome assembly GCF_047521145.2 of Terrisphaera buseokensis. Classification (GTDB taxonomy): domain Bacteria; phylum Verrucomicrobiota; class Verrucomicrobiia; order Opitutales; family Opitutaceae; genus ER46. Next base: position 6,983,545 of record NZ_CM134186.1, on the reverse strand, counting down.
GTCACGGGGATCTTCACCGCCGCGATCATGCCGCGCACGAGCGCGGCCGTCTTGTCGAGTTCGGTCATCATCGCGGAGCCGCCGCCGATTTTGACCACTTTTTTCACGGGGCACCCCATGTTGATATCAACCGACTCGGCGCCCATTTCCTGGCAGATGATCGCGGCGTCGCGCATCTCCTCCGGCACGCTGCCGAAGAGTTGGATTGCGAGCGGTCGATCGCCTGGGGCGGACGCGACCAGCTTCAACGCGGTCGGGTTGCGTTCGATGAGCGATCGCGCGTTGACGAGATCGGTGGTCGCCCAACCCAGCCCGCCCAGCTCGCGCACAGTCAAACGCATGGGCAAGTTCGTGTAGCCCGCCAGGGGCGACAGAAACAAGGGAGACGAGAGTTCGTAAGGACCGAGGCGCACGCGGGAGAGAGTGATGCCGCGACTTCCGGACGCATTCAAGTGTCGTGCGCGATCGCGTTGCGGTTGCGACGTCTCTTCAGGTCCAGTGGCACGGAAAAAAATTCGCGGGCCGATCCCGCTCCGGAAAACCCCCTAGCGGGAAACCATGGGGTTTCCTGATTTGCTCCGTCCGCTCGCGATCCTTCACTGAAGCCCGTCGGTGCATCGCCTGCCTCCGGCCAGTCTGACTCGTTACGCGCTCCCGTGCCGGTGTCCTGTGTTCTCAACTCCCGTCTTCCAACCGATGCATTTACTTCACCTCGAAGATTCACCCACCGACGCCGAACTGATCGCGATCCTGATTCGCCGCGAGTGGCCGGCTTGCGAGATCAAGCATGTGGCGACGGCGGCGGAATACCGCGCGGCGCTCGAGTGTGGCGGCTTCGATCTGATTCTGTCGGATTACTCTCTGCCGGGATTTGACGGCTTGTCGGCGTTGTCGATGGCCCGGGCGCGGTTTCCGGAGACGCCCTTTGTTTTTCTGTCGGGCACGATCGGCGAGGAGCGCGCGGTTGAGGCGCTCAAGCGCGGCGCGACGGATTATGTGATCAAGGATCGGACGTCGCGGCTCATCCCGGCGATCCGGCAGGCGTTTGCCCTGCTCGTCGAGGCGGACCGTCGCCGGCGCACGGAGGCGGCGCTGCGGGAAAACGAGGAACGTTTCCGCCAGATCACGGAGAACGTCGTCGAGTTGATCGCGTTGCTCGATCTCAACGCCTGCCGGATTTACGCGAATCCCGCCTACCGCGATTTGCTGGGCGAGGCGGCAGTGCTCCCGGGCGCGGACGCGTTTTCCGAGGTTTATCCCGAGGATCGGGCGCGGGTGGCGGCGATGTTCACCCAGGTGATCGCCACGGGTGCGACCCAGCGCTGTGAATACCGGCTGTTGCTGCCCGACGGTGGCGTGCGCCAGATCGAATCCCACGCCAGCGTGCTCCGCGATGCGGCGGCCCGGATCGTAAACGTCCTGCTCGTCTCGCGCGACGTCACGTCGCGCCGTGAAGCCGAGGCGCGACTGCGGGAACAGGCGTCACTGCTCGATCGCGCGCGCGACGCCATCATCGCCACCGATCTCGAGCATCGCATCGCGTACTGGAACGCCAGCGCGGAACGGCTGTACGGCTGGAAGGCGGCCGAGGTGTACGGTCTCCGGCTCGACACGCTCGAGCTCGGCTACGATCCGGCGCGTTTTGCGATGGCCCGGGCGCAATTGTTCGCCTCGGGCGAATGGCGCGGCGATTTCCGGCTGCGGACGAAGGCGGGCGAGGTCGTGCTCGTCGAGAGCACGTGGAGTCTCGTGGTCGAGAACGACGGCCTGCCGCGATCAATTCTGTACATCGATACGGACGTCACCGAACGCAAGCGGCTCGAGACCCAGCTGCTGCGCGCGCAGCGCATGGAGAGCATCGGGACGCTGGCCGGCGGCGTGGCGCACGATCTCAACAACGTCCTCACGCCCATTCTGCTTTCGATTGAGCTGCTCGCGGCCAAGGCCACGTGCGAGGAGGATCGAAAGCTCATTGAGAAGACCCGGGCGAGCGCCACGCACGGTGCGGCGCTCGTGCAGCAGCTGCTCGCGTTTGCGCGCGGCGCGGATGCGAAGCGCACGCGCATCGATCCAGGCACGGCGCTCGCGGACCTCCGGCCGCTGATCCGCCAGAGCCTGCCGCAGTCGATTGATTTTTCGCTGCGCGGTGCGGAGCGCGCGTGGCCGATTCAGGCCGACACGACGCAGTTCAACCAGGTTCTGATCAATCTGTGCATCAATGCCCGTGACGCGATGCCGCAGGGCGGACGCATCGAGGTTGAGCTGGAAAACATCATGGTCGACGCCGCGCTCGCCGCCGCCAATCCGGGCGCGCACCCCGGACCGCATCTGCGCATTTCCGTAAACGACAGCGGCACCGGGATCGCGCCAGGAATCATCGACAAGATTTTCGATCCCTTTTTCACGACGAAGGCGGCCGGCAAGGGCACGGGCCTCGGCCTCTCGATGGTGGCGGGCATTCTCAAGAGCCACGGTGGATTCGTGCACGTCGACAGCGAGCCAGGCCGCGGCTCGACGTTTCATCTTTTCTTCCCGGCGACGCCGGAGTCAGGTGCCGAGCACACGCCGATCGCGTCGGGCCCGGCCCGCGGCCAGGGTGAAGGCATCCTGCTGATCGATGATGAGCCGATCGTCCGGGACACACTGCAACTGCTTCTGCAGCGGGCGGGCTACCACGTGTTCCCGGCGGCCGACGGCAGCACCGGACTGTTGGAGTACGAACGCCATCGGACCGAAATTTCGCTCGCGATCACCGACATGATGCTGCCCGACCAGGTGGGCACCGGCGTTATCAGCGCGCTGCGGCAACGCACCGCCACCCTTCCGATCATTGCGATCAGCGGCATGATGGGTTCCGGACGCTTCGATCCGATGCTGCGCTCGCAGAGCGGCGTGGAGTGTCTGGCCAAACCACTCTCGCCCGCCTCCCTGCTCGCCGCCGTGCGTCGCGGCCTGCAAACCAGTGAGCCTAACCACACCTCTGCGCCGCCTCGCGTCGCGGTTGGCGCCCCGCTCGATGGAGTCCGGCTGAAGAGTTGAGCGGAGCTGAGGAGGAGCGGAGTGGAGGAGCATCTGAAAGGTGAAGGTTGAAAGGTGAAAGATCGACCCGCCCGCACGGTGCGGCGTGAATTTCAGGTCTTTCACCTTTCAACTTCGCTGCTACGCTGCTCACGCCAGCGCGCGCTTCATCCGGCGTATCGCTTCCTCGAGCGTGGCGCGCGGGCAGCCGAAGTTAAGGCGGACGTGTGAACCCTTCGCGGCGCCGAACATCGCGCCGTCGCTCAGGCCCACGCCGTGCTGTTCGAAGCGGGCGATGGGATTCTCGAAGCCCAGCGCCGATACGTTCATCCACAGCAGATACGTCGCTTCCACCGGCGCCTCGACTCGCACCCCCGGAAGCTCACGCGCGATCGCGTTGAGCAGGTAGTCGCGATTGCCGCGCAGCGTGTGCAGCAGGCCCTGCCGCCACGGCTCACTGTCACGATAGGCTGCTTCGCAGGCGGTGAAACCCAGACACGTCACTTCCGCGACGACTCCCGCCGTCGCGCGGATGAAGCGCGCGCGGCGCGCCGCATCCGGAATGATCGCGAGCGACGTGCCGAGCCCCGGGACGTTGTAGGTCTTGCTCGGTGCCATGAGCGTGATGGTGCGGGCGGCGATTTCCGGTGACAGCAACGCGGTCGGCACGTGCGGCAGCGTCGGATCGAGGATCAGATCGCAGTGAATCTCGTCGGAGCAGAGCACCAAATCATGACGCTCGCAAAACTCGGCCAGCCGCACGAGTTCCTCGCGCCGCCACACGCGCGCGAGCGGATTGTGCGGATTGCACAGGTAAAACAGTTTGGTCCGCGGCGTGACGGCCCGTTCCAACGCGTCCCAGTCGATCGTCCAACGCCCGGCCTGCAGCACCCACGGCGCGGTCGTCGACGTGCGGGCGCAATTCTTCGGCGCGGACATGAACGGCGGATAAACCGGGGCGAGGGTGAGGACCTCTTCGCCCGGTTGGGCAAACGCCTGCGCGGTGACGTTGAGTCCGACGACGAGTCCGGGCAGCCACACGATCCACGACGGGTCGATCGTCCAGCCGTAGCGCTGGGCCATCGCGTCAACGACGGCATCGACGGTGGATTTGACAGGCCGGGCGTAGCCGAAAATCCCATGCTCCACCCGGCGGTGCAGCGCCTCGATGATCGCCGGCGCAGATTTGAAGTCCATGTCTGCGACCCACAGCGGCAGGATGTCGCGGCCGGCATACTTCTGCCATTTCTGCGAATCGGTGCCACGGCGTTCGGGCACGGTGTCGAAGTCGAAGGAGCTCATCGAGCGGTCAGCGAACCATGGTTGGCCGACTCGGCACGACAAATAACGCGGTGTGCGGGCTTTTTCTCCCGCTGCTGTCATGGCCGTGAGGCAGCCCGGGGGGAAGCGGCGGCGTCGGGGACCGCACGTTCGGCGGATCGCGCCGAATTTTCCCACCGGGACTGACGCAGTGCGGGACGAAAGATCCCAGCACCTCAACCCGCCCGCATCGCAAGGTCGCAGCCGGTCGGAGCTTAACCTGCGCGGGCCGGATGGTCCGCCGCATGCAATGAAGTGGGCCGTAAAGGATCAGTTCATTTCCCATTCAACCCAGACCGATTATTACCATGAGACTCGTTCGTTATTCCTATCCTTCCTTCCGCGCCGTCACGCCTGTGTTCGGTGGCTATCAGCGTTCGCCTTGGACCGGTCTCGAAACCGAAATCGACCGGCTGTTTGATTCCGCCGTCGGCACCTTGGGCGGTGCTTCGACCACGCGTTTCCCGGTCGACCTCTACGAGGACGCCAACAACACGTACGTCCGGGCCGAGCTGCCGGGCGTCACCCGCGAGGACATCAACGTCGAAATGACCGATGGCTACCTGACCATCGCTGCGGTGCGCAAGACGCCTGCTGCCGAAGGCAAGCCCGAGGAGTCGTTCTCGTTCAGCCGCGCTGTCAGCATCGCGGACGAAGTGCAGACCGACCAAGTCGCTGCCGCCTACGAAAACGGCGTGCTCACCGTCACGCTCCCGAAGCGGGAGGAAGCCAAGCCGAAGAAAATCAGCGTTGCGGTCAAGTAACCGCGCCCCGCTGCACGTCATCGCAACCTCAGCCATCAAATTCATTTCAACATGACACTCCTCAATGCCCTCATTCCCTCCCTCGGTCGCACGCCCGCCGCGCGTGATGAGAACCGTCCGGCCGACCTCGGCCAGACCGTGAAGCCCGCGTACGAGATCAAGGAGACGCCCGAAGCCTTCGGTGCCACGGTTTACCTGCCCGGCGTGGTGAAGGACGGTCTCGAGATCACGGCCGAAGAAGGCCAGGTCCGCATCATCGGTCGCCGCGCTTGGAAACAGCCTGAAGGCTGGACTGCGCTGCACCGTGAAAGCGTCGACGCCCCGTTCGAGCTCGTCTTGGAACACGACAACGCGATCGACGCCGGCAAGGTGGCGGCCGAGCTGCGTGACGGCGTTCTGCGGGTCTCGCTCCCGAAGCACGAGGCGATCAAGCCGAGAAAAATTGCGGTGAACTAATCACCGCGCGCGCCCGCCGTTACCGCCTTTTCCGCGGACCGGCGCAGCGCCACCAGAGGTCAACCGCCGGGTGCTCGTCGAGCCCCGGCGTTTTATTTTGCCGGTGCGGACCTGGCAGCCGATGGTGCGTCGGATGAGAGCAACGCCCACGCCACCCTCGACGGCCCCGCGCGCCGCAGCGGAAGCGTTGCCGGTGTTGTTCTTCGACGGCGACTGTGGGCTGTGCAACCGCTTGGTCCGACTGCTCCTCCGGTTCGATCGACGGGAGCGGCTGCGCTTTGCCCCACTGCAGGGCGGCGCGGCCCAGGCGTATTTGCGCGCGCACGGACTGCCGACCGTCGATTTCGACACGCTGACCTTTGTGCCGGATTGGAACCGGCGGGAGCGGCCGGAGTTTCTGCTGCGCACGGCGGGCGTCGTGGCGGCGTTGCGGGCCACGGGAAACGGCGTCGCGCGCGTCCTGGCTGCGCTGCTGGCCATCATTCCCAACGCGATCCGCGATGCCGGCTATCGGCTCGTCGCGCGGATGCGTTACCGGATCTTTGGGCCTTGGCGGCCGCGCCCGCTGGCCCGGCCCGAGTGGGCGGAGCGTTTCCTCGACTGAGTTGGCCGGGCATTTGCCGTTGACGGGCACCGGGCCCCAAAATGCAGTGCCCCTTCGCATCATGTTCCTCGCTTCCGCCCTCGTCACCGAACCGCACACCACCTGGCAATGGGTGCTGGCGATTTTCAACATCGTCTGGATCGACATCGTGCTCGCGGGCGACAACGCCGTGGTGATTGCGCTCGCCGTGCGCGGATTGCCGCCCCGGCAGCGGCTCATGGGCATCATTCTCGGTGCGGGCGCCGCCGTCGTGCTGCGCGTCGGGCTCACGTTCGTCGCCACGCAGCTCCTCACGGTCAAATTCGTGCAGCTCGTCGGCGGTCTCCTGATCATCTGGATCGCGTTCAAACTCCTGAAGCAAAACGAAGGGCACGCGGACGACGGCAAGGGCGGGGCGAACGGCTTGTGGCAGGCGGTCTGGATGATCCTGGTGGCCGATATCACGATGTCGCTCGACAACGTGCTCGCCGTCGCGGGCGCGGCGCGCGGGCACTTCGGCCTGCTGCTCTTCGGCCTGGCGCTCAGCATCCCGCTCGTGGTGTTCGCGAGCAACTTCATCTCCAAGCTGATGGCGAAGTACCAAATCGTGGTGTTCCTCGGCGCGGCCATTCTCGGCAAGGTCGGCGGGGAAATGATGCTGACCGACGCCGTGGTCTCCAGCCGCCTGCTGCCGTGGTGGGGCGAACTCACCGGTGCCGCCGATCACGTCAAGGCGTACACGTACCTGCGCTACGGCGTGGAGGCCTTCATGTTCATGCTGATCTTTCTTGTGGGTTGGTCGCGGCGGAAAAAAGCGGACGCGGATGGGGCCGAGGCGGCCTGACGCCCAAGGCTGCGACCGGCGGCGGCGACCCGTGCAAACGGTAAGGACGGAATTTTATGAAACGACGTAGTCTTCTGATGGCAGTTGCGATTGCGCTGCTGGCCTGGATTCCCGGACTGCTGGCGGCCGAAGCCGCGGCGCCGACCCCGGCAGCGGCTCCTGCGACCACCACGACCGACGCGGAAACGCAGGCCATCGTCCAAAAGGCGGTCGCCGCCACCACCGTGCGCGACGTCCACGCCCCGGATTTCATCGAGCATCTCGTCGACGAGACGCTCGCCGCCTTCGACGTGCGCGCGAGCGGCAACACCGTGACGCACTTTGTGATCAGCGCGCTGCTGCTGTTCGGTGCGCTCGTTCTGCGCAAAATTCTCACCTCGTTTATTTTCAACCAGCTCAAGCGCCTGGCGTCGCGCACGCAGACGACCCTCGATGACAAGCTGTTCCCGGCCCTCGAGGCGCCGATGGCGACGTTTGTCATGCTGGTTGGCATCTTCGCGGCGCTCAAGGTGCTGAAGCTGTCGCCCAACTTGGATCGCATGGTGGCCTACGGATCGAGTGTCGCCTTCACGCTCGTGCTGTTCTGGGCGTTGTGGCGCGCCTTCAGCGCCCTGCTCGATCACGCGCAGGAAATCTCCCTGCAGCGGCAGCTCGGCGTCGCGGCCTTCATGCCGTGGATCAAGAAGACGCTCGCGACCATCTTCGTCGCCTTCGGCGTCCTGATGATCATCCAGAGCTTTGGCTACGACGTGAAGGCGATCCTGGCCGGTCTCGGTCTCGGCGGCCTGGCCTTCGCCCTCGCGGCGCAGGATACGCTGGCCAACGTGTTCGGCTCCGTGGTCGTCGCGATCGATCAGCCTTTCAAGATCGGCGAAGCGGTGAAGATCGGCAGTAGCGAAGGCGTGGTCGAGGACATCGGCCTGCGCTCGACCAAGCTGCGCACGCCCGCGGGCAACCTGATCGTCATCCCGAACAAGACCGTCGCCGCCGAGGCGATCACCAACAACTCCCGCTTCATCCGGCGGCGCGTCGAGCAGGTGCTGGGCCTGACCTACGGTTCCTCCGCGCAGAATCTCGAAACCATCGTCGGTCAGATTCGGGCGATCGTGGAAGGCGAGGCGGAGGTCGATAAGAGTTCGGTGCACGTTTATTTCCGCGACTACAGTGCCTCGTCGCTGGACATCTGGCTGGCCTACAACGTGAGCAGTCCGGACTTCGCCCGGCATCTCGCCCTGCGCCAGCGCATCAATCTCGCCATCATGCGCGCGGTCGAGGCCCGCGGACTGTCGTTCGCGTTTCCCACGCAGACGATCGAGCTGACCGGCGCCATCGCGGAAAAGCTCGCCGAGCGTTCCGCGCCGCCGCGCGCGGGTGGGAGCTGAGTGGGCCGCGTCGTTGGATCGATCGCTCAACTCTCAACCCTAAACTCCCAACTCCCCGCGCTCCAGCCCCGTGGTTAGTCCAGCGTCTGCCGGTAGCGTTTCACACCGACGGCCATCGCGATCGCGAGAAACAGCAGCAATGGCCACAGCTCCGGTGCAATCTCGGCCGGGCCGTTTCCCTTCAGCAGGATGCCGCGCACGATGCGCAGGAAGTGGGTGAGCGGCAGCCCCGATCCCACCCATTGCGCCCACTCGGGCATGCCGCGAAACGGAAACATGAAGCCCGAGAGCAGAATCGACGGCAGGAAAAAGAAGAACGCCATCTGCACCGCCTGCAGCTGATTCTTCGCCAGCGTCGAAAACGTGATGCCCATCGCGAGATTGGCCGCGATGAACAGGAATGACACGGCGTACACGAGCGGCAGGCTGCCGACCATCGGTACATGAAAGATGAAGTGCGCCGCGATCAGGATCAGCGTCACCTGCACGTATCCGACCACGATATACGGGATGATTTTTCCGACCATCACCTCGAACGGCCGCACGGGCGTCGCGAGCAGGTTCTCCATTGTGCCGCGCTCGCGCTCGCGCGTGATCGCCAGCGCGGTGATGACCACCATGGTCATGGTCAGCACCACCCCCATCAACCCAGGCACGACGTTGTACTGGGTGATGTTCTCCGGATTGTAGTGCGCGTGAAACTGGAAGTCGACGGGACCCGGCCGCGCGCGCAAGCGGGCGAGGGGACCGGTGAGATCGCGATCGAAGACCGACGCCGCGAGCGTGCGCGCCGCGGCCATCGCCGGCCCGGTGGCGGCGGGATCAGTCGCATCCGCTTCGACCAGCACGGTCGGTCGTTCTCCGCGGAGCAGGCGCCGCGTGAAATCCTCCGGGATGTTGATGACGAACTGCACTTCGCCGCGGCGCAGCAGCTGCGCCGCCTCCGCCTCGGTGGCCGCCTCGCGCGTGATGGTGAAGTAGTCGCTCTGCCGCAGCGCCGCGACCAGCGCGCGGGCAAACGGGCCGTGATCCGCGACGCGCAGCGCGGTGGGCAGGTGACGGGGATCCGAATTGATCGCGAAGCCGAACAGCATGAGCTGAATCAGCGGAATGCCGACCATCATGCCGAACGTCACGCGATCGCGACGCATCTGGATGAACTCCTTCAGCACGATCGCCCAAAGCCGGTGAAACGAAAAGAAGTGCATGCGCCGGGCGGTTCTAGGCGAAATTGTCCTTCGCGGTGTCCATCAGGCTGATGAAGACATCCTCGAGGCTCGAACGGGCTCGTGTCCACGTGTGCTCGGGATCGAGCACTGCCGCGATCGCCGCATCCAGTTTCTGGGCATCGCGTCCGCTCACATGGAGCGTGTTGCCAAAAGCCACGACTTGATCGACGCCCGGCCGGCCCCGCAGCGCCGCCGCCATGCGCTGCAGTTGCGGCCCGGTGACCGTCCAAGTCGTGAGCCTGCCCGCCGCGACCACCTCTTCGACCGTGCCGCGCGTGAGGAGATTGCCGTACGCGAGATAGGCGAGCCGGTGGCAACGCTCGGCCTCGTCCATGTAATGAGTCGTGATCAGGACCGTGAGCCCGTCCGCGGCCAGGCGGTGAATCTCGTCCCAGAATTCTCGGCGCGCCTTGGGATCGACGCCGGCCGTCGGCTCGTCGAGCAGCAGGAGCTGCGGTTCGTGGATCAGGCACGCCGCGAGCGCGAGCCGTTGTTTCCAGCCGCCGGAAAGTTCGCCGGCGAGTTGATGGCTGCGATTCGCGAGTCCCAGCCGGTCGAGACTCCGTTGCACGGCGTCACGGCGCGAGGGCACGTCGTAAACTCGCGCGATGAAATCGAGGTTCTCCCGGATGCTGAGGTCCTCATAGTAACTGAAGCGCTGCGTCATGTAGCCAACGTGACGCTTGATCTCGGCCTGCTGGCGCAGCAGGTCGTAGCCGAGACAGAAACCGCTGCCCGCATCGGGCGTGAGCAGTCCGCACAGCATGCGGATGAACGTCGTCTTGCCTGATCCGTTCGGCCCCAGGAAACCGAAGATTTCGCCGCGGCGCACCTGCAGGTCGATCGCGTTCACGACGGTCTTGGTGCCGAAACGCTTCGTCACGCCCGTGACATCGATGGCGAACTCCGCGGTTCGGCCCTCCGGGAGTGCGGACTTCCCGCCCGTCGTCATGGCGACGACGGAGCGCGTGCCCCCGCCAGTGTGACATCAACCGGCTGTCCCGGATTCAGGTCGCGCGCCGCCGCTGGATCGAACGCGGCCTCGACCATGAACACCAGTTTCGCGCGGTTGTCGCGGTTGTACAGGACGGGCGGGGTGTATTCAGGCTTCGGCGACAGGTAGTTGACGGTCGCCTCGAGCGCGGGTTTTCCCGTCACGGTGACGCGTACGCGATCGCCGGCCTTGAGCGCCGCGAAGTCGGGTTCGGGGATGAAGAAGCGCACCTTGATGTTTTCGGGCGGCAGCAGCGCGACGACGGGACTGGCGGCCGCCACGAATTCGCCCTCCCGAAAAAGCGTATCGTACACGAGGGCCGCACCCGGCGCGACCTGCGCCTTCTGCGTCACGGACCACTCCGTCCGTTCGCGGGCGGCCACGGCGGCGGCGACCTCCGCTTCGGCGGCGGCCACGGCGTCGGCACGGGCGCCAAGCCGCGCGGTGTCGCGTTGCGCGCCGAGTTCCTCGACCGCGCGCCGATTGCGATCGTGCGTCAGCCGCGCGCGATCGAAGTCGCTGGCCGTGGAGGCGCCGGTCTTGAAGAGATCGTTCAGCCGATCGAGATCGCGTTGCGAGAGTTCGGCCGCGGCGCGCGCCTGTTCCAGCCGCGCTTCGACGGCGGCGAGCTCGCTCGGCCGCGCGCCCTTTTTCAAATCGGCCAGCCGCGCCTGCGCCGATTGCAGCCGTTCGGCGGCCTCGCGTTGCGCCGCCATTTCGTTGGCACGTTCGAGGGTGAACAGCGGGGCGTTGGCCGCGACGCGGGTGCCGCGGCGGACGGAGAGTTGCTCGAGCCGGCCGCCGAGCGGTGCGGCGACGTAGACGAATTCGCCTTCGATGTAACCCTGCCAGCCCGCGGCCTCGCGTCGCTGGCAGCCGGTCACGGTGAGGACCGCAACCACGGCGAGGACTGCGTTAGCGAATGAAGAGTTTTTCATATTGCTTGCGCCCGGCGGGCGTGAGGAGACCGCCGAAAAAGAGATCGATCGCGGTGGCCACGACGTCGCGCGGGGCGAGCCGCAGCCGGTCGAGCGTCGCGGGGTGCATCATGCCCTGCATCGCGTGCAGGAAAAACTCGATCGCAAAGCCGGCGGGCGGCGACGTCCGCACCAGTCCCGCGATCTGTCCCTCCTCGACGAAGCGACCGAAGACATACGGCAGCGTCTGGCCGCGCACCGCCTCCACCTTCGCGTAGATCGTCGGCGCGAAGCGCTGCAGGTCGCGCACCGTCGCCGGACTCAGCGTGCTCATGCGCTCGATCATCCCCTCCACGAAGCCGCGGAGCTTTTCGGCCAGATTGAGCTCGCGGTTGCGCAGCAGCGCATCGGCGTCCGCCCGGATCTCCGCGGCCAGATGATCGATCACCGCCGACACGATTTCGTCCTTCCCGGCAAAATACACGTAGAGCGTCTTCTTGCTCATCCCGAGTTCAGCCGCGAGTCCGTCCATCGTCAGCCGGCTGTACCCGTGGGCGAAGAACTCGGCGCGGGCCGCCGTGAGGATCCGCGCGCGCGTCGCGACGTCATCCGCTGCGGCTGCCGGTCTGGTGATGGCGGTCGAAGGCATAAACGAAGGAAACCAATAAGGTATTTACAGTTTCTCGAGTCAAGTCCCGGGCGACCGTTCCGACCGGGACCGCGACCGCCCCCGGTCGCTCCGACGATTGCCGCCCGGAACGTTCCCCGTCCCAACCGTCCGGCTTGGCAAGCGAAGCGTAATGCCACCCGTCCCCGCGTCACTTGACGGAACGCGCGCGCGTCCTATTAGTCTGTGCCCCGAGTCATGTCATTTCGCGCCCCGACGATCCACCGTAGTGTCTTCGCGGGAATCGCGCTGGCCATGGCCGGGTCGGTCCACGCGCAGCTGGCGACGAAGTCACCGTTTCTTCCGCCGCAGTCGGCGGCGGCGGGCGCGCCGACCGCCGGTGCGCCGCTCGAATTTCGGGCCTACATGACCACGAGCGAGGGCACGCGCTACTGGGTCTACAATCCGACCCGCAAGCTGGGCGCCTGGGTAAAGCTGAACGAGCGCAACGCCGAGCTTGAGGTGACCGTGCGGCAGCACGACGAGGCGAAGGAATCGTTGATCGTCGAGCATCAGGGAAAGACGCTGACGCTGGCCGAACGCAAGGCGAAGGTGGTGTCGTCCGGTGCGGCGGCCCAAGCGATGCCGCCACCCGCGCCGGCGACGAATGTCGGTCCAGCCGTGACCCAGACGGTCGTTTTGAATCCAACGCCAGCCGATGAACAGAAGCGGCTGGATGCCGTGGCGGCGGAAGTCGCGCGGCGGCGGGCCTTGCGCGAGCAGGCCACGCAGCAAATGGGGCAGACCCCCGCGCCGGGCCCGACGCCGCAAGTCGGACCTGCCCGGCCGGGCACGCCTTTGCCACCGGGACCGCAGCCACCTGGGAGCGTCCCTGAAAGTATGCGAGGTCGCGGTCCGGTTCCGGGCGCACCGCGTCAGCAGTGAGTTAGGTCCTGCGCTGTTAGTGGCGCGGATGCGAAGGCGTCGGGCGATTCTCCCGACGGACGGCGAAGGGCGAAAATATTTCGTGCGGGCGTTCCGCGCCGCGGTACTGTGATCTCCTCTCATGCCCGCCGCCTCATCCATGTCGACCGCCGCGCCCGCGCCGTCGAACTGGGCGATGGTCCGGCGGCTTTTCGCCCTCGCGTGGCGTTACCGGCTGCACTGCCTGCAGGTCCTCAGCATTCAGATCGTGTTGCTGACGATGGGCATCACCGGCCTGAGCCTCACGGGCGTCGGCATCGACTACATCAAACACAAGGTCGACCACACGCCGCTCAGCACCAATCGGCTGCATCTCAATCTGCCGGAGTCGTGGCCCTACTGGCAGGTGCTCGGTCTGCTCGCCGGGATCATTCTGCTGCTGGCCGTCGGCCGGGCCTTTCTCAACTACACCTACGCCATCTCGGTCAACCGGCTCGTGCAGCAACGGCTGGTGATCGATCTGCGCGGCGAGGTGTACGACAAGCTGCAGCGGTTGAGCTTTCGCTTCTTCGATGCGAACAACACCAGTTCCATCATCACGCGCGTGACGAGTGACGTGCAGAGCGTTCGGATGTTTGTCGACCAGGTCCTCATCCAGAGCGTGATCATGGTGATTTCGCTTACGGTGTACGTGATCTACATGGTGAATCTCAGCCCGACGCTCACGGTCGCCTGCCTCGCCACGACGCCGTTGCTGTGGGCGTTGTCCGCCTGGCACACGCGTCGCACCCAGCCGGAGTACGCCGAGAACCGCACGCGGGTGGAGAAGATGGTGCAGATCTTCGTCGAGAGCCTCCAGGGCATCGCGGTCACCAAGGCGTTCGGGCGCGAGGCCGAGGATCGCGCGCGCTTCGAGGCCGCGAACAACTCCGTGCTGACCCAGCAGCATCTCATCTTCTGGCGCGTGAGTCTCTTCTCGCCGGCGATCGGTTTCCTGACGCGCATCAACATGATGGTGCTGCTCGGCTACGGCGGCTGGCTCGTAATCCAGGGCGACCTGCCGATCGGCACCGGCCTCGTCGTGTTCGCCGGCTTGCTCGAGCAGTTTTCCGGACAGGTTAACAATGTCGCGGCCATCGTGAACTCGGCGCAGCAGTCGCTGATCGGTGCGCGCCGTGTCTTCGAGATTCTCGACGCGCCGATCGAGGTGAAGAACGCACCGAACGCGCTCCGGCGGCCCCGGCTCGAGGGCGATGTCCGGTTTGAAAACGTCTCGTTCACGTACAACGGCGCGGAGGCGGTCGTGCGCGACATCGACCTCCAGGTGAAGCCCGGCCAGTGCGTCGCGATCCTCGGGGCCACGGGCGCCGGCAAGAGCGTGCTGATGAGTCTCGTGCCCCGCTTCTTCGATCCGACAGCCGGCCGCGTCCTCATCGATGGCGTCGATGCGCGCACGATCGACCTCGACGATCTGCGCCGCAACATCGGGCTCGTTTTTCAGGAGAGTTTCCTCTTCTCGAACACCGTCGCCGCCAACATCGCGTTCGGACATCCCGGCGCCACGCGCGAGCAGATTGAAAAGGCCGCGCGCATCGCGGCGGCGCACGAGTTCATCACGCGCATGCCACAGGGCTACGATACCGTGCTCGGCGAGGGCGGCAACGGGCTCTCCGGCGGCCAGCGTCAGCGACTCGCGATCGCGCGGGCCGTGTTGCTCGAGCCGGCGATTCTGCTGCTCGACGATCCGACGGCGGCCATCGACAGCGAGACCGAGGAGGAGATTTTCGAGGCGCTTGATCGCGCCATCGCCGGCCGGACGACCTTCATTGTCGCGCACCGGTTGAGCACGCTGCGCCGCGCCGACTTCATCATCGTGATGGAAAGCGGGCGGATTGTGCAGCGCGGGACGCACGAGCAGCTGATGCGCGAAAAGGGCCCGTACCTGCGGGTCGCCAATCTGCAGCTTGTCGACAACCGCGAGCTGCAACAACTCAAGCTGCGGGAGGGCGCCGCATGAAGAAGGTGCCACCCGCCAATTTTGCCGTGCCCGACCTCGGTCTCGTCCGCCGGGTGCGCGACGACGATGAGGACGAGGAGATCCAGAAGCCGCTCGAGTGGTCGCTGATCCGCCGGATGTTCGTGTACGCGGCGCCGGTGAAGCGAAAGCTCACGGCGTTGAGCGTGATGACGCTGATCCGCTCCGCGCAGCTGCCGGCGTTCGCTTGGCTTACTGCGCTCATCATCAACGGACCGATCACCAAGGGTGACATCGCCCAGCTCTGGCTCGGCGTCGCCGCGTACGCGGTGCTCGCGCTTTGGACCGACGGGATGTTTCACTTCCGCCAGCGTTACGCGCTCGAGATCGGCGAGACGGTCGTCAACGGCCTGCGCGCGGATCTGTTTGCGAAGACGCAGCGCCAGCCGATGAGTTTTTTCCAGCGCGTGAAGATCGGCCGGATCATCGGGCGCGTGACCAGCGATGTGGAGGCGCTGCGCGTCGGGATCCAGGACGTGCTGTTCGTCAGCGCCATTCAGGGCGGACAGATGCTCTTCGCCGCCGTGGTCATGGCGTGGTCCGACTGGGTGCTTTTTCTGGTGGTGCTCGGCCTCGCGCCGATCCTGTGGGTCATCAACCGGCACTTCCGGGTGCGGCTCAGTCATTTCTCGCGGGCGGCGAGCGACAGCTTCAGCCGCGTGACGGCCACGCTGGCAGAGTCCGTCAACGGCATCCGCGTCACGCAGGGCTTCGTGCGCCAGCAGACGAACGCCGGCCTCTTCCGCGATCTGCTCGCGGATCACTCCCGCTACAGCATCGCGCTCGCGCGCACCTCGGCGATCCTCACGCCGCTGCTGGAGCTCAACAGCCAGTTCTTCGTCGCAATCCTCCTGATGTTCGGCGGCTGGCGCGTGTATCATGGTTACATGGACGTCGGCGCGCTGATCACGTTCTTCCTGCTCGCGAACCAGTTCTTCGCGCCGATCGCGATCATCGGCAATCAGTACAACCAGGCGCTGGTCGCGATGGCCGGTGCCGAACGCGTGTTCCGCCTGATCGACACGAAGCCGGACTGGGAGGACGCGGCCGATGCGCAGGAACTGCCTGATCCGCGCGCAACGACGAACGGCGTCGATGGGGAACGCGGATCCGAGGCGGCCGTTTCTCCGCCACCCGCTGCGGACCCTCCGGCGGATCGCAACGCCGCCGGCATGCGCATCGAGTTTCGCAACGTGAGCTTTGGTTACGACCCGGCGCGCCTCGTCCTGCACGACGTGTCGTTTGTCGCCGCGCCGGGCCAGACCATTGCGCTCGTGGGGCACACCGGGAGCGGCAAGAGCTCGATCATCAATCTCGCGGCGAAGTTCTACCTGCCGACCGCGGGCGAGCTGCTGGTCGACGGCCGCGAGATTCGCGCGCTGACGAGCCGGTCGCTGCACCGGCAGATGGGCATGGTGCAGCAGCAGAACTTTCTCTTCAGCGGCACGGTGCTCGACAACATCTGCGTGGCAAAGCCCGGTGCGACGGAGGCGGAGGTGCGGGCGGCGGCGACGCGCCTCGACTGTATCGATATTCTGGATGCCCTGCCGCGCGGCCTGCACACGGACGTCGGCGAGCGCGGCGCGGCGCTGTCGGTGGGCGAGCGTCAGCTCGTCTGTTTCACGCGCGCAATGCTGGCGGATCCGCGGCTCGTGATTCTCGACGAGGCGACGAGCGCGATCGATGCGCTCACCGAGGCGCGCCTGCAGCAGGCGCTCGCGGCTTTGCTGCGCGGCCGCACGAGCTTTGTCGTCGCGCACCGGCTCAGCACGATTCGTCACGCCGACTGCGTGCTCGTGCTCGATCAGGGCCGCATCATCGAGCGCGGCACGCACGTGGAGCTGCTCGCGCACGGCGGACATTATGCGGCATTGTACCGGCAGTTCGTGCAGGTCGATGATCGCGGGTGAGGCTGATCGAGCGTGATGGAAAGCAGCGAAATCGCGATCGACTTACGCAACGCTTCACGCGGTTTTCCCTCTAGAAAGTTTCAGATTTTCCTATGCAAACGCGGCTTTTTCCCTCTAGAAGAGCGCTTGTGTCAGAGGGACCTTGTTAAAAACCCAAAACTATTATGGCTAAAAAAGCTGCTCGTAAACCGAATGCTGCGTTCATGAAACCGGTCACGCCCGATGCGGCGCTGGCTGCTGTCGTTGGAGCCAATCCGCTCCCGCGCACGGAGCTCACCAAGAAGCTCTGGGCCTACATCAAGAAGAACGGTCTTCAGGACAAGAAGGTGAAGACCCAGATCAATGCAGACGAAAAGCTGCTCCCGATCTTCAACAAGAAGAAGTCGGTTTCGATGTTCGAGATGACCAAGCTCGTCTCGGGTCACGTTTCCTGAGCTTCCGATACGTTTTCCCAAGCCGCCGCGATTCAGTTCGCGGCGGTTTTTTTATGCCTGTTGCTCCGGGCCGGCTGCACCGAAATCCGGTGTCGGCCGCGTGCCATCACTCTGGCCGGCCGCCTGATTACGAGTGAAGCGGCGAAGGTGCGCGGAGGAATTGATACCAATCGCTCCTTGCTTTTGGACTTCTGGATCGATCGTGGCTACGAGCGCCAGCGAGTGGTCGTTCGGCCACTCGCTGGCGCTCGTAGCCACGGCTAAAGTCCAAAGGCAAAGATCGATTGGTATGAGTCCTTCACTCGCTCACGCCCAGGGCGGTGGGAGAGTGTGGGCACCGTCGGTCGGTAGCTCGTTCGATTTTTGAAAAGCGTGTGAAAATGCACCGGCCGCGGCGACGCGCCGCGCGCGTGAACGCGGTGTTGGGATGCGATGGCTTCCGCCGTGAAGGGGGTTGCACGCGGGTGGAGCGCGGCATTACTTCCTGACACCCGGCCGGGCGCCAGGGGCATTTCCCAGTGCGAAACATTTCCAGCAACGTAAGGTTCGCGATGGCCTGCGGCGTGATTGCACTCGCGGGTGTGGGTGTCGGCGCATGGAACCGCGAGTGGAACCTGAGCCGCGCGCTGATGGTGTGGCTCGGTCTGGGTTTCGTTTGGGCGCTGTGGGGATGGAGGCGTTCCCGCGCGGATCACGCGCAGCAGGTGCGCACGCTTTCCACGGCGATGGATCAATGTCAGTCGGGTATACTCATTCTCGATCGGGAAGGCCGGGTTGAATTCGCCAACCAAGCCTACTGCGCCCAGAGCGGTTGGGCCCGGCATGATCTTACCGGGCGGGCCTGGTCGGAGTTGCAGTGTGGCGAGGCCTCGCCGCCGCAACCTGCGGATGTGATCACCGCCGCGCGGGGCGGGACGGTGTGGGCCGGTCGCTGGCAGGGGCGTCGGCGGGATGGCTCGGTGTATCCGTTGCGTGGCACCCTCACCGCGGCCCCGTCGCGCGATGGCGGTGCCGCGGGCTGCATCGTGGTGGGCGACGACGAGGTCGAGAGCAACGAGCGTGAGGCGGAGTTGCGCGATGCGCGCGACCGGGCGCAGGCGGGCGATCGCGCGAAGGGGCACTTTCTCGCCACGATGAGCCACGAGGTGCGCACGCCGCTCAACGGCATCGTCGGCTTCACGAGCCTCCTGCTCGATACGCCGCTGACGTCCGAACAACGTGAATACGTCCAGACGATCCGCATGAGCACGGAGGCGTTGATTCAGCTCACGGGCGACATCCTCGACTTTGCGCGGATCGAGTCCGGCAAGTTGAAACTGGATCCGATGTCCTGTGATCCGCGCGAGTGCATCGAGGACGCGCTCGATCTCCTGGCACCGAAGGCCGACGCAAAACGGATCGAGTTGCTGCACCACGTGGGCGCCGATGTTCCCGTGGCCGTCATGGCCGACGGCGGGCGCCTGCGGCAGGTGCTCGCGAACCTGATTGGCAATGCGATCAAGTTCACCGACGGCGGCGAGGTCGAGGTGAGCGTGCGACGCATCCCGGCCGCAAGCGCCGCCGGTGCCGGGGCGGAGGAGAGCTGCTCGTTGGAGTTTTCCGTGCGCGACACCGGCATCGGCATTGCGCCGGAGAATCATGAGAAACTGTTCCGCGCGTTTTCCCAGGTCGATGAGTCCACGACGCGACGTTACGGCGGGACCGGACTGGGCCTCGCGATCTGCCGGAATCTGGTCGAGCTGATGGGCGGTCGCATCGGGCTGGAGAGCGCGCCGGGCCAGGGCGCGACGTTTCGTTTCACGATTCAGGCGCCGGTCATCACGGCGGAGCGCCCCGAACGGAATCTCACCGGACTGCGCCTTGGGCTGGTGGTGCAAACGGTGGCGCTGCGCGCGGAGCTCGCGCAGTTGATCCGCGGCTGGGGCGGCGACGTCATTGGCGCGGAGAGTCCTGACGAATCCGCGTTGCAGGGTGCCGACATCGTGCTGGTGGAAGTTCGCAAGGAGGAGGCGCGCGCCGTGGCGTTGCGTCCGTCTCCATTATTTGGATTCCCGGCGGAGAAGCTGCTCGGGCTGGTCCCGGTGACGCTGTCCAACGATCTCCGCACCGGCCTGCGCGCCCATTTCCGCCTGCTGGTGAACAAGCCGGTGCATCATGACGGTTTCTTTGCGCTGCTGGCGGGTTCGATGGGCGGACTGCCTGCGCCGCGGGCACTCGCCCATTTTGGTTTTCGCGTGCTGCTGGTGGGCAACGATGCGGTGAACCAGCTGCTCGTGGAACGCGTGCTGGCGTCGCTCGGCTGCACCACCACGGCGGTGGAGAACGGCCCCAAGGCGCTGGCCGTGCTCGAACGTCAGCCGCAGGAAATCGATTTGGTGATGCTGGATGTGCAGCCCCCCGGCTTGGACGGGCTCGATTTCCTGCGCGAGATCCGCGCGGGCAGGGCGGGGGTGCACGCGCAGACGTTGTGGACGATTGCGTTGACGGCCGATGCGCGCGACGAGCAGCGCGCGCGGGGGATGTCGGCCGGCTTGAACGATTACCTCACGAAGCCGCTGCGTCCCGCCGACCTCGAGGTCGCGCTGCGGGCGTACCGCATCCAGCGCGACACGCAGCGACGCTAGGGCGGCGGCCAGCGCCAGCGAGGGGAAGGACGTGCGGCCCCGAATGCACCGCCACTCGCGGGCGCTCGTAGCCACGGCTCGGCGAAGTTGCGCCATGCGAGTGCACCCGACGTCGAATCGTGCGGATGGAAATTGCGTCCGCGCGATCCGCGGTCGTTTGGCTCGGGCGGATTCCCACGAGGTGTTCAGACCTGCTCGAGCGCGGCGCCGATTTGCTGGCAGGAAATCTTGAGGATCTCGAGGCGGGCGAAGCGCTTGTTGTCGGCGGGAATCAGATGCCAGGGGGCGTTGGGCCGATCGGTCAGCGCGAGCATGTCGCCGATGGCGATCTCGTAGGCGCTCCACTGCCGCCGGTTGCGCCAGTCCTCGTCGTTAATCTTGTGCCGTTTGTAGCCGGTGTCCTCGCGACGCCGGAAGCGCCGGAGCTGTTCCGCCTTCGAGAGGTGTAACCAGAATTTGAGCACGATGATGCCGTGCGCGGTCAGTTGCTCCTCGAAGTCGTTCAGTTCATCGTAGGCGCGGCGCCACTCGGTCTCCCGGCAGAAGCCCTCGATCCGCTCGACGAGGACGCGTCCATACCAGGAACGATCGTAGATCGTGACGCGGCCGGCGCGGGGAATATGGCGCCAGAAGCGCCACAGGTAGTGGTGCGATTTTTCCTCGTCCGTGGGCTTGGCGACGGGGATCACGCGATAGTCGCGGGCGTCGATTGCGGAGGTGAGCCGGCGGATCGCACCGCCCTTGCCGGCGGCGTCCCAGCCCTCGAAGACCCAGACGACGGAGCGGCCCTGCTGGCCGGCGGAGCGGACGGCGCGGTTGAGCCGGCCCAGCCATTTGTCGCGCTTGGCCTCGTAGTCCGATTCGGAGAGCTCCTGATCGAGCGGAAATGCGCGCAGGCGCCGCAAGCCGGCGGGACGCAGCGCCACGATCCGGCCCGGCTTCTTGATCTTCTCCGGCCGGGCCAGCGCGTGCAGGTGGGCGTGAAAGCGCGCGAGCACGATGTCCGCGACGGCGACGTTGCGCGCGCGGGGATCCGCCGCGTCGACCACGTGCCAGGGGGCGGCGGGCCGGTGAGTGACACGCCGCATGTGTTTCGAAAGCTGGGAAAGGCGTTCGTAGTCGCGGTGATGTTTCCAGTCGTCGGGCGACACGCGCCACGCGGTGTCGGGATCCTCCTCGAGCGCGAGGAGTCGCTCGCGCTGGGCTGATTTGGAAAGTTTCAGCCACACCTTCACGATCAGGGCGCCGTCGGCGGTGAGCAGGCCCTCGAAATGCGTGAGGTGCTGCAGCGTCTCCTCGAAGTGGGCCAGTTCGCGGGCGTTGCGCGGATCCGTCGCGAGCGCCTCCGCGTGCCAGCCGCCGGAGTAAATCGCCATGCGGCCGCGCGGCGGCAGTGAACGCCAGTAACGCCACATCGGCGGACGTTCGCGTTCCTCGTCGGTGAGATCGTGGAAGGCAAACGTCTCCACGCCGCGCGGATCGAGCCAGCCGTTGAGGATGTTGACGACCTCGCCCTTGCCGGAAGCGTCATCGCCGGCGATCACGAGGAGCACGGAGAACGGTGCGGGCTTCAGCGCAATCTGCAGCTTCACCAATGCCTCGCGCAGGGCGGGAACACGCGCTTCGTAAGTGCGCTTGGGCAGTTTTCGCTCACCGCGGGCCTTCGACATTTGCCGCGATCAGGGCGCGGCTCGCCCGCATTGTCGAGTCGGCTTCGAAGTCGGTGGGAGCGCGGCTCGTGCGCGCCGTGAAACCAGTCGCGAAACGGTCTGCGGGATCGCGCGCGCCGCGTCCCTCGCGGGTGAATCTGAGCGTCAGCGACTCGGCGTGGAGATGATCCTCGTGGTGGTCGTCGTGGGCAGGCCGGGCCGCTGCGTGAGATTGGAATACCAGAAGCCGCCGTACTGTTTGAAGGCTTCCATCCCGCGCTCGCCGCCGAGGAGCGGCGTGAGTTTCGCGGTGCTTTCCGCGGCGATCGCCGCGAGCTGCTGGGTGCGGACTTCGGGGCTCAGCGAGGTGTCGCGGCGCAGGGCGTTGGCGCGCTGCTCGACGTCCTGCTTCAGCTCCCAGATTTTCGTCGTGGTGTCGGCGGGCAGGTCCAGCCGCGCCACGAGCTGGCTCGTCTGCCGATAGTTGTAGTCTGTGGCACGTTCGTACTCTGCGCCGCGGGCCGGGCCGAGGGACGCCTTGATCTGCTCGTTCAGTTCGCGCTGGGCCTCGCTGCGCTGACGCTGTTCCTCGGGCGACGGGATCGCGTACATCTGCCCGAAGCGTTCGTCGTAGGTGGCCTGCAATTTGTAGAGCGTGCGGAATTCGTCCTCGGTCGGATTGAAAGCGGTGAGATTGCCGCGCAGCTGGCGCGAGGTGTCGCTGTTGCGGAGGTTGTACGCTTCGAACTCGGCGGGCGTCAGAACAGCGGCGAGGGCGTCGAGGTGGTTTTTGTCCACCGCCTTGAGTTTCTTCTGCATCTCCGCAGTCAGCATGCCGCCGGAAAAATTCGAGAAGGCGTCGGCCCGGGCTTCCTCGTGTTCGCGCAGCAGCCGGCGCACGTCGTCGAGCTTCTCCGCCGGCACGCTGTCGAGGCGTCGGCCCTGGAAGATCGCGTTCACGTTCTCCTGCGGATCGGCGTCGGCCCCCAGCAGTTCGCGCAGGAGTTTGCGCTGCTCGCGATAGAGCTGGGACTGCGCCTGCTGCACCCGCGGATCGACGGTCGTGCTTTTCCAGAAGGGGCGGGACTCGGCGCCGGGATCGATGGCCTTGAGCCGTGCGGCGAAATTCTCGCGGAGCTGCGCCGCCATGATCGCGCGGATCACGTCGGGGGGAAAGCCGGCCGCGCGCAGGCGCTGCACCATCGCCGGCAAATCTTCGCCGGCGCGGAGCCCCGCCCAGACTTGATCGTTCAGTGGCGCGGTGGCCGCGGCGGCAACCGGCGCCGGGCTGGCGACGGGCGCGCGCGCCGTATCCGGAGTGTGGGTGCGGCCGGAGATGAGCAGCGCGAGGCAGAAGAGATTGAGGGCCAGCGAACCTGCGACGAGGACCGTGAGGACGGTTTTCATGGGGCTATTGCTTGGGGGCGGCGGCCGGACGTGCTGGCGCGGCGCTGCGGTAGCTCAGGTTGCCGTCGGGTTGCACCATGACGGAGCCGCCCTGCTCGATGTGGGTGAGCCAGCGGCTGGTTTCGAGGTAGGCCGGGCCGGCGTTCGGCCCGAGGGTGCTGAGAATCTGGGTACGCGTGGTCTGGGCGAGTTGCTGCA
This sequence comes from Terrisphaera buseokensis, assembly GCF_047521145.2. GTDB lineage: Bacteria > Verrucomicrobiota > Verrucomicrobiia > Opitutales > Opitutaceae > ER46. The sequence goes on along the minus strand of NZ_CM134186.1, from coordinate 6,960,250 downwards.
GGGCCGCGCGGCGGTCGTCAGTGCTCAGGTTGCGGTCGTTGTAGATTTTCTGCGACGCCTCGGCCGCGGTCAGGCGGGAGTCAAAGGCGCGCGCGAGGGTGTCGTACGGCACGTTGTCGCGCTGGCCTATCCGGTAGAGTTGCTGGAACTCGCTGTTCGTCGCGCGCTGGTATTCGGCGAAACGCGGTTCGCCGAGGACGGCTTTCACCTGATCGCTGATCTGCTTCTGGGCCTCGCGGCGTTTCTCGGACGTCTCGGCCGTGAAGACCGTGTAACCGGTCGGATAGAGCAGGTCGGAGAACGGCTGCTGGATCTGGTAGATCTTCCGGAACTCGTCCTCGCTCGCATCCAGCACGGTCATGGCCGTGCGGAGCCGGTTGGTCGCCGGCGAGGAGCGCATCTCGTAGTCGGCGAGCTCGGCCGGACTGAGGACGGCGGCGAGATCGGCGCGCTTTTCGCGTTCGAGAAACGCGATTTTTTCGCGGTCCTCGGGCAGCATGATGCCCTGCGTCGCGGTGCGAATCTGGCCGATCATCTCCGTGTAGTCGTCGGAGATCCGCTGCACGAGGTCGATCTTGGCCGGCGTGAGGTCGCCAAACTGCCGGCGCTGCATCGCGGACGGATCGCTCGTCCCGTAAGCGAAGGCGTCCTGGCCGAGCAGCTCGCGCAACAGCCGCGAGCGTTCGCGGTAAATCTGGTTCACCTCCTCGAAAAGCTTCGAGTTGCCCATGAGGTACGACGGATCCGGTTTCCAGTAGGGCGTCTCGTTCATCGAGCGGGACAGCTCCTTGAACCGGCTGCTGAACCGCCGCTCGATCTCCGCGTCCACGATGCCGCGCACGATGGTCGGCGGGAAACCCGCGGCGCGGAGCCGGGCCACGAGGTCGGAGAGGTTGTCGGTGGCGAGCGAGCGCCAGAGTTGCGCCTGGCCTGCGGCGGCTTGGGCAGCGTGCTCCGCGGCGGTCGGCCCGGCGTTTCGTGGAGTCGCGGCGGACGGGGCGCTCGTTGCGGGCGTGCGCTGGAAATAGTCGCGGACTCCGGGTGGCGCGAGCGAGGGTTGCAGCACGAACGCAGTGGCGAACGCGACGTTCAACGTCGCGGAACCGACGAGCAGGAGCAGACGCAGCTTCATGGGCGGGGGCGGAAGGTTCGACGTACAGGGAAGCGAATTCTTAGCACGAGGGAAGCAATCCGGCAGAACCACGCATCACCCGAAATCCGCGCAACAACGCGCGATGAACCCGGGGCGGCCGCGCGAGGGTGCGGACGCAGGGGGCAAGGGGTGGGTGGGTTTTGATTTCACCTCGGTGAATCGGTACCGGACGTTCGTGCTCGCTTCGTCGTCGACCGTGGGGCCCGGCGTTTGTGCCGTCGGTCTCACCGCGCGGTGTGTCATCCGCCAATTCACTTGGCGGGTCTGCGCCGTCGGCCCACGCTGCCGGTTCCGATGCCGCCCCACCGCTCCCCCGACCACACCCGCGCGGTGCTGATGTTGCTCGGAGCCAATTTTTTCTGGGGGCTGAGCTTTCCGTTGATCAAGGCGCTGCTGTTGTTGCAGGAAAAACTCCTGCCCGGCGTGAGCTCGTGGTTCATGACCGTCCTGACCATCGCCCCGCGCTTCCTGCTCGCGGTGGTGATCATGCTGCTGCTGCGGCCGCGCGATTGCTGGCGGGCGACGCCCGGCGAATGGAAACAGGGCGTGAGGCTCGGGCTGTTTTCCGCGGCGGGGATGTTATTCCAAAACGACGGCCTGCAATTCACGGCGGCCAGCACGTCCGCGTTCCTCACCCAGTTCTACGCGATCCTGATTCCGGTGTGGCTCGCGGTGCGGGCGCGACGCAACCCGGGCGGCCGCATCTGGATCTGCTGCGCGCTGGTGCTGGCGGGGGTGGCGATTCTCGGACGCTTCGACTGGCACGCGCTGCGCCTCGGGCGGGGCGAGTGGGAAACCTTGCTCAGCTCGGTCTTCTTCATGGGCCAGATCCTGACCCTCGAGCGGCGCGACTTCGCGGCGAACCGGCCGGAGCAGATCACGTTCGTGATGTTCGCGACTCAAGGCGTGGTGTTCGCGATCCTCGCCGGCGTGCTCGCGCCTAGCCCCGCCGTGTTCCTCGTGCCGTGGACGTCGCCCATCTGGATCGGCTTCCTGCTTGCGCTCACCGTGCTGTGCACGTGCGGCGCCTACGGGCTGATGAACACCTGGCAGCCGAAAATCACCGCCACCGAGGCCGGATTGATTTACTGCATCGAGCCGATCTTCGGCTCCGTGATGGCGCTGTTCCTGCCCGCGCTCTTCTCCGTGTGGGCCGGCGTCAACTACGCCAACGAAACCGCGACCTGGACGCTGCTCGTCGGCGGCGGACTCATCACGCTCGCGAACGTCCTGCTGCAGCTGAAGCCGCCGGCGCGGGAAACGTAGCCGCCGGCGGCGTTGCAGCGGTAGGGCGCGTTGTCCTCAACGCGCCGCGTCGCGATGATCGTCGCGGTGCGCGCGGCGGCTTGGGGACAAGCCGCCCTATCAGCGAAAGGCTTTTCCTCCGCTCGTTAAGGCGTGGGCGTCGGTGCGGGTGCGGCGGTAGGGGAGGGAACGGCGATCCCGGTGCGAGTCTGCCCTGGGGAAATGGCGGGTGCCGTCGCCGTCTCCGTCGTGCTCGTGCTGAACGTCATCATCTGGACGTTCGGGTTCGTCAGCGCGCGATCGCCGCCCGCACTCAGCTCAACGGGCGGCGCGGAGCTGATGAACATCGAGCGGCCGCTGCCGGGCGCGGAGGCACCGGCGGGCATCACGGGATACACGCTCTGCTGTCCGCCCATGAGGCTGCCCGGCGTGCCGGCTTGAGGCGCAGTCGAATAGGCCATCCCGCTTTGCAGGAAGTTAAGCCATGGGGCGGTCTGGGCGTAGGCGTCGGCCGCCTCGTTGCCCAACGCGCGCGTGAGCTCGGTCTTGGCGCGACCCGCCAGCTCCTGGATTTGCGCGCGACGCTGCGGCATCGGCACGGCGGCGTCCTGGTTGATGCGTTGCGACTCGGCGGCGAACGCCTCGCGCGTCGCGACGACGTTGTCGGCCGTGGCCGGGGGCAAACTCAACCGCGCCACGAGTGCGTCGACCGTGCGTAGATCGGGATCCGCCGCGCGGCGCAAGGCGGCGTAGCGTGCGTCGCCCACTGCGGTCCGTAGATCCTGATCGAGCTGGCGCTCGGCCTCGCTGCGGGCGCGGATCGTCTCAGGCGCGATGCGTCCCGTCATCGCTTCGCGCGGAAATTTTTCGTCGAACGCCTTCTGCAGCGCGAAAGTCTTGGCCAACTCCGCCTCCGACTCGATCGCATCGCCGTAACGGTTGCGCACGGTCATGCCGCTGGGCGAGGTGCGCAGGTCGTAGGCCTCGCGCTCCTCGGGTGTGAGCAGCGCGGCGATGTCGCGCTCGCGCTCGGCGCGCAGCAGGCGGAGTTTCTCTTTGTCCGATGCCAGTTGCGGTCCGCCGGTTGCGAACGCCGCAAACATCTCGTCGTAGTCCTGCGTGATGCGGCGCAGGGCGTCGCGCTTCGCCGACGGCAGAAAAGCCAGCAGCCCCACCTCGCCACCGGCCAGGCCGAGGTCGGTGCCGAACGCGGCCAGCAACGCAGCGGAGAGTTCACGGCGCGCCACGAGTTGTTCCGCCCGCGCGCCGGGCGTGCCGGTGCGGTTTCGCCACCATCGGTCGTCGGCTGCGGCCTGGCCCGGAGCGTGGCGCGCCCGGTCGGCAATCCGGGCGAGCGTGCGGCCCAACGCGAGATCGCGGGCGACGTCAGGGTTCACGCCGGCGGCGGCCAGCGCGGCGGCGTCGCCCGAAGCGAGCGCGGCGCGCAGGGCATCGGATACCGCCAGCGAGCCGGCCGGCAGCGGACCCGAAGTGGCTGTCGGTCGCGTGCCGCGGTCGCGGGTGGACGGGCGCGTGACGAGCACGGCAACGAGGGTAACGTTGGCCAGCAGGGAAGCGGCAAGAATCAGGGCGGCGGGTTTCACGATGGGAAGGATGGCGACAACGAAGAGCGCCGCTGCGCGGGGGAATTGTCTGGGACCTGATCAGAAATCGCGCTCGCCTCCCGGGACGCACGGACCCGGCTCATGCACCGCGAGCGCCGCGGACGGCACCGCTGGTGTTATCCGCGCCGTCCGCCCCATCCGCGGTCAAAATCGCGGTGCCGCTCTGCGCGACGATGATCCCGCCAGATGCGAATATCGATCGGATGCCGGCGACCAGCCCTGAGTCAGCGGGTGTTAGGTCGAGACCGCTGACCGCGGGCCAGCCGCCGGCAAAGGATCGCCGGGCGACGGTGGGTTCCGACCCGCGCAACCGGTTTGGGTTGCGGCGAGGCTGCGGTGCCGGGCGGCAGGACGAGCACTCCCGCGGACGTAGGGTAGGTGGGCCCGCGTGGTGCCCGGGCAAGCCCGGAGTTCGCAGCAGCGTCTCCGGGATCTTCGTTCACCGCGATCTGCCGCCCGGCAGAGGGAGGAAAGTCGTGAAAGTGGTTCGTGCCGCAACGCTGTGACCGGCGACCCCAACGCGCGCGGCCCGCAGACGAAGCCTCATGGGCAAGGCTCGCTGCTAAACGGGATGAGGCGGACATGAGGAGGAAACCAACCACACCGCGACGACCTGCGGCGTCACGGAGCGTAGCGTTTTACTCAGCGCCGTCGCGTGAATGATCGTAACCGGCCTGTTACCGGTGCCCCTCCCTGACGGTCGTGAGGGACCGACTAGGCGGCGGCGAGCGCGCGGCGTTGTCGGATCGACATCACTGCCCGCACTGTGACGGCGGTGAGCACGATCGTGCCGCCGGCCAGCGCCCAGCCGGAGGGCCTTTCGTGCATGAAGATCAGCACCCACACTGGATTGAGGATCGGTTCGATCACCGGAATCAGGACGGCTTCCAGGGCGGTCACGTGTCGGATGGCGCGCGCGTAGAGCCAGTAGGACACGCCCAGCTGGATCACGCCGAGCGCGCCCAGCGCCGCCCACCCGGTTGGCGGTAATGGCGGCGCGCTGAGGATCCACGGCAGCCCAATCACGAACGCGAGCGTGTTGCCGAGAATGATCGACTCGACTGCCGAACCGTCTTTCTGCCGGCGCAACGCGATCGTCATCGCCGCGAAACACAGTCCGCTCAGCGCCCCGAGCAGATCGCCGTCGAGGTGGCCGAGGGTGAGGCTGTCCTTGAAGAACAGCGCCATGCCTCCCAGCGCCGCGACGATCGTGACCCAGTCCGCGCGCGTCGCGCGTTCGCCCAGCAGCCAGGCGCTGAGCAGCGCGACCCAGATCGGCGCGGTGTATTGGAGCAGGATGGCGTTGGCCGCGCTCGTGAGCGTCGTGGCCGTGCAGAACGTGACCGTGCACGCCGCATAGCCGACCGCGCCGATGATCTGATCGCGGGAGAAATGAAAACGCAGCCCGCGATTGGTCAGGACGAGGAAAACGGCGGCAATGATGCCGCGCCCGCCCGCGACCGCCAGCCCGGGCCACGTCGCGGCGACGGACTTGATCAGCACGCCCGCGAAGCTCCAGCACAGGGCGGCACCCACGAGCTGCAGGACGGATCGGGTGTGAGCGGCGTTCACGCGGAAAACGGGTTGAATTGCGCGCTCCGGTCGAGGTGCGCAACGAGAAAGGCTTCTCCCCGGGAGTGCAGGCGTCCTCGCCTGCAACGCGCAACAGCCTTGTATCTTGAACGGCGAAGGTCTGGTTGCGGCTTCCGAGAATGGGCGACAGGCTCGTCGGAGGAAGCCGCAACCAGACCGGTGGCGACTCCCTTTCCGAGTCAGATCGATAACATGGCCTTGAGACGCCAGGTGATCTCGTGGGTCAGCGCGGTCGGCTCGGGATTCTTCATACAAACTCGAACCGTTGGAAGAGCGCGGGCCTCACGGCCGCGCAGCTCGAATCGCAAGACAGAGCGCTATGAATAAAATGACCGAACCAGCTCCGACCTACGCCGGAGTCGATATCTGCAAAGAAGCGTTGGATGTCTCGCTCGTTGGACGCAGTCCGGAGCGCTACGACAACGCCGCCGCCGGAATCACTGGCCTCATCGAATCGCTGGGCAAAATGGCGGGCCCGGTGCACGTGATTTGTGAACCGAGTGGCGGCTACGAACGCGAGCTACTGGAGGCGTTATGGGCCGCCAACATTCCCGTCAGCTTGGTCAACGCTGCCCGCGTGCGGTCGTTTGCCAGGGCGCAAGGGCTGCTGGCGAAGACCGACGAGATTGATGCGTCGGTGCTACGGGAGTTTGGTGAACTCCTTCAGCCCCCGGTCCTCGAAGCTCCTTCGCCCTCACGCCAAAGACTCGCCGCGCTGGTCCAGCGCCGGGAGCAACTGGTGAACCTGCTCACAATGGAGGAACAGCGACTGATGCAGACTCGCGACGTCGTGCTCAAAAAGCTGATCCAAAGTCTAATCGGGGAGCTGCAGAAACAGGTCCAGCAAATCGAGGTGATGATTGAGCAACAGATCGATGACGATGACACGTTGCGCGGGCAGAGCGCGCGGCTGCAACAGGTCAAAGGCATCGGGAAAGTAACCGCCTCCACCATCTTGGCCGAGCTCCCCGAACTGGGGAAACTCAGCCGCAAGCAAGTCGGAGCACTCGCGGGTGTCGCGCCCTATAATCGCGACAGTGGCACCCTCCGCGGTCGACGAACTATCCGCGGCGGTCGAGTAAAAGTCCGCCGCGTCCTCTACCTGGCGGCCCTCGTCGCCACCCGATTCAACCCCGTTCTGAAATCATTCTATCAACGACTCGTCGCCGCAGGTAAGCCTAAGAAAGTAGCCATCACCGCCGTCATGCGGAAGCTCGTCGTCCTTCTCAACCACCTCATTAAAAATCCTCAATTTAACCTCGCCTGAAAGACCGTTGCTGACCCCTTACGGAAGGGGTCAGGCTGTTGCGCGTTGCGTCCGTCCCTTGCACCCGCGCCCTACGCGCGCTCAACGCCCTGCTGCTCTGGCGGTGTTCAACCCCTCGTGCGCCCGCCCCGGTGCCGGCGGCCGGGGATTGCGCAGCACGCTGTGATTGATCGCGCGGCGCTGGTCAGCCGTGAGCGGCGGCAAATCCGGCAAGGAGTCCATCGGCGACTCGCGCAGCCAGTGTCGCGCGAGCGTCCGAAACTCATCCCAGCGCTCGGCGATGAAATGATCCCGGCCAGTCATCGGCGCGCCGTCGCCGAGCAACGGACCCGCCCGCGCGATCTGCCGCAGCAGGCTGCGCCATTCGGTGAGCAGGCGGTCGATGTCGCCGCGGCCGGCCGTCTCGATCTCATCCATGACTTCCCGGGTGCGCGCGCCCTCGGCCACGATCGCACGCACCGCATCGCTCCCGCCGGACCCGTATTGCAGCGGCAGGCCTTCGTGCAGCCAGCCGTCGATGCTGAGCCGGCGGTACGCCCGCGTGCAGGCCTCCGCCAGACGGCCGATGCCGCGCGGATTGGTGCCGGAGAAACGATCGTTCGCGTAGAGGTTCGCGATGTCGAACAGCAGGTCGTCGATCGGATACCGCCGATCCTCGAGCGCCGCCGCGATCGCCAGACCCTCGGGCCCGAGGAAGAACGAAACAATTTCCCCGCGCACCGTCAGCGCGAGCGAACGATCCAGCACGTCCGTGCGCTGCCACTGCCAGAGCAGCGTCGGGTTCGGCGAGAGCGCGAGACACGCGGCGCGGTGCGCACACGTGACGCATCCGACAAATGGATTTCGCTCCCGCCGCACGAGGCGGGCTCGGCCCGTATCCGTGCGTTCACCACAGGGCAGCGCGTGACGCCGCGTCGCGGACGCGGATTCGATCCCGAGCGGGATGAGTTCATCGGCAAAGAAACGCGTCGATTCCGTGGCCGCCAGTTCCGCGGCGTCGCGCCCGGCTCGCAGCTGCCGGAGGAAAAACGCCCACGGCAGCGCGGCGGCGCGTTTCAGCCGCAACGGCTCGGCGCGGCGCATCCGGGGCGTCGTCGTGCTGACGAGCACGTAGCCCATTTCGTCCAGCCCGCGACGACCGGCGCGACCGATCATCTGCAGGAGATCGTGCGGGGCGATCTCGCGCTCGATATGGTTGTGACGATATGTGCCGGCGGTGATCATCACCGAGCGCAGTGAGAAATTGATCCCGGCGCTGAGCCCCAGCGTGGCCACGACGGCGCGGAGCTGGCCCGCCTTGGCCAGCGGTTCGATCACGCCGGCGCGTTGCGCGTAGCTGAGTCCGCTGTGATGGTAGGCCACGCGACGCGAGATGAGCTTGGCCAGCCGCGGACCGCACAACTGCTCCTGCTCGGGTGTGAGCGTGAGGGTGTCGGCCAGCGGCAGCTCGCGCGCAAACTGCCGTGCGAGCCGCTCGGCGTCGGCCCGGTGCGGGGCAAACACGAGCACGGGGCCGAGGCCTTCGCGCAGGGCGCCGGCGACGCGTTTCGACCAGAAACCCTCGATGCAACGCGGCAGGCCGTGGATCAGATCGTCGACGTCGACCTCGTCGAGCTGCACCGGGCGCTCGCGGTGAATGACGACCTCGACGGTCCGGCCGAGCCGGCGCAGCCAGCCCGCCACGTCGTCGGGATTGGCCACCGCGCCCGACAGCAGCAGCAGTTGCAGATCGCGTGCGGCGGACAGCAACACGCCCTCGTAGTGATTGCCGCGGTGAGCATCGGCGAGCCAGTGGTACTCGTCGACCACCAGGAGTTGAAACGCGGGAGCGCCGGCGGCCCGGCTGCCTCCGACCGAACCGCTCGCATTTCCTGAACCGGCCGGCGGGAGGCCGGCGCTCCCGGCGATGACCAGGCCCTGCACCGCTTCGAGCGTGGCGACGACGATCGGGGCGTCGGGGTTGACGCACAGGTCGCCCGTCATGATGCCGACGTCCCAGTCGCGGGCGCGCCATTCGGCGAATTTGTCGTTGGCCAGCGCGCGCGTCGGAACGGTGAAGAGCGCGCGGCGGGCGAAGCTCGTCTGTTCGGCCCAGCGTTCGAAAACGTAGGTTTTGCCGGCGCCGGTCGGGGCGTCGATCACGACGTCCTTGCCCGCGCGCAGGGCGGTCAACGCCAGTGCCTGCCACCGATCGGGCAGCACCAGTTTTTGCAAACCTGCAAAAGCGTCGGACAGCACGTCGTCAGCGTGTGGGGGACGCGCTCCGGGTCAAATGGGACGGGCCCGATTCCTTCAGAGGGAATCGGGCAGTTGAAAGTTGAACGTTGAAGGTTGAAAGCCCGGACAAGCGTTAACCCCTCTCAGTCGCCACGGCCCAGAAGCGACAGCCAAGGGCCGTTGAGGGCCCGGTCTTTCAACTTTCACCCTTCAACTTTCAACTACCGCGAAGCCGTTCACGGCTTCGCCGCGCCCGCCGCCGGCTCCGGCAGCTTGCACGACTGCCACGCGAGAAAGCGCCACGTGCCCTTTTCGAGCCGGTACGCAGCGAGGAACGAGAGGTTGAGTTCGGTGAAGGGGGCGGCCTTGCCGAGGAGGACGCGGCAGCGGCCGTTCATCAACACGAGGCCGGGCGCGACTTCGCGGAATTCGCGCTGATCGTAGGTGACCTTGTTGTATTTGGATTTCCCGGACACCAGCGCCTCGGTGAACGTGGCCTTCGTGTCGGGCTTGCCGTTGGAGTGGACGTACAGCAGGTCGTCCGAAAACACCGTCGCGATTTGCTTGGCGTCAGCCGAGATCATGGCCTGGACGCGCGCGTCGTCCGCCGCCTTCCACGCCGCCGGATCGCTGGCAGCGCGGAGCGACGTGAAAGCAAGCAGGAGAGCGAGCAGGGGCAGGAGGGGAAGTTTCATGGGAGCTGGAGTGTGAACGGAGGAGGCGGTGGACGGGGAGATTAAAGTGACGGCCCGCCAGCAGCTCCATCCTGCCCGGAGGTTGGGCATTCCGTCGCGGATGAGACTTTGCCGTTCGCCGCACCAAGGCGCTGCCGGTTCGAACGAAGGAGCGCCATTCCGATTTCGTCTAACCTGTCAATGGTGCAGCCTCCCGGAAAAGCGGTAGGTGGGCGGGCTTGCGCACCCCTGACGAGCCGCATCTGTTCATCGGCAACGTTGTCGGTGTTGTCCCAATTACATCCTGCTTTTACTCTGGGTTGGGACAAGCAATGTCCCACCCATTTCTGTATTGTTCGACCATGCTCTGCTTCCTTCATTTTACACCACCTCGGGCATGCGTTGAACCAGTCTTGGTTGCCGCAGGTTTTCGCAGCCTATCCGTATGATAGCCCCGGCCAATTCTGCCCCCACGTTTATTGATCTCTTTTCCGGCTGCGGGGGATTTACGCTCGGCATGCTCCGAGCTGGATTCGACTGCCTGGCGGCGGTCGATTTTAACGGCGCGGCGATCGAAACCCTTCGGGCGAATCTCCAAGCCAAGGGTCCCACCGGCCTCAGACCTGTCGGCTATGCGCTTGAAGCCAATCTCACCGCATTCCCGCCATCCGTTTTGGAGGCGATTATCGGAACCCGCTCTGTCGATGTGATCGTGGGGGGGCCGCCCTGCCAGGGTTTCAGTACCGCCCGCCAGCGTGACGGCTCAAATCACGGCGACGCGCGGCTGAAAGCTGACCCGCGTCGACATCTCTTCAGGAACTTTCTCGACTATGTGGAGCACTTTCAGCCGAAAATCTTCGTGATAGAGAATGTCCTCGGCCTGCGCTCTGCCGCTGGGGGGCGGTACTTCACCGCGGTCCAGTACGAGGCGCGCAGTCTCGGCCGCGACGGCGGCCGGCCCGGCTATCGTGTCCACCCTCAGATCGAGCGGGGCGTCGAGCTCGGCGTGCCCCAAAAGCGCCGCCGTCAGCTCATTGTCGGCGTCCGCGCCGATTTGCCCGGCTATTTTCCTGCTGAACTCGCGCCTGCGCCCCGGGCTACCCTGGAAACCATGTTGGGTGACGCCATTCTCGACCTGCCGGTGCTGGCCGCCGGAGACGGTGAGAACGAGCTTCCTTACGACGAAAAACGCCGCAACGCGGTTTTCTTTGGCGGCACGCGCGATCGCTTCCGGAAAAACTATCTGGATCGGGTTGCCCAGGTGGAGGCTTCACCGGCCATTTTCAACCACGTCGCCCGCCCGCACAGTGCCCGCGACTTGCGCGACTTCCTCCGGCTCGACGAGGGCGAGAGTTCAGCGGCCGCCGTGAAGCGCGGCGTGAAGTTCGAGTTTCCCTACAAGAAAACCACCTTCAAGGATCGTTACACCCGTCAGCATCGCAATCGCGCGTGCTCCACCATCGTTGCGCATCTGAGCAAGGACGGCCTGATGTTTATTCATCCGGTGCAGAATCGCTCGCTGACTCCGCGTGAAGCAGCGCGGGTCCAAAGTTTTCCCGACTGGTTCGTTTTTCCGGAAGCCCGCACGCATTCGTTCCGCCTGATCGGCAACGCCGTGCCTCCCCTCATTGGCGAAGCGGTGGGTTTGGCGGTGAAACGGTTTCTCCAACCCGCGACGACCGCGGCGAAAGCGCAAGGAGCTGCGGCTCCGAGGAAGCCCGCGATGTCCCTTCCTGCTTCTCAATCGGAAGCGGCCCGCTGGCTGGACCCGCTTATGCGAGCGGACCGCAAAACCATGCGTGCGATGCCGGTGGAGACATTCCTTCGCGGGTGGCACGCGCTGCTCTGGCTATTTCCGGATCTCCATCCCGAAAACGCCCTCGAACACGGCGTCGACATCCACGATTCGCCTGCGCCTGTGCCCGAACTCGAAACCCGTTATACTCGCAGCGGCTATCGGACATCGACAGCCGTAGCAGATCCTTCCCGCAACTGACCCTACCATGTGGAAAATAACTACAGACCTTGATAGCGCCGCCAACATGAGCGTCTGCTCGCAGGACTTTGATGAAAAGAAAGAGGCACAACTGATCCACCGCTTTCGCTTGTTAGACGGTGATCATATTCCGTATTTCGAAGGTGTTTCAGACGATGCGAGCAGTGAGCGCGCATTCGATCCGCTCGACGATTTCGGCGAAGGCTACGCCGGTTGTGCTTTCATCGAGTATTTGGAGAGCGGAAAATGGTCACCGCTATGACCGTCTCGAAACTAAACAGCCTTGTTCATTCGTGTCATGTGGACTGCGTGTCGGCAGGGCTGGCCCTGCAACCTGAATTCCTGCGCAGGCTTATCGCATCTCTTCTAGCAAAGCGCTTCCTGATCTTAACTGGATTGAGTGGGTCCGGAAAAACGAAAGTCGCACAATCGTTTGCGCGATGGATCACAACCGACGTAGCAGGAGACGATCCGTTCAAAATCGGAGCCGAGATACCCTCAGACCGGATCACCTACTACGTTCGAAGATCAGACCGCTTGGCCGTCGAGTTCTGGAACGCTGTAGAAGAGTCAAACGCGACAAAAGTCGTTCTCCCGCGCGCTCTCATCCAAGAGTGGGCTGATTATATACAAGAAAAAGGGCTGACTCGTGATGCCCCCGCGCGGCATCTAAGAGATGCCATTGAGACCGCTACAAAATTTTCTAAGCAGCTGAATTCATTTGAGACGCACCTGAAGGCTGCAGCTTTTGCTGTGTGTGAGTCACGCAGCAACACGACCCTCCATCGACGCTACGAGGTTGTGGCAGTCGGCGCAGATTGGACCAGCAATGAACAAGTGCTTGGATACGCAGACGGATTAAATCCAAACCGCTACGTCCGAACCAAAGCGCTAGATATAATCCTCCGTGCGGAGTCGAAGCCGGATCAACCGTACTTCCTGATTCTGGACGAAATGAATCTCTCTCACGTCGAGCGGTATTTCGCAGATATACTTTCGGCGCTCGAGTCGGATGAACCTATTCACCTTCACTCAGATCGAACTGCCGACGGTCGGCCCGCTATTCGCGACGGGGTTCCTGGCGAAATCAGGCTGCCGGCGAATCTGTTCGTCATCGGCACGGTCAATATCGACGAGACTACATACATGTTTTCTCCCAAAGTCCTCGATCGTGCGAATGTGATCGAGTTTCGCATTAGAGGCGAGGAGATGGCGGGGTTTCTGGACAATCCGAAATCGGTGTCCCTGCCTAAGCTCGACGGTCGTGGTGCTGAGTTCGGTCAAGTTTTCGTCGCACGTTCCGGTTATGGATTGACGCTGGAAAAGGAAACTCAGGCGAAATTAAAGGCAGAGCTTCTCCTCTTCTTCGACGTGTTGACTGGCGTACAATCTGAGTTCGGATTTCGCGTCGCTAAAGAAATTGCAGCGTTCATCGAAACTCATCGCGCGTTAAGCTCGGATGATTGGGATTTCCGTTCCGCGATGGATGCTCAAATCGTGCAAAAGCTATTGCCTCGTCTCCATGGGGCACGCGCTAAACTGGAACCTGTTCTCAGTGCGCTCGCGATCCTATGTCACAGCACTCGCTCCTGGAATGTGGACGCTGAGTCCGGTCAGTTCGACCATATCAAAGCCTTGCGAAGCCAAGCGGTGAACGCCGCAAAATTGGATGATGAAAGTCTCGACCCTTTGGGCGCGCGGCCCGACGGAAGCCCTACATTCGAAGCTGAAGGGGCCTACTACTTTCTGAGCTTTGACAAACTGACACGAATGCTCGCTCGTCTGAGAAATCACGGATTCGTCAGCTTCGCAGAAGCCTAGAATGGCTAACTTTGCTCGAGAAGCCGAAGTCGCGTGCTTTGATGAGCAAGGGCGTCTCGCTGCAAAGGTCAGGATTGTCCAGAGCGACGCAAAACCACCCACAATTCGGATCCTTAGAGCGGCGGAAGCCACGGAATTCGGAGAGGAACAGGTGCAGTTGCTTGAGGGCTGGTGCTACGATTTCGAACTGCTCGCCCACTGCGGGCAGCTTTGCGTTCAACCCAGCGGTCTGGTGAAGCCAAACTCGATCCGACCGGCTGTTGGTCGGATTGAAACGGGAGCCGAAACGGGATTGCTGCAAATAACGTTGGGCACGACTGCCACCGGTCAGACTGTGGCACGAGGTTCTATCGAGATTGTTTCGACCAAACTAAATTATCGAACGGATTACCGCGGTATGCTTTCGGCGATTGCCGAACAATGCGGCGAACTGCTTTTCGATCTTCGGACCACAGCTCGGATGCGGATCGCGCCCACAAACCGAAGCGACCCGCATAATCTGCCTCGGCAAATCGAATTTCTTTCCGCTCTCCTTGGTTCAAAGTCCTTCCGTTCGGCCCTGGAGCGAATCACTGCGACCCCTCATCACACCCTGTTTTCCAACGTCGAACGGCGCTCAATCTCTCAACTGCGTCGCCCCGGAAAGGACTTCGCTCGGCAAATATCTACGAGCAAGAACCGAATTCACCTGGATGAATCGCATTCTTTGGCGGCCGCAATGCAGGCGCTGGGCGTAGCACGTCCCTCTCTACCATCTTTTGTGACAGTACGCCGAAATGTCGAGTCGACGGACACGGCGGAGAACAGGTTTGTGAAGCACGTGCTCTCGCACTTCGCCGACTTTCTCCAGCGTATTCAGGCGCTTCTCGAAAAATCAAAGGGACCAGATCAGCGGCGTCTGCGTCGAAGCATCCAGCGTATGAAGGAGTTTCTTGGTGAAGTGCTATCCAGGGATTTTTTTAAGGGAATAGGCCCGCCGCAGTTTCTTCCTCTCGGCAGTCCCGTGTTACACCGCAAACCTGGCTACCGCGAAATTCTTACGACCTGGCTGAAGTTTGATCTCGCTGCTCAGTTGGTTTGGCAAGGTGGCGAAGACGTCTACGGAGCTGGAAAGCGAGACATGGCCGCGCTCTACGAATATTGGGTGTTTTTTCAACTACTGCGGCTTTTTCGGGACAAGTTCGAACTAGCTGTTCCCCTCGCGCATGAATTGTTCGAGCATTCCAACGGCGGTTTGAGCCTCCGATTGAAGTCGCACTGCGAACTCGGAATTCGGGGGCGAAGCACTCGTCACCCTCGCCACCTTCAGGTTAACTTCTCCTACAATAGAACGCAGCAGCACAGCGCAGCACGTGCGACGGCTGGTTCGTGGACGCGCAGAATGCGCCCCGACTACACTTTGAGTTTTTGGCCTGACGGGTTCGAACTCGCCGAGGCAGAGGCGCAGGAACTCGTGGTTCATATCCACTTTGACGCCAAATATCGTGTAGAGAATATCGCGGAGATTTTCGGATCAGCTGATGAAGACATCATTCAAACCCGCTTGGAGGAACGTCGTGGGAACTACCGACGAGCGGATTTGCTGAAGATGCACGCGTATCGAGATGCAATCCGCCGATCTGAGGGAGCTTATATCATCTATCCTGGAGCGCGGTCAGACTCGACTGAGTTCAAAGGGTTTCACGAGATTTTGCCGGGGTTGGGCGCATTTTCGATTAAACCCGGTAGCGATGGCCAGCCCGTCGAAATTCAACATTTATCCCGATTCCTTGATGAAGTGATCGCTCACGTTGCGAACCGGGCCACTTCACGAGAGCGCGGAACGTTTCATCAGTTTAATGTTTACCGTAACGCAGAGTCCCGCGGGAGCGATCGGGTGAATGAAGCCGTACCAGAAAGGGATTTCGAGGGCCGATTCCGTTCAATGCCGCCCGCAGATCACTCCGTTCTTGTTGGCTGGTGTGAGAGTGATGACCAACTCGCGTGGATCAAACGAACCGGACTCTACAATTTTCGCGCGGGCACGCGTCGAGGTGCGATTCGCCTGAACCCGGAGATCGCCGGCGCGCGCCATCTGTTGCTTCATTCTCACGGTAGTCGTGCTATGCCAGGAATGTTTAGGGTGAAACAACGCGGCCCGCGGGTGTTCACCGGATACGAACTCTTGAATCATGGCTATCCGCTACAGCCCTCTTCCGATGCGATCTACGCCGTCTTCGACGTGGAGCCGGATTCCTTCTACGCCGGATGGGAATGGCGCTATGAACTACTGACGGGGAGAAAATCAGGACTTCAATCCGCTGAACCTTTTGCGGTTAGCCTGGCTGAGGTTCTAGCGATTCATCGCGTGTGAAATGTTGATTTCGTAGATCGCTACGAGCTAGCGATACTTCCGCGGAGGACTTGGCGCGTCGCGTCGAGCAGGAGGGAGGCGAGCCAGTGCAAGCCGTCGCAGTATTCATTAGCCAGCTCGCCCGCTGGCAGCGGTTGCTCGCCGCTTCGGTGGATGGGCTCAGCGCGAATGCACAGCGTGGACTCTGGGGCGAACTCCACTTTTTGCGCACTCTTTTGGCAGGTCGTTAGAATCTGGGAATTCTCACTGGCAGCACGATATCAGAAGAAAACGCTAGACCGGCTTCAGCGTGTCTTGGAGCGCGCTACGGTCGTCACCCCTTCTTCAACGCCTCCAACACCGTCCGCGGCGTCAAGGGCATGGCGGAACGTTGATACGCTGCGAGCTCCGTCGTGATGCGCGGATCCTTCGTCGTCCGGTCGACGCCCCCGGGGCGTTTCAACGGCCGATCGCATCGCGACCGCGGACATGACTCCGGTTCGATTCGCTCGATCGAATACATCCGACATCAGGCATTCATTTCGGCAGGAGGTTCGCGTAGTCGGGATGCTGCTGCCTCAGCCAAGCCAGCACGTCCGAGCGGAAGCGACGGGTAAACGCGACCAGCTGATCAACGTTCTCATGGGAAATGCCGCCGGCGTAGTCATAGGCGGATGTGTTGCGCTTGGATCGACAGAGATGAAGGTAGTCGATGTCGTCTTCGCGGGCGTCAGCCAGAATGTGGCGAATGGAATCGATCGCCAGTTGGTGCGATCCCTTGCCCTTTTCCGGACGGTAACCTTCCGCGTAGAGGAGAATGGCACACAGTTTCAGCGCACCATTGTAGGCGATGAAATGGCGGGAGTCCGCGGAAATGGATGTGCTGGCTGCGTCGGAGAGTTCGCGGTCGACGATGCCAAAGAGATCACGGATCTCCTCGGGGCTCGACTTATGGGGTCGAATCCAGCCCGCGTTGCGCCAGTCGATCAAACTCATGTTCGTCTCCAGACAGGAATAGCTTGGGTTTCTGGAGCACATCCTTGAGGAAGTGATCGTTTGATTCAACCCGGCGGGTAACCTCGTTCCGGGTATAGACGTGAGGATTGATTTCGCGGCCGACTTGGTCACCGACGCCCCTGAGCAACTGAGCGAGACGAAATTCGGTGACGTCACCAATGACCATCAGATCCACGTCGCTTTCGGGTTTGTCCGTCATGGAGGCGATGGAGCCAAAAACGAAGGCGAACTCGATTTCCTTGTCCGTAAGCGCCGACGTGAGCACGTCGCGCAGGCCGACGGTCTTGAGCACGATGCTGCGGAGGTCAGGATAGAGCGGATGAAGCTGGTTCGCTGAATAGTAGACCCGGTTCCCGTCCTTCTCCGTTACGATCAACCGCATGTCTTTCAAAGCCTTCAGCTGGGTTTCCACGGACTCCTTCGCGAACGGCATAAGCTTTATCAGTTCCGCGCGATACAACGTTCCACGCCGCAGGCCAAAAAAGACCCGGAGGAGCTCCGCTCTTACGGGTGAACGGACAAAATCGGCGAGAAGGCTCATGAACGTAGATAAAGCGGATGTTGGCCCGGCCAGGCCAGGTCGATTGACGTGGTTAAACCAGGTTATTCAGCCTGGCTTAACCGGGGCGATCAACCTGGTTGGGCCAGGTTGTCTGGCGTCAATGAAGCGGCAAGCAGAAATCCTGCACCCGAGAGCCGCAAAACGGTGATACCGATCTCCTGACTTCCCCCCTCACCCCTTCTTCAACGCCTCCAACACCGTTCCCGGCGTCAGGATCTCCGGCAACACGAGCGGGGCGTCGGCGCCGGGTTTCCAGATCAGGTTGAAGGGCACGGCGGAACGTTGATACGCGGCTAGCTCAGTCGTGATGCGCGGATCCTTTGTCGTCCAGTCGGCCCGCAGCGCGACGATCTTGTTCGCCGCGAAATACGTCAGCACCTCGTCGGATCCAAAGACGAGTTTCTTGTTCGTCTGGCACGTCGCACACCAGCGCGCGGTGAAATCCACGTACACGGTCCGGCCTTCGGCGCGCAGCTTGGCCACGGCTTCCGGACTCCACGGTTCCCACACGACTTTCGGCGCGGTCTCCGCCGCGGCACCGGGCGCGGGGGCGGACGTGTCCCGCGGCCAGCCGACCCACAGGCCGACGGCACCGACGACGATGAGACTGATCATCCCGAAGCGGGCGCGGCCGGGCGAGGCACCGGGGGCGTTCCAGCGGCCGTACATCCACACGGCCATCGCGATCAGCACCAGGCTGAACAGCACGCCGCGGAAACCTTCCTCCCCCGTCTGCGCCGCGAGCACCCAGATCAGGTATCCAACGGTCGCGTACAGCGGAAAGGCCATGAACTGCTTGAACGTTTCCATCCACGCACCCGGCCGCGGCAGGACCTTCACGGCCTGCGGGAAAATCGAGAGCAGCAGGTACGGCGTCGACAGCCCGATCGCGATTGTCGTGAAAATGAGAAACGACTCCGCCGTCGACACCGCCAGCGCTGCACCGAGCGCCGGGGCGAGAAACGGCGCGCTGCAGGGCGTCGCCACCGCGGTCGCCAGCACGCCGGTCAGGAACGACTCAGTGTAGTTCGACTTCGGCTTCTGCATCCAAGGCGCGTTCGACACCGCCGAGGTCGCACCGAGGCCGAACTCGAAGACGCCGCTCATGTTCATCCCGAAAACGAGCAGCAGCACGGCCAGCGCGTACACGAACGCCGCCGACTGCAGCTGGAAACCCCAGCCGAGCTGGCTGCCGCCTGCGCGCAAAATCGCCAGCGCCCCGGCCAGCGCCCAAAACGAAATCAACACGCCGATGGTGAACGCCAGGCCGTGCGCCACGATCTTGCTGCGCTGGTGGCCCGCCTGGTTGACGAACCCCATGATCTTGATCCCGAGCACCGGGAACACGCAGGGCATCAGGTTGAGGATGAGCCCGCCGAGAAACGCCAGCAGCAGCGTGCCGGGGAGGGAGGCGCCCGCGGCGGCGGGGGGGAGTTGAGGGTTGAGCGTTGAGAGTTGAGCGGCGGACGTCGCGGCGGCGCCGGCAGTCGATCCGGGGGCGAAGTCTGCCATGACGCTCAGGCCGCGGAGCGGCGTGCCAGCGAGCCAGCCGTTTTCCGAGGTGACGACGCCGATCAGTTTCTTCGCGTCGGCGGGCGCATCGGCCGCCACGGGGAGCGTCAGCACGAAACCGCCGCGGCCATCAGGTTTCACGACTTGCGGCAGATCGTAGGCGACCAGGCCGTCTTCGGCGAAAAAGTGGACGTCTTTCGGCGTGTGGCCGCCCGGCGCGGTGGGCGTGACGGTGAGCGTGACGCTCTTCGCGGTCCGCGACGCCGTGACTTTCCAGGCGGCGTCCGCGCGCGGCAGGCCGGCCACGGTGGCGCGAATCTTTTCTCCGGATACGGGATCGGGTTTCGGCACGTCGGCGGTGACCGGCAGGCTCAACGCCACAGTGGCGTTGCCCGGAATGCACACGTCCTCGCACATCAGCCAGTCGGCGTCGGCTTTCAGCTCGATCGTCGTGCCCGGCTTCAAGTCGGCGGGCGGCGTGAGCGTGACGGGCAGGAACAATTCTCCTTCGTAGCCGGTGCCGACGACGTTGCGCTTGCTGTCTTTCAACACCGTCGGCGCGGGCCACTGAATCGGACCGGCTGTCCACCCCGGGGGCAGTTTCCACTGCAGGCTCGTGGCCAGCCCGGTGCCGGGATTGATCCAATACGTGTGCCAGTGCGGATCGTGCACGAAGCGCAGCGCGACCGTGATGGGTTGGCCGGGCTGGATCGACTGGT
Organism: Terrisphaera buseokensis; assembly: GCF_047521145.2. GTDB lineage: Bacteria > Verrucomicrobiota > Verrucomicrobiia > Opitutales > Opitutaceae > ER46. Next base: position 6,940,517 of record NZ_CM134186.1, on the reverse strand, counting down.
CGGCGGCGACGAGCGACGCCTGGACGTGGGAGGGTTTGGCCGTCGCGGCGACCGCGGGTGCGTGCGGAACCAGGGTCAGCAGGCAAAGCGAAACGGCGGTCAGCAGGCGGCGAAACATCATGGCGTGGAAATGGTAGGCGGGCGAAGTGCGAGACGCAAACCGCGCGGTTTGTTCCCGCGCCGGACGCAAAATGCCGCCGGCAGTCACGGCCGGGCGACGGAAAAAGGGTAACGTGGCGGTTGGGATCGGCGTGGAGGCGAGGCGGCTCTGGGGTGGACGCGCCACGCCCCCACGTCGTGTGGAACCTTTCCGGTTTGCGCTGGGGGCGAGGCGGCCGCTAACAACGCGCTGTGCCGCGCCCCACTTTCGCGTCCGCGTTCTGCGCCGTCCTCTTTGCTTTCGTCCTGGCGGGTTGCGCGCATGTGTCCGATCCCGCGACGAACGCGCCGGCTCCGGCGTCGACGACGTCGCCCGCTGCGTCCAAGCCCGGTCCGGGTCGCGGTCAGCCGCGCGATGCGTACGTCTTGCTTTCGGGCGGCGGCACACCGCTGAGCAACAACTACTCGCAGTACCTGCAGGCGCGCGCGATCGCGGCGTTCTTCGGTCGCGAGTGCCCGCCGGATGCGACGTGGGTGTTCTTCGGCATCGGCAATCAGGAAGGCGTGGCGCCGATTCTGGCGGACGCACGGCGCGAGGTGAAATCCGACGGCCTGCTGGTGCAGTCGTGGCTGCCCGGCGCGCTGCCGCGCAACCGGCCCGCGACCAAGGAGAGTTTCCTGAAAGCGCTGCGCGAGGAAGTGCTGCCGACGGTGCGCGACGGCGGCACCTTGTATCTATTAGTTGGAGACCACGGCGAACTCGCGGGCACGGGCGACAAACGCGAGAGCGCGATCACGCTGTGGCAGTTGAAACGCGGCCGGCGCCGGGCGGGCGGCTGGTATTCGGACGACAAGGAAATCCTCGGCGTCGCGGAACTGCGCAAGGTGCTCGAGGAGGGACTGGGCCGGGGTCGCGTGGTCTTTGGCATGACGCAGTGTCACTCGGGCGGCTTTCATGAACTGGGCGTGGCCCGCGACATGATCCCGCCGCGCGAGTGGTTTGCCACCGCGCCGCCGGCGTGGGCCACGGGCACGGCGCCGGGCGTGCGGTTGCGCGTGGCAGGTTTCACGGCGGTCGACGAAGCCTCGCCGGCGTCGGGCTGCGACGCCGATCCGGATCCGGAACGCTGGGCCGGCTATGAACGCTTTCTGCCCGAGGCGCTGCTCGGACTCGATCTGATGACCGGACAGGTGCGCGGCCCCGGCGTGCGTTCGCTGGCGGCGGCACACGAGGCGGCGACGCTCGTCGATCATACCATCGATCTGCCGCGCGCGACGTCGGAACATTATCTCGAGGCGTGGGCGCGGCTCGTGGAAACGAAGCTGGCCACGACGCTGAACGTGACCAGCTGGACGCAGCAGGCCGTGACGGCCTTTCAGCGCGCGGTCGATCGCGGCACCGCGCCAGCCAACGATCCGGCGTTGCGCGAGCGGCAGGAGCAGTTCGCGCGCTTCACCCAGCGGCTGGTCGACCAGGTGCCGGCCGCGAAGGAACTCCTCCTGAACGGATCGCGCCAGCAACTTCAGGCCGCGATCACTGGCCGCGGCGAACGGAGTGGCGCAAGCGGCGGCGGTGCGCGGGGCGGACGTCGCGGCGCGCTCGCCGAATCGCGCAAAGTCTGGAGCGAGACGCTTCGACCCGCGTGGAAGACCGCGCTGCTGGCCGGCAAGGTGCCCGGGCTCTCGAGCGACGTCGTGGCGTTTGAAAAGCAGCTGCTGGAACTCGAGGACGGCGGCCGCGAGCTCTTCCTGCCGCGGGGCAACGACGACACGCCGCTGATGAACGAGGTGTATTGGAACTCCGGTTACGCCGAGCCGGCCACGCTCAATCGCGTCAAGGCCGAGGCCGTGGCCCGGTGGGGCGCGAGCCGGCGGCCGCAGATCATCGCGTGGGCGAAGACACAGCCCGACGAACGCGTGCGCGCCGCCGCGGAGAAGATCGGCCCGGGCCCGGTGCATGCCGAGGAACCGGTGCGGCCGCTGTCGCGGAAGACCGCGGCCGAGCGGGTGCTGTTTTACCGCCGCGTGCTCGCCGCGTGGGAGTTCCTGATCGCGATGGACGCGAAGACCGCGCTCGCCGAGGTGCAGATGTTGATCGAGTTGGAGCGACTGCCGTTGCGGCCGGGGATCTGAGATTTGAGATCTGAAGCCCTGGGGGTTGGGATGTTCTGGGACCGCGACCGCCCCCGGTCGCTTCCGAGCCCATGCGACCGGGGGCGGTCGCGGTCCCATTCAATCCATTCCCGTATGCTTGCCCGGCGCGGTGCCGTCACTCACGTTGGCCGCTCATGAACACCCGCATGTTTGGATCCACCGGCCGCACCCTCGGCGAAGTCGGTCTCGGCACCTGGCAGCTCGGCGCAGGCTGGGGCAATGTGTCGGAGGAAACCGCGCTCGCCACGCTGCGCACGGCGTTCGAGGCGGGCACGACGCTCTTCGACACCGCCGACGTCTACGGCATGGGGCGCGCGGAAAAACTGATCGGCCGCTTCCTGCGGGAAACGCCGGCGGCCCGCGGGAAAATTTACATAGCGACCAAGCTCGGCCGCTTCTCGCCGCCCGGCTGGCCCGCGAACTTCACCCGCGACGGCATCCGCCAGCATACGGAGGCGTCGTTGCGCCGGCTGGGCGTGGATGCCCTCGATCTCACCCAGTTGCATTGCGTGCCGTTCGACGTGCTGAAGCAGGGCGAGGTGTTCGAGCACTTGCGCGAGTTGAAACGCGAGGGCAAGATCCGCGACTTCGGCGCGAGCGTCGAATCGATGGAGGAAGCCGACTTCTGCGTGCGCACGGAGGGCGTCGCGGCGCTCCAGATCATCTTCAGCATTTTCCGGCAGAAGCCGATTCGCACGCTCTTCACCGAGGCGAAACAGCGCAAGGTAGCGCTCCTGATCCGGCTGCCGCTCGCCAGCGGGCTGCTCGCGGGCAAGTTCACGCGGGCCACGACCTTCCCGGCGAACGATCACCGCAATTTCAACCGCGACGGCCAGCAGTTCAACGTCGGCGAGACGTTTGCCGGCCTGCCCTTCGAAAAGGGCGTGGAGCTGGCGGACGCGTTGAAACCCATGGTTCCCGCCGGGATGACGATGAGCGACTTTGCGCTCCGCTGGTGTCTCGATTTCGACGCCGTGAGCGTGATCATTCCCGGCGCGCGCAATCCCGAGCAGGCACTGGCCAACGCACGCGTCTCCGGCCTGCCCCGGTTGAGCACGGCGTTGCACGCGCACCTCGTCGATTTTTACACCCGCGACGTCGCGGCGCACATCCGCGGACCGTATTGAGGCGGGGCGGAGCTCATACTTTCGCCCGCGAATCACACGAATCACGCGAAGAATTAAACCGGTCCAGGGAGAGAGCGTGACATGCCGGAGGCTTTTTTTCGTGTGTTTCGCGTGATTCGCGGGCGATCCCGGTTCGCCGTCTACGCAACAGTCGCTTGCCGGATCCGTTGACACCCTTTCGTTACCCTGAACGTCTTGCGCGGTCTGCCCACCCACATGTTGCGACCACTTCGCCTCCTGCCCCTGTTGACTCTCTCCCTCGCGCCGCTTTGCGCCCAAAATGGCGATCGGCGCGGCGAAACCCAGCAGCCGCTTCCCGCTCACATCAAGGTCCCGCCGGCGCCCGTGCGGACGCCCGCGGAGGAATTGGCCACCTTCAAACTGGCCCCCGGTTTTCGCGCGGAGCTGGTCGCGTCGGATCCCCTCATCGGCGATCCGATTTCGATCCAGTTCGGGCCTGACGGCCGGCTCTGGGTGCTCGAGATGCGCGGCTACATGCCGAACGCCGACGCCGAGGGCGAACGCGAGCCGGTGTGCTCCATCGCGGTCCTGACCGACACCGACGGCGACGGCCGCTACGACAAACGCCTGGTGTTTGCCGACAAGCTGGTGATGCCGCGCGCGATTTCCCTGGTCGGTGACGGCCTGCTCGTCGCCGAACCGCCGAAGCTGTGGTTTCTCCGCGATACGAATGGCGACGGCGTCGCCGACGAGAAAACCGAGGTGGCTGACGACTACGGCAACATCACCAACCCCGAGCACAACGCCAACGGCCTGATGTGGGCGATGGACAACTGGATTTACTCGGCCAATCACACCGTGCGCCTTCGCTGGCAGGGCAACGGGAAGTTTGCCCGCGACACCACCGTGACGCGCGGCCAGTGGGGCATCACGCAGGACGACGCCGGGCGCATCTATTACAACAGCAACAGCGATCCGCTTCGCCACGACGCGCTGCCCACGGCGTATCTGAAACGCAACCCGACCTTCGCCGCCACCGGTGCCAATGTCGCCGTCGTTCCCGGCAACCTCCGCATCTGGCCCGGACGCGTCACCCCCGGCGTGAATCGCGGCTACCAGATTCTGGATGAGGAAGGGAAAATCACCTCGATGACCGCGGCCTCCGGGCCGGTCGTGTATCGCGGCACGCTGCTGCCGGCGGAGTTTCGCGGCGATGCGTTCGTGCCCGAGCCGTCGGCCAATCTGATCAAGCGAATCAAAATCACCGAAAAGGACGGCGCCATCACCGGCGCCAATGCCTACGAAGGCACCGAGTTTCTCACCTCGACCGACGAACGTTTCCGCCCGGTCAATCTCTTCAACGGTCCCGACGGCGCGCTCTATGTCGTCGATCTCTACCGCGGCATCCTGCAGCACCGCATTTACCTGACGTCCTTCCTGCGCAAGCAGGTCGAGGAACGCGGACTGGACAAGGGCATCCACCTCGGCCGCATCTGGCGCATCGTGCCGGACGGCGCGCCGAAGGCGGTCTTCGACACCGGGCTGGCGCGGGCGTCGACCTCCGAGCTGGTGAACCGGCTCGGAGACGGCAACGGCTGGGTGCGCGACACCGCGCAACGGCTGCTGGTCGAGAAACGCGATGCCGCGGCGACCCCGGTGCTGCGCTCCGCGGCGCTCGACGCCCGCCGGCCGGCGGCGGCCCGGCTGCATGCGTTGTGGACGCTCGACGGGTTGGGCGACGCCCTGGATCGCGCGACCGTGCTGGCGGCGGTGCGTGATTCCGACGCCCGCGTGGCCGCCGCCGCCGTGCGCGTCGGTGAACGATTCCTCAAGCAGCCCGGCAGCGACGCCGAACTCGTCACGGCTCTTGCCGCGCTCGTATCGACGCGGACCGAACCGGCTCTCCGCCTGCAGCTCGCGCTGTCCCTCGGTGAGGCCAAGACGCCGGAAGCGGATCGGGCGCTGCGCGATCTCGTGCTGGTCGCGGGCCGCCAGCCGTTCCTGGCCGACGCGGTGATCAGCGGCATCGCCGGCCGCGAGAACGCGCTCGTGGAAGGCCTCGTCGCGGGCGCGAAATCCCTGGAGCAGATCGGCGACGTGCTGCGTTACGCGGTCAGTGCGATCCTGAAATCAGGCAAGGCGGACCGCATCGAACGGGTCATGGAAATCATCGGCGCGACGGTGACGCCCGAGTGGGCGCGCGTGCCGATGCTGGCCGGCGTGCGGCACTTCCTGCCCAAGTCGCCCGACGGAAAATCATTTCCCGGCATCCTGCCGGCCGAGCCGAAGGCGCTCGTTGCGCTGGCCGCGCGGACGGATTCGCCCGCCGCCCCGATTGCCGGCCAGCTGGTCGCGTTGCTCAAGTGGCCCGGTAAACCCGGACAGGCGACGGCCGCCGTGCGGCCCCTGTCCGCCAGCGAGCAGAAGCTGTTTGACCAAGGCAAGGCGCAGTTCGCGGCGCTGTGCGCGGCCTGTCACCAGCCCAACGGCCAGGGCCTCGCCGGCCTCGCGCCCTCGCTGATCTATTCGCGCTGGGTCCTGGGCGACGCTCGCATCCTGTCCCGCATCGTACTGAACGGAAAAGTGCAGGAGAACCTCGTCATGCCGCCGTGGAAGGCAGCCTTGAACGACGACGGCGTGGCTGCGGTGCTCACGTTCATCCGCCGCTCGTGGGAGCACGACGCCGACCCAGTCTCGCCGGCAGTGGTTGCCGAAGCGCGGGCCGCCACGGCCACGCGGCTCGAGCCGTTCAGCGACGCCGATCTGCACGAGCTCGAGCAGTCGCTCGGCCGCCGGCGGCGCCAGTGAAGTTCAGCTGTTTGCCGGGTGCTCTCACCCCGCGGGTTGTCAGGATCGAATGGACCGTGGGGTGAGGGCCCTCCGCCCACAGCGCACAGTGGCAGCACTTCAATGGGGTCTGCGCGAGTGCAACGTGCAACAGCCTGACCCTTTATTGAATCGACCGGAGCCCGGGGCTTGGATTGTAATGCCGGCGCAGGAACGCCTGCGGCGTGTATGCGTCTCGCGACGATTCTTCCCCGTGCTTCCCTCGAGCCGGTCCCGGTGGCGGGCGCACCGGATGGCACTTGGATTGAGCTGGCGGGATTGATTGGGCGCGAGGCGCCGCGCATGAAGCCAACGCTCCCGTGGCTGATGGCGCACGACCGGCCCAGCCCGGAACGCATCGCGTCGTGGAAGGGCCCGCGCTATCGCGAGAGCGAATTCGCGTACCTGCCACCCGTGGTGCGCCCGCCGGCCTTCCGCGATTTCGACGCGACGGCCACACCCGGCGGTACCGCGGTCGATTCGAGGGCGGAGCCCGCATTCTATTTTTCGAATCCGACCACGCTCGTCGGACATCGGGCGTCGGTGCATGCGCCCGCGGGCAGCACCGAACTGGATTTCGAACTCGAGCTGGGCGTGGTCATCGGTCACGGCGGGATCAATATTCCGCGCGCCCGCGCGTGGGAGCACGTTTTCGGTTTCACGATCCTCAACGATTTCAGCGCGCGTGATGTGGAGCGACGCGAGCGCAGTGCGGGATGTGGGCCGGCCAAGAGCAAGGACTTCGCCACCGCCGTCGGCCCGTGGCTGGTGTCGCGCAACGTCTTTCACGATCGGGTCGACGGCGAGACGCTCACGCTCGAAGTGTGCGGCCGCGTGAACGGCCACGAAATCTCACGCGGCAACCTTGCCCAGCTGCGTCATTCCATCCCGAGTATGATCGAGCGGGCCTCGCGTGACGCCGAGTTGCTGCCCGGCGATCTGATCGGCACTGGCACCGTGGACGTCGGCAGCCTCCGCGACCACGGCCCGGCCCGGAACGGCGGCTGGCTCAAACCCGGCGACGTCGTCGAGCTGGAGGTCGAGCGCATCGGGATCCTGAAAACGTCGATCGTCGCGCGCCCTGCCCCCTGAGCCGGCCACGGTAGCGCGGGCATCCTGCCCGCAACTCCGGCCGCAGTCGGCCGCACGGCGTCGCCTCACGCGTGGCCGAAACGGAGGATCGCCCGCGAATCACGCGAACGGATACGAATGGGAAAATCCCAACGCGCTCGCACTCGTCAGCAAATCTGACGCCGTGCGGATGGATTTGTTTTCATACCCATCGCCCTTTGCTTTTGGACCTCCTGATCAATCGTGGCTGCGAGCGCCAGCGAGTGGCCGACCGACCACTCGCTGGCGTTCGCAGCCACGGCTAAAGGCATAGAGCGATTGGTACTGCCTCTGGATTCGCGTCGGTCCGCGTGATTCGCGGGCGACGGAATTGCTTTGCTCCGAGCTCCGTTTACTCCGTCTTCGCCACCGGCGGCAGGCCGCGGAGCGCGCGGGGCTTGTTGGCATCGAGCCGCGTCTCCTTGTCCTTGAGGCTGACGAGAAACTCCACGACGTCGCGGAGCTCGGTCGGCGTGAGAATCGTGCCGTAGATTTCCGGCATGCCGGAGGGCGCACCTTCGCGTTTCGCGATGTCGGAGGTCTTCACCTCGACGAGCTGGTTGTCGGTGTTGCGCAACGTGAGCAGCGTCGCGGTCTCGCTCGCGACGATGCCCGCCGCCGAGCTGCCGTTCTTCAACGTCACCACAATCGTGTCGTAACCCGTCGCGATCTTCGCGTTGGGCTTCACGATGGCTTCGAGCAGATACTCGCGGCTGGCCTTCGCGCCGATCTCGGCGAGGTTCGGGCCGGCATCGCCGCCGTCACCGCCGGCGCGATGACAGCGGATGCACGCGAGCACGGGCTGCGTCTCGAACACCCGCCGGCCGCGCGTCGCGTCGCCACCGACGAGCGACACCTGAAACGGCGCGAGCGGATCGGGATTCTTCGCGATGGCTTCGGTGCGGGCCGTGAGCAGCGCCTTGATTTCGGGCGAATTGCGGCGCGAGGCGGCATTGACGAGCTCGAGCTGCACGGCCGGCGGCACCTTGCCGGCGGCAAGATCGCGCAACTGGGCGGCGAGCAGCGTATCCGCGGTGGCGTGACGCGAGAAGCCGAGCGTGCGGAACGCCGTCTTCTTTTCGTCGATCGTGCCGTTGTTGACGAGATTGGCGACCACCGGAGCGGCGGCGTCGGGCGAGAGCCGCGACGCGATCGGCAGGGCGGCGAGACGCAGCGTGGAGTCGGACGACGCACCGGCGAGCTTAACGGCTTCGGCGAGATGAGTGTCCTTGGTCTTGTCGAGCGTCGCGAGCGCGGCGGCGCGGGTGGCACCGGTTTGCTGCTCATCCCGCACCATGGCGAGCAGGGTGTCGGAAGCGCCGGCGACCTCGAGTTCGCGCAACGCGGCGAGCGTCGCGGACTGAACGAGCGACGGCGTGCCGGGCGCGAGCAGCGCGGCGGCGACGCCCTCGAGGGCCTTCACGGGCACGGCGCGATCGCGGGTCTTCGTGTCGAGCGGGCGGAACGTGCCGACCAGCCGGTCGCGTTGCAGCGGCTTCGGCCACTGGGCGAGCTGGGCGATGGCCTCCGCGCGGGCGCGCGCCGGAGCGTCAGTGCGCGCGGCGTAGCGGGCGAGGGCGGCGGCGTTCTCCGCCTGACCGAAACGGAAGTGGGCGTTGATGGCGCGGAAGGCCACCGGCTCATCGGTGATCGCCTTGTCGATCAGCGCGGCGAGCGCCGGCATCGCGTCGATAATCGGCGCGTCGTTGATCGCGATCGCAGCTTCGCGGACGAGGTAGGCGTCGGCATCGTTCAGGAATTTCGCGACCACGGGATCCTTCAGGCGGCGAAACGCCAGCAGCACGCCGAGGCGGACGGCCGGTGCAGGATCGGTGATCGCGGCCGTGAGGGTGGCGGTGGCCTTGCTGCCAACGAGGCCCATGACGAGGGCGTGACGCAGCGTGGCGTCCTCATTGTTGTTGGCGCGCAGCGCTTCGAGGAGCGCGGTGGCGATGCTCGTGAGGCTCGGGTCGCCCGCAGGCAGGCTCGTCTTGGCGAGACCCTGTGCGGCGAAGAATTTCACGCGGTTGTTCTCGTCCTTGAGCGCGGCGACAAACGCCGGCACGTCGGCGCCGGCGATGTTGTGATCGCCGATCACCTTGAGCGCCTGGGCGCGGACTTCGGCGTCGCCATCGCGCAAAAGCGGGCGGACGGCGGCGAGGGCTGCTGGAGACGTCGCGGCGAGCTGGCCGAGGCCCCAGATGGCGTGCCGCCGGGCGAGGGCGGGGGCGGTGGCCGACGTTGCTACGGCAGAGAGCACCGGGATGCTCGCGGCACCGCGTTCGGCGAAGGTGAACTGCGCTTCGAGCCGCACGCGCCAGTCGGCGTGGCCGAGGAGGCGGGCGAGCTCGTCGTTGGCGCGCTTCGTCCAGTCGCCGCCGATCAGGCTCTTCGTTTCCAAGGCGGCGGGACTCTTTTCCTCTTTCGCGTCCGAGATCGCGTAGATGCGGCCCTTCTTCGACTTCGGCCAGCCGTTGGACCAGTCGGACGTGTAGAGGCGGCCATCGGGACCGAACTTGATGTCGGTGGGCAGCGCGGACGTCAGGAACGGCTTGGCCTGATCGATGGCGTAGCTCGCGCCCTTGGGCTTCAGGGTGTAGGTGTAGACGCCGCTGCTCGAGACGGAGCCCTTGAAATGCGTGATGAAAATGTGGCCGGCGTACGACGGATTCAGTCCGGTGCCCGGGTAGTATTCGATGCCGGACGGGCCGTCCTCGATGTTGCAGATCGGCGGGACGATGTAGGCCGCCTGGCCGTCGTGCCGCGGGTGCCAGAGGCGCTCGAGGTTCCACGGGCCGGCCTTGCCGAGCGGCGCGAATTGGTAGCCGACGCGCCAGCCGCTGTCGCCGCCCTGCACGACGTGCACGAGGCGTTCCTCGTCGCCATTGTCGCAGTCGTTGTCGCCCGTGAGCAGGTCGCCAAATTCGTTGAACACGAGCGACTGCGGGTTGCGCAGGCCGGAGGCGAACAGCTCCATCTGCGTGCCGTCGGGGTTGCAGCGGAACACCGCACCTTCGTCGGGCACCGAGATGACGCCGCCTTCCTTGGTCTTCACGGTCGCGCCGCGGTCGCCGTTACTGAAGTAGAGTTTGCCGTCGGGGCCCATGACGAGGCCGTGCAGATCGTGGCCGGTGAAATTGAAACGCACGCCGTAGCCGCGGCTGATTTCGGTGCGGGTCTCGGCTTTCGCAGTGCCGGTGAAGGCCCACACGCTCGGGATGTTGGTGAAGTAAACTTTGCCGCGGCGGGCGAGCACGCCGGAGCCGATGCCGTCGAGCGGCGAGTTGAAGCCGTCGGCGTAGATCGACGACTTGTCGGCGACGCCGTCGCCGTTGGTGTCCTCGACCAGGCGCACGACTTCGCCCTCGATGGAGAGCTCCTTTTCGCCGGCGGGGCCGAAGGCGCGTTTGATCAGTGCGGCGCGGTCCTCGACGGTGCGGCACGCGAGCTCGTCCTCGAGCATCCACATGTAGTCGCGGATATCGAGGACGCTCGAGCGGTAGCGATAGGTCTCGGCGACGAAGATGCGGCCTTTCTCGTCGAAGTTGAACGCGACCGGATTCGCGAGCATCGGCTCGGCGGCCCAGAGTTTCGCGGTGAGGCCCTCGGGCAGCTTCATGCGCTTCAGCGCCTGCTCGCCCTCGTTGGAGGCCTCGGCGACGTCGGGCTTCGCGAGGCGGGTGCCGGCGTCGCGGATTTTGCCCGTCGTCACGGGCTTGCCATCGTCGTCATCGGCCTCGGCGGCACGCAGGAACGGAGCGGTGAAAACGGCGGCCGCCAGCAGGGCGACGCGGAACACGAGCGGGTGTTTCATGGGGAGCCGAAAAGCTAGGAGGGGATCCGGCCGTGGCAAGTCGGGTCGGCGGGGAAAAGGTGTCCGGATTGTCCGGCTCGATGTCGTCCACTACCCATCGCCCTTGGTTTTTGAACTTTGGCCGTGGCTACGAGCGCCAGCGAGGGGTGGTTCGGCCACTCGCTGGCGCTCGTAGCCACGATCGATCACGAGGTCCAAAAGCAAAGGTCGATTGGTATAAGGTTGGGCGCAACCGCTGGGCGCGCCGGACGGTCCCGCCCTCCCCGCCGAGACGTAGGGAAAGACCTTTGCCAGCTTGTGGTGCGTCGTTTCCCGCCCAAACCTGCTGCCCGAGCTCCCACGATGCCGCACTGCCACCCCGCCTTCCTTTTTATTCTCGGCGCGCTTGCGCTTCTGACCGGCTGCGGCCGCCGCGAGACGGCGGTGGAAGCAGGCCGGCGCACGCAGACCCTGCATTGGAATGTCAGCGCGGAGCCGCGCGATTTCGATCCGCATACGACGACGCTGGCGAGCGATGGCGTGGTGATGCGGGCGGTGATGGAAGGCCTCGTGGAGACCGATCCGGTGAAATGCACGCCGGTGCCGGGCGTGGCGGAACGGTGGGAGACGTCGGCCGATGGCCTGACGTGGACCTTCCATCTGCGCGCGAACGCCCGTTGGTCGAACGGCGATCCGGTGACTGCGCAGGATTTTGTCTTCGCGTATCAACGCATCCTGTCGCCGGCGCTGGGCGCGGAGTACCGGGATCAGTTTTATTGTCTGAAAAACGCGCAGGCGTTTGCGGCGGGCAAGGTCAGTGACTTCGGCGCGGTCGGCGCGCGCGCGGCGGATTCACAGACGCTCGTGCTGACCCTCGAGCGGCCGCTGCCGTACCTGCCGTCGCTGGTGTCGCAGCCGTGCTGGTTTCCGCTGCACCGCGCCACGATCGAGAAATACGGGCGCATCGATCAACGGGGCACGGCGTGGACGCGCCCGGGGAATCACGTGGGCAACGGCGCGTTCGTATTGAAGGAATGGTCACCGGGCCGGCAGGTGCGGGTCGCGCGATCCGAGACGTATTGGGATCGTGAACACGTGCGGCTGCGCGAAGTGGTGTTCTATCCGATCGAGAGCACTGCGGTGGCGGACTCGGCGTACCGCGCGGGCCAGTTGCACGTGACCCACGGGTCACCGGAAAAGATCGTGGCGTACAAGGCCGAACCGAAGATGGCGGCGCACGTGCAGGAGGGCATGGTGCTGGAGACGGCGTTCTTCCGGCTCAATTGCACGAAGCCGCCGTTCAACGACGTGCGCGTGCGGCGGGCGTTGTCGCTCGCGATCGATCGCGAGGCCCTGGCGCGCCGCGTGGTGCAGGCGGACACGGCCGCGTATTCGCTCACCCCCCCGGACTGCGCCGGCTACACGGCCGCACGCACCCTGTCGCTGGATGTGGCCGAGGCCAAACGCCTGCTCGCCGCGGCGGGTTTTCCGGGCGGCCAGGGGTTTCCCGCGCTCGAGCTGCCGTTCTATGTCTACTATGGCAGCGAGCAGCCGGTGGTGGAGGCCGTGCAGCAGATGTGGCGGGCGAATCTCGGGATCTCGATTGCGCTGGTGAAGCAGGAGTCGAAGACCGTCGTGACCGCGCGCAACACCGGCAACTATCACCTGCTCGCCGGCAAGTGGCTCGGCGATTACCTGGATCCGGTCACGTTTCTCGAACTCATGGTCACCGATGGCGGCAACAACCGCACGGGCTGGTCGAACGCGGCGTACGATCGTCTGCTGGCGGACGCCGCCGCGACCCAGGACACCGCGACGCGTTTCGCGCGGCTGCGGGAGGCCGAGGCGCTGATGCTCGCGGAGACGCCGCTGATTCCTCTCTATTTTCAGCCGCAACGCGTGTTGCGCCACCCGGCCGTGAAAGGCTGGCACGTCAACCTGCTCGACGTGCACCCGCTGAAGGGCGTCGCGCTGGAATAGAGACGGGGGGCGAGAAGTTGAGAGCTGAGGGTTGAAAGTTCGATCCGGTGGATCGGATGGATTGGTGGGACCGATGGGACCGGTGGGACCGCGACCGCCCCCGGTCGCATCCGGGCCGTAGCGACCGAGGGCGGTCGCGGTCCCACAATCCGTCCCTGCAGTTGCTCCGCTCAGCTCTCAACTCCTCCGCCCGCGCGGCGCAGGTTGTCGCACACGATCGCCGCCGCGACCGCGGCGTTCAGCGACTCGGCGTGACCGTAACGCGGGATCGTCACGAATTGCGTGACGCGTCGCTTCACGGCGGCGGAGAGGCCGCGGCCTTCGCTGCCGATCACCACGACGGCGTCGCGCAACGCGGTCAGCCCGTGCACATCGCTGCCAGCGAGATCACAGCCGATCACGGGCACGGCCGGCGCGGCGGCGGCGAGGTCCGTGAGCGTGGTGCCGAGCTCGGCGGTGTGCGTGACCACCCGCGCGAACGAACCCATGCTCGCGTTGATCACCTTCTGGTGAAACCGATCCGCGGAGTCGGGCGACAACACGACGCGGTCAAAGGCGAACCAGTCGGCGATGCGCAGCAGCGCGCCCACGTTTCCGGCATCCTGCACGCCGTCGAGCATCAGCGTGAGCCCGCGGGTGAGGGCGTCCGCTGTCAGCGGCGTGTGGGTGAGCTGACCGACGGCCAGCACCGACGCCGGCGTGGGAAAGTGACTCGCCCGCGCCATCTCCTCCCGCGTGATCGGTTGCACGCGGAGCGAGGTCGTGACCGCGACGTCGCGCGGATCGCGCCAGGCGTCGGTCGCGTACAACTCCACCAACGGAAACTGCGCGGCGAGCAGTTCGGCCACGACCTTCTCGCCCTCGATCACGAAAAGGCCGAGCGCTTCACGCGTTTTCTTTTCGCGCAGTGATCGCAGACGGTGGAGCTCGGCCTTGGTCAGCACGGCCGCATGCTCGACCCGGTCAATCGCCGGTGGCAAGCAGTGCCTTGCCGGGGCCGACGATCATGGGTTTTCAGGGGGAGCCCGAGAAGTGGACCGCCATCGCGTCACCGCCTGAGGCAAGCGGGAGGCGGTGGTTGAGCAGCTGGAATTCGGGGCCGGTGGGGGTGATCACAATCACACCCACCTCGAAGTCCTCGGCGGGCAGCGCGGCGCGTTCGATGACGGCGCGGAATCCCGCGCGCCGCCAGCCGGGTTCGTTGTACGCCTTCGCCACATCCGGACGCTGCAAGGTCACCGTCGAATAGATCCGCTGGGTCCGGTTTGAACGGATCAGGACAAACACCTGGTCGCGTTTGGACTCGAGGCCGCGAATCATGGCCCAGCCGCCGACGGTGACGGCCCGATCGTTCACGACCACTTCATCCGCATGGGCGATGATGCGGGTGCTGGGAGTGGCCGGCGGCAGCGCGGTCTCGTGCGAAACGGCTGGCAGCGTGTAGACCCCGCGGGCCTCGGCCTGCCGGAGAATGATGTCGGCGTGCTTGTCGCGCGGATGCAGCCGGGTGATCCCGCGACCGTCCTGGCCGTACTGCATGAACGAGGTCGCCGCGCGGTCACGCACCTCGACGTAGCCTTCGGCGATTGGCGCATAGCGGATGTTTGCGGTGACGTTGAATGCCGCGAGCGCCGGGATGAGACAAATCAGCAGCCGGTACGGCCGGGTGGCCGGGGAGGCCAGCTCCAGGAGTTGAAAAATCAGCAGCGCCCATGCGAGTGACCCCAGGACCAGGTAGCGCGAGTTGATTTCAGGACCGGCGAGCTCCGAACGGCCGTAGGCGATGAGCGCGAGTGCACCGACGGCGAAGAAGGCGCTGAACATCGCGACCGGTTCACGCGCCAGACCACCGCGCGTCATCAGAATGCCCAGACCGACCAACAGCAGCAGACCGGGGAGCGGCGCCAAACCGGCGTTGCCCAGCGTCAAAGGCCCGCCCAACAGCGCGAGCCAGTAAACGATGATGTGCGACGCTGATAGCGCGGCCCCTCCGGCGATCTGGTGGGCGGGATTGAATTCAAACCCCTGCAGGAACAGCACCGCGGTGAGCATTCCGGCGACGCTCCAGCCGGCGAGGGCGGACCAGCGCCGTTGGTGAGCCAGCAGCAATGCCCCGACCGGCCAGACCACCGTGCCCTGCGCGAGCGTGAATGTGGCGAGCACGCCCAGCACGCCGGCACCCCAGACGCTGCGGGTTGTGCCGGCAGCCAGGGCGGCGATCGCGCCGACCCCCAGCATGACCACCTGGAAGTGATCGATCGAGGCACCGGACCATAGGAAGTTTTCGAAGTGTTCCAGTTGGAACATGACAAACGCGAGCACGACGCCCAGCCGCACCCGGCGCTCCGTGCCCTGCACCGCGATCAGGAGCCAGGTGCAGGCGCCGACCAGGAACAGATTGCCGATCGCGCCGATGATGTGGAAGTTGATCGTCCCGGTCAGCCAGTAGCTCGCCGCGAAGATCAGGCGGCTCGTGACCATCCGGTGCTCGTTGTTGACCACGAAAAACCGGTGCAGCAGCTCGTTCCAGTCGGCGCCGGCGTTGATGCGCAGAATCAGCGCCAGCGCGGTGTCGAACTCGTCCCAGAACACGATGTTCCGGCTTGCGCTGACAATCGTCATCCCCACGTAGAGCACCGGCACCGCGGCAAGGAGCATCCAGCCGAGCAGGACGCTGCGGCGGGTTGTCTTGTGCACAGTCAGGGACGGAAACATGGAATCAGGCGGCGCGGCGGCCGGGTTGCGCGCGGTGAAGCGGACGGAAAACCAACCACGCCGGGACCGTCGTGCAAGGGGAGCAGAGTAACAAATTGTTCAGGTGATTTTCTTGAAGCCGGCACGACGCGTGCTTGGCGGCAAAGTTGCTGCTTTCGTGCGGTTGTAGACGGAAGCCGGCAAAAGATTGCGTGAGTTGCGAAAGGTCCCACGCTGCGGCGGATGAAACGTTTTGCCCCGTTCATGCTGTTGCTGGCGTTGTGTTTTGCCGTAGTGGCTCCGTTCGCGGCGGCGGCCGCCGCGCCGGCACCGGCTGCGGCTCCGGCTCCGGTGAAAAAGGACAGTTCGCCCGCAGCCTCGATTGCCACGGCCATCTCGACGGTCACCGGCATTGCGATTTCGCCCCTGCTGGGCACCGGGGCTTACGGCGCTTACAAGTGGTGGGCGGCCAAGGATGACACGGCGCGCGCGGCGCTGCCGTGGTACGCGCAGGTGAAGTTCTGGCTCCCGGCGCTGCTGCTCGTGGGCGTGTGCGCGTTGAAGGACTCGATTGGCGCGGTGGTGCCGCCCGGGTTGAAGAAGCCGCTCGATGTGCTCGAGACGATCGAGAACAAGTTCAGCGGCCTCGTGGCGGCCGGCGCGGTGGTGCCGTTCGCGCTCGATACGATGACCAAGATGGTGTTCGGCGGCGCGCCGACCGCGGCGGCCCCGGTGCTGGCGCACACGGGCGTGGCGGCGATTCAGTTCGCGGCGTTCGACGTCACCTGGCTGCTCAATCTCCTGACCGTGCCGTTCGGCGTCGCGGTCTTCGTCGTGGTGTGGCTCGCGTCGCACGCGATCAACGTCCTGATCCTGCTGAGTCCCTGGGGTGCGATCGACGCGGGTCTCAAGGCCGCGCGCACCGCGCTGCTCGGGTTGATCACGCTCACCTCGACGATGAATCCCACCGTCAGCGCGGCGCTGTCGATTGTGGTCATCATCATTTCGTATTTCCTGGCGGGCTGGGCGTTTCGCCTGACGATTTTCGGCACGATCTTCTCGTGGGAGTTTGTCACGCGGCGTCGCACGCGGTTCACGCCGGCGGCAGGTGAGAACAAGGTGTTCGCCGGCGCGCATCTCCCCGGCGTGCCGGTGCGGTCGTTCGGCCGGCTGGTGAAGCGGACCGACGACGCGGTGGAATTTGTTTACAAGCCCTGGCTGGTTTTTGCGCCGCGGGTGGTCGTGGTGCCTGGCGCCGCCCGCACGCTCTCGGTTGGCAGCGGCGCGATCTTCTCCGACATCGTCGACGCCGAGGACCGCACGCTCTTCACGCTCCCGCCCCGGTATCACGGGCACGAGGAGCGGGTCGCACAGGTCTATGGTTTCAAGGACGTCCACCCCATCGGCCTCAGCAAAGCCTGGAGCGAACTGCGCGAAATGCTCGGCGGCCGCGCGGTGAAGGCGTGAGGGGTGGCGGAGAGGTTGAGAGTTGAGGGTTGAGAGTTGAGTGATCGGGCCGCCGCCACGAGGTTTGGAAAGACGTTAACCTGAGACGCCCTCATTCTGATTTCTCCCTCAACTCTCAGCCCTCAACTCTCAACCTCCCGGCCACCCCCATGAACCGCCGCACGTTTCTCCACACCACTCTCGCGGCCGGTACGCTCGCGAGTCTTCAGATCCGCGGTGCCGATAAAATCGGGCGCAAGCATCGCACCGCCCTGGTCGGGGCCGGCTGGTGGGGCGGAAACATTCTCGGCGAGGCCATGGCGAGCGGGGCGTGCGAGATCGTCGGGATCTGCGACGTCGATCAGCGCCAGCTCGATCCGACGGTCGAGAAGGTCGTGAAGCTCAGCGGCGACCAACCGCGGAAGTACCGCGATTTCCGCGAGCTGCTCGCGAAGGAAAAGCCGGAAGTCGTGATCGTCGCCACGCCCGATCACTGGCACGCGCTGCCGACGATTGCGGCAGTCAAGGCCGGCGCCCACGTCTACGTTGAAAAACCCACCGCGCACACCATCGGCGAAAGCCAGGCGATGGTGAAAGCCGCGCGCACGCACCAGCGCGTGGTGCAGGTCGGAACGCACCGCCGGCTCGCGCCGCATCTGATCCGCGCGCGCGATTTCATCCGTGCGGGCAAGGCGGGGCAGATCGGGCTGATTCGCTGCCATCTCAATCTCACGGGCGGCGGCCCTGAGCAGGCGCTGCCGACGGTGCCCGTGCCGCCGGAACTCGACTGGGATTTCTGGTGCGGTCCCGCGCCGCTGCGCCCGTTCAATGGCGGCGATCCGCGCCAACCCGATCAGGGCGCGGGCAACCGCGGGATTCATCCGCGCGGTCACCGCATGTACTTGGATTACGCGAACGGCCACCTCGGTGACATCGGGGTGCACTGGTTCGATCAGGTGCTGTGGATCACCGGCGAAAAGGCGCCGCGCCGCGTGGCGTGCACCGGGGGCCGGCCGATCAAGGGCGCGCCGATCTTGACGGCCCGCGAACAGACCAGCGACGCGCCCGATCACCAGGTGGCGCAGTTTGCGTTCGAACAATTCACGATGACGTGGGAGGCGCGAACCTTCGGCGGCAATCACGCCGAGAAAGGCGAGGCGGCCGGCACGTATTTCCACGGCACGAAGGGCACCGTGCACCTCGGCCACAAGGGCGGCTGGCGGTTCTACGCCAACGAGGGCGGAGAGCCGACGTTCGACGCCGCGCAACTCAACCAGCCCGACGCCCAGAGCATCCGCGAGTCGTGGGCCGATTTTCTCGACGCCATCAAGACCGGCCGCCGCCCGGTCAGCGACATCGAGGAGGCGCATCGCTCGTCTGTGTGTTCGCTGCTCGGCATGATCAGCTACAAGGTCGGTCGCAGCGTCGAGTGGGACGCCGCGAAGGAACAGATTGTCGGCGACCCCGCGGCGAACCAGCTGCTCCGGCGGGAATATCGCAAGGGCTGGGAGTATCCGGTCGGCTGATGCGCGTGAACTCTTGCAGTTGAGAGCTGAGAGTTGAGAGCAAAACCATGGGTGAATTCCGATCGGAAGGTTGATTGCCACCCGCGGCCGCCAGATTGAACTCTCAGCTCTCAACTCAAGACTCTCAGCTACATGATTCCGGCCTGAGTCCCGACCGGCGCCGCAGGAAACTTTACCCCATGAAAACCACCCCTCGTCCGTCTCGCCGGGATTTCATCCGCACTGCCTTGGGCACCGCTCTCGGCGGCTCCCTGCTCCTGTCTGCCACGTCCGTCGCTGCCGCGACGAAGTCCCCGGGACGCCGGCTGCTGTACGTCGCCGTTCCCGGGATTCGAAACTATCTGGAGCGCGGCGGTCACGGTGTGCTCGTGTTTGACCTCGATCGCGGCCACGCGTTCGTGAAACGCATTCCGGCGCGCGGACTCGGCGCCGACGGCAAGCCGCTCAACGTGAAGGGCGTCGTCGCCAGCGCCGCCACCGGGCACATCTATGTTTCGACGCTGCAGTTCCTGACCTGCATCGACCTGCGCACGGAGAAGATTGTGTGGGAAAAAGCGTATGAAGGCGGCTGCGATCGGATGGCGCTCTCGCCGGACGGGAAGGTGATGTACCTGCCGTCCCTCGAGAAGGATCACTGGCATGTGATCAACGCGCCCACGGGTGAGATCATCAAGCGGATCGATATCAAGGCCGGCGCGCACAACACGGTGTACGGGCTCGACGGCAAACAGGCCTACCTCGCCGGCCTGCGTTCCGCGGCGCTGCGCGTGGCCGACACCGCGACGCACACCATCGTGCGCGAAGTGGGGCCGTTCACGGCGGCGATCCGGCCGTTCACGGTCAACGGACGGCAGACGCTGTGTTTCGTGAACGTGAACGGGCTGCTGGGATTTGAAATCGGTGATATCAAGACCGGCCGGATGCTGCATCGCGTCGAAGTGCAGGGCTTCAAGCCGGGCGTGCCGAAGCGTCACGGCTGCCCGAGTCACGGCGTCGGTCTCACCCCCGACGAGAAGGAAGTCTGGGTGTGCGATGCCGCCAACCAGCGTATGCACATTTTCGATGCGACCGTGATGCCCCCGAAGCAGGTCGCGAGCATCCTGGTGCGCGATGACCCGGGCTGGATCACGTTCAGCCTCGACGGCAAATACGCGTATCCGTCAACCGGTGAGGTGATCGATGTCGCGACGCGAAAGATCGTCGCGACGCTGAAGGACGAGACCGGCGCCGACGTGCACAGCGAGAAGATCGTGGAGATCCATTTCGACGGCGACACGCCGGTGCGAACCGGTGATCAGTTCGGCCTCGGTCGCGTGCGGTGAGGTCCGGGAGCGTCCTGGACCCGGGAGCGCAGGCGTCCCGCCTGCATCGAATTCGCGATCGAGCAGGCGAGACGCCTGCGCTCCCGTGAGAAGATGACCCGGATGGGGATTGCGCCGGCGTCGCGCCTTGGTATCCCGCCAGCGTGCCCCGCATGAGACCCCACGCCCTGCTTTCCGCCTTCGTTGCCCTGTTCCTCGGCGGCTGCGCCACGTCGTCCAACTGGCCGCAGTTTCGCGGCCCGACGGGCCAGGGCGTCGCGGAGGTGAAGGGCGTGCCGTTGCAATGGACCGAGACGCAGCACGTGAAGTGGAAGACGCCGATCCACGGCAAGGCGTGGTCGTCGCCGGTCGTGTGGGGCGAACAGGTGTGGCTGTCGACTGCCACCGAGGATGGTCGCGAGCTGTTCGGCGTGTGCGTCGATCGCCGCACGGGAAAAATCCTCTTCGATCAGCGGCTCTTCACGATCGCGACGCCGCAGTATGCGGATCGGTTCAACAGCTACGGCTCACCCACGCCGGTGATTGAGGACGGGCGCGTGTACCTCACGTTCGGTTCCGCCGGTACCGCGTGTCTGGATACGGCGACGTTCAAGGTGCTGTGGGAGCGCACGGATCTGCCGTGCAACCACTATCGCGGGGCGGGTTCCTCGCCGACGTTGTGGCGCAATCTGCTGATCATGCATTTCGACGGGTCGGACGTTCAGTACATCACCGCCCTCGACAAGCTCACCGGAAAGACGGTGTGGAAGACGGATCGCTCGATTGATTTCCAGGATCTGACGCCAGAGGGAAAACCGATCCGCGATGGCGATTTCCGCAAGGGCTTTTCGTCGCCGCTCGTCATCGAGCACGAGGGCCAGCCGCTGCTGATTAGCAGCGCTTCGAAGGCGACGTATGGCTACGAGCCCGCCTCCGGAAAGGAGTTGTGGCGGGTGGAGGAACGCAAGCACCACTCGGGCAGCGTGCGGCCGGTGTATGGGCACGGGCTGATTTTTGCCGCGACGGGTCTGGGCAAGGGCGAGATGTGGGCGATCCGGCCCGGCGGCCGTGGGGTCGTCACGGATACGCACGTGGTGTGGAAGGTGGCGAAGGGCGCGCCGAACCGGCCGTCGCCGGTGCTGGTGGGCGAGTGGTTGTTCATGCTGAACCAGGACGGCGGCGTGGTGACGTGCCTCGAGGCAAAAACCGGCAGGGTGATCTGGAGCGAGCGGCTGCCGGGCCTCGGCAATTATTCCGCCTCGCCGGTGCTGGCTGCCGGCCGCCTGTATTTCTGCAACGAGAACGGCCAGACCACGGTGATCGAAGCCGGCCCTCAGTTCAAAGTGCTCGCGGAAAATATCCTCGCCGACGGCTTCATGGCCTCGCCGGCCGTGGCGGGCAAGGCGCTCTACCTGCGCAGCAAGACCGCGCTCTATCGGATCGAAGAGTGAGGGGCGTGATACCAATCGCTCTTTGCCTTTGGACTTTAGCCGTGGCTACGAGCGCCAGCGAGTGGCCGAACAGCCACTCGCTGGCGCTCGTAGCCACGATCGATCCAGAAGGCCAAAAGCAAGGAGCGATTGGTATGAGCGGTGAGTGCTGCCGCTCCAGAGATTCGGACCACGGATGACGCGGATTGCGCGGATGGTTTGATCCGCGGCAGCGGTGAAATCTGCGGTCCAGTCCCGGCAGGTCGACCGCTGCGGTGGTGTCGGTTGAGCCCTGGCGGGCGAGCCTATTTCGCCGTTTCTGTCGCAATCGCCCTCAGCCCGCGCACCAGGCGTTCGATTCCCTCCGCGGCGATCTCCTTCGGCAACGCACCGTACGCGACGCGGAGGTGACAATCGTGCTCGAGGCCGAAGGCGCTGCCCGGAATGACCGCGATGCCGTGTTCGCGGATCAGCCGCTCGGCCACTTCCAGTGCCGGCCGCGTCGTGCGGGCGCGCACGAGAAAGTAGAATGCGCCCTGGGCCGGCGGCAGATCGCAGCAGCCTGAGGCGGAGAGGGCGCTGAGTTCCCGGTGCACGATCGACCGCACGTCGATGATGCCGCGCAGCTGTTCGCGGACGTACGCGGCGCCCGCTTCCAGCGCGCCGATGGCCGCGTACTGGGAAATGACCGGCGGGCAGATGAGCAGCGTGTCCTGCACCTTGCGCATCGCGGCTTCGAGGCGCGCGGGGTAGACCGCGTAGCCGATCCGCCAGCTGGCGAAACCAAAGGACTTCGAAAGCGAGAACAGTGAGATTGTGTGCGCGGCGCTGCCCTCGGCCGCAGCCGGTGACACGTGCGTCGCGCCGTCGTAGGTGAAATGCTCGTACGCCTCGTCGCTGATATGAAACACGCCGCGGGCGGCGCAGAGCTGGTTGACGGCGCGAAGCGTGGCGGCGGGGTAGACGGCGCCACTGGGATTGTTCGGAGACACCGTCACGATCGCGCGGGTGCGGGGCGTGATGGCGCGGCTCAGGGCGTCGAGATCGAGCTGGAACTGAGCGTCGGTCGGCACCAGCACCGGCCGGCAGTTCGCCATTGTGACGGCCATCTCCTGGTTGAAGTAGTACGGCGTCGGCAGGATGAACTCGTCGCCGGGATCGGCGATCGCGAGCACGACGTTCATGAACGCCTGGTTGCCGCCGGCGGTGACCATCACGCGGTTCTCCGCTCCGACGCGGATCGCGTTTTCCGCGGCGAGCTTCTGTTCGATGCGCGCGACCAGCGCCGGAATGCCGGCCACCGGCTGGTACTTGTGGTTCGACGGCTCGGCGAGGAATCGTGCGATCTGCGCCAGCGCGCCGGGCGGAGGGCCGTAACCGACCACGCCCTGCCCGAGCGAGAGTGTGCCCGGGCAGGCGCGGATCAGATCCGCGATGACGGGAATGATCGGGGACTGAACCGCGCGGAGGCGCGAGGATTCCTGCATGGGCAGCCGGACGAGCGAAGGGAAACCGAACTTGGGCGGATCGGGCGGCTCAGCCGGTGTCATGCAGGTGAAGGTTGAAAGGTGAAAGTTGAAAGACCGGAAAGACCAATCACTGTCGAGCGGGCTCGAATGCAGTCGGGCACCAATCGGTGAAGACCTGCCTCACTCTGGGACCGTTGGCTGCCGCTCGTGATGGGGAGCTTTCAACCTTCAACTTTCACCTTTCAACTGAAAGTTCCGGCTCAGCTCTCAACAGTCTGAGTTCGGTTCACGCGCCGACGGCTTTCTTGATCGTCTTCAGCTGCGCGAACTCCGGCTTCGCCTTGTAGTAATCGTCGAGCGGATAGCAGCCGCTGATGAGACCGTTGCGCGGACCGGTGGTGCAATCGCTGAACGTGCGGCAGATGAGCTTCGGCGTGAGCGCGCCCTTCGTCGTGGCGTCGGCCAGCATCTCGGGATAACTGAGCACCACGCGACCGAGGCCCACCATGTCGGTCCAACCATGGGCGACCGCGTACTGCGCGACGTGCGGCAGGTACTCCTGCAGGTAGCTGTAGGCGGTGCCGATCATCACCGGTACCTGGCGCGTCGGGTGCGCCGCGCGGGACTTGACGGCGTGTTCCTTGAGCTGGCGGACGACGTTGATCTGGCGGGCCACGTCGATCAACGGATCGTGCGCGGGCTGGTAACCGTCGCTCGGCGGATACGCGGCGGGCCGCTGGATGTGCGGATTGTAGTAGGGCGAGCCGGCGCTGAGGTTGAGAATCTTCACGCCCAGCTCGCTGCACAGATCGACGAAGCGAAACGTCTCGGTGAGATCGTAATCGATCGGGTTATCCGGCTTCACGCTGAAGCCGTACGTGTAGGGCAGGCAGTGCGAGTAGTCTTCCGGAATGCCCGGGCCCAGCTTGCCGGGTTCGGCGCGGGTCGGATCCGGTTTGAACGGGACGAAGTCAAACGCGCTCAGGCGCACGCCGATGTCGATCGGGTTCCCGTCGGCGCGAATGCCCGCGATGATGTCGCGCAGGATCCGCGTGCGATTCTCGAAGCTGCCACCGTATTTGCCCGGCCGCGTGTACGCGCTGAGAAATTCGTGCAGCAGGTAGCCGTGGCAGTGCTTGATGTCGACGAAGTCGGCGCCGACCTCGCGGGCGATCTTCGCCGCGCGGATGTAGCACTGGATGAGCTCGTCGATCTCGGCGTCGGTGAACACCTGCGCGTCGCTCGTGACGTTGAACTTCCGGTCGAGGATCGGGTGGCGGTACGCCACGCGCGGCTCCATGCGCTTCTTGTCATTCGGTTTGCAGAACCGACCCGAGTGCGTGAGCTGGAAACCGATCACGAGATCGTCCGCCGTGCCGTATTTCTCACGGTGGGCCTGCGTGAGGATTTCGCGGATTTCCGCGATGTCGCGCTTGTTCTGTTCGACGATGATGAGCTGGTTCGGATTCGCGCGACCGTCGGGACGGACCGCCATCGCCTCGCCGCCGTAGATGACCTTGGCCCCGCTCAACCCGAAACGCTGCCAGCGGCGGCGCACTTCGTCGGTCGCGCCGCCGGTCGTGGTGGCGTCCCAGCCTTCCATCGGATGAATCGCCCAGCGGTTGCCGATGCGCTTGCCGTTGACGATCACATCAGGGACGGGCTGCGCGAGCGGCGAGCCGGGACCGGACGCGATGGCGTCATCGCACGGCAGGTTCAGGCCGAGCGACGCCAGGTGTTGGCGGAAGTCGGCGACCGTTTTCAGCGCCGCGAGGCGGGTCAGCTTGAAGGGGGCAGGCGTGTTACTCATTGGCGTGGGATTGGGGCGTGATACGAGTCCGGTTTTGGTCCGGTGGAAACTGGATTCTTTGGGGGACAGTCGGAAAACGCCGGAGACTTCCGCGGTGCAGGCCGCCTCGCCCGCGGCCACGTGAAGCTCGCGGCCGAGACCGGCCCGCCGGTTTGTCGTCTGTTAGATGACAAACTTGGCGGGGAGTTCGGGCGGTTCGCGGGTGGGTCAGCACAGGGGTGCTAATCACGGCATCCATCCCGTTGCATAGCTGTCGCGACGCGTGTGGCGGCGTTGACCCGCGGGTGGCGGGGCCGCAGCCTTTCGTAGCATGAACCCCGCGACTCGCCCCCTCAATCGCCGTCAGTTCCTCACGTCCGCCTCCGTCACCGGCGCCGGATTGTTGATTCTCCCGAGCACGACGCTCTTCGGCCAGGCCACCCCGAGCAAGAAACTCAACGTGGCGCTCATCGGTGTCTGGGGCCGCGGCCTCGCGCACTACAACGTGCTCGCCACCGAGAACGTCGTGGCGCTCTGCGACGTGAACGAGAACCGGTTTGCGGACGCGCTGAAGAAATTCCCGGGCGCGAAGACCTACGTCGATTGGAGAAAGTGTCTCGAGCAAAAGGGTCTCGACGCCGTCGTGATCTGCACTGCCGATCATTCGCACGCGCACGTGGCGATGTGGGCGATGAACCGCGGGCTGCACGTCTACTGCGAGAAGCCGATCGGCATGAGCGTCGAGGAGTGCCGTCTGCTCCGCGCAAAATATCTCGAGCTGAAGGGCAAGATTGCGACGCAGGCCGGCACGCAGCGGCACGCGCTGCCGAATTTCGCGCGGGTGCGCGAACTCGTGCGCGACGGCGCCGTCGGCGAGTTGAGCGGCGTGTTCGCGTGGGGCAATCGCCAGCTGCGCCGGCCGGGTTATCTGCCGGCCGAAGGGACGCCGCCGAGCACGTTTCATTATGATCTATGGACCGGGCCGTCTCCGCTTCACCCCTACAATCCCGGTTACTTCTCCGGCGGTCCGGGGGCGAATTGTCTCCAGTGGAACATGTATTGGGACTTCGGCACCGGCCAGGTCGGCGACATGGGCAACCACACCATGGACCTCGCGTGGAACGCGATCGACGCCACGCTGCCGACGTCGATTGAGGCGAAGGGCGAAGCGTTCAATCCCGAGGTGACGCCGGTCGAGCTGACGGCGCACTTCGATCATCCGGCGAACAGCTGGCGCCCGGCGATCCGCGTCAGCTGGTATCAGGGCGGACACCTGCCGACCGCGCCGAAAAATTACATCGACCTGAACAAGATCGGCCACGGTGTGATGTTCAAGGGATCGAAGGGCGTGCTCGTGGCGGACTTCAACACGCGCATGCTGATTCCGTCGGGCGACGCCGACCTCACGTACTACAACCGGCGGAGCAAGGAGCAGGTCACGCCGCCGATCGGCGATTTCCAGGAGGAGTTCTTCAAGGCCTGCAAAGGCAATCTCAAGACGTCCTGCAATTTTGACTACAACGGCCTCATGACCGAGCAGATGGCGCTCGGCCTCGTGGCGTACCGGGCGGGCAAGAAGCTCGAGTACGATGGCAAGGCCGGCCGCGTCACGAACAGCCCCGAGGCGAACGCGCTGCTGAAGCGCGAGTATCGCGCGGGCTGGCCGTTGAATGGCTGAGGGCGGCGGGGCGGGGAGCAGTTGAGAGTCTCGAGTTGAGGGTTGAGAGTGGCGTCCGGAGTTCCGAACTTCTGAAAAGAGGATCGGATCTCACTGCTTTTCTCTCAACTCTCAGCCCTAAACCCTCAACTCCCCCCGCCCGATGCGTTTTCTTATTTCCTCCTGGTTCCTCGTCCTGGCGTCGGTGGTCTTCGCCCAAGCCCCGAAGCCGAACATCATTTTCATCCTCGCCGACGATCTCGGTTACGGGGAGCTCGGCAGCTACGGCGCGAAACTGATCGAGACGCCGCATCTCGATCGGATGGCGGCGGAGGGCATGCGCTTCACGCAGTTCTACGCCGGCAGCACGGTGTGCGCGCCGTCGCGCAGCGTGTTGATGACAGGCCTGCACACCGGGCACACCCGCGTGCGGGGCAATGCCGGCGGCCGCAACATGGACGCGCAGTCGTTGCAGCAGGGCGACGTGACCGTGGCCCGCGTGCTCAAGGACGCCGGCTACGCGACCGGGCTCGTGGGCAAGTGGGGCCTCGGCGAAAACGATCAGCCCGGCGAGCCGCGGCGGCAGGGCTTTGATTATTTTTACGGCTACCTGAGCCAGACGCACGCGCACAACCACTACCCGAGTTTCCTCTGGCGCAACGGCGAGAAGGTGCCGTTGCCGAACGATCTCGTTCAGGTCGGGCCCACCCCGGGCGCCGGCTATTCCACGAAACGGCTGGTCTACGGCGGCGATCTGTTCGCGGCCGAGGCGCAGGCCTTCGTGGAGCGCAATCAGGCCAAGCCGTTCTTCCTTTTCTATTCCGTCGTCACGCCGCATGCGAATAACGAGCGCAGCCGTGAACTGGGTGAGGGTAACGAGGTGCCGGATCAGGGGATCTACGCCGGCAAGCCGTGGCCCGAATCGATGAAAAATCACGCCGCCATGATCACGCGGCTCGATCGCGACGTCGGCGCCCTGTTCGCCCAGCTCAAGCGTCTCGGCCTCGACGAACGCACGCTGGTCCTCTTCTCCAGCGACAACGGGCCGCACAAGGAAGGCGGCCCGAATTATGATCCGGTGTTTTTCACGGCGAGCGGTCCGTTGCAGGGCATCAAGCGGAGCATGACCGACGGCGGCATCCGTGTGCCGTTCATCGCGCGGTGGCCGGGGAAGATCAAGGGCGGCACCGTGTCCAACCACGTCGGATACTTCGGCGATTTGATGGCGACGTGGAGCGAGGTGGGCGGCGCCAAGGCGCCCGGCGCCCTCGACAGCGTGAGTCTCGCGCCGACGCTCCTCGGCCGCGGCCCGCAGGCGAAGCATCCGCATCTGTACTGGGAGTTCTACGAGCAGGGCGTGAGTCAGGCCCTCTTAATCGACGGTCGTTGGAAGGCCATCCGGCTCAAGACGCTGGCCGCGCCGGTTCAGCTGTTCGACGTGGCGAACGACATCGGCGAGAGAACGGATGTCGCGGCGAAAAACCCGGCGATTGTGGCGCGGGCTGTCGAGCTGATGAAGACGGCGCGCGTGGACAACGAGCACTGGAAGTTGAGTTCACCTCCGGCCCGCGCGCCGTGAGGATCGCTCCCGGCCCGCGGCGGCCGGCCTCGCTCAACGAGTCAGGGGCAGGGTGATGACGAACGTCGCGCCCCGGCCCGGTGCGCTCTCCGCGTGGATCTGGCCGGCGTGATCCTCGACGATGCGCTTGCAGATGCTGAGGCCGAGGCCCGTGCCGGTGGCCTTGCCGTGCGTCGCAAACGGCTGAAAGAGCGTGCGGGCGATTTCCGGCGCAATTCCGCCGCCCGTATCCTCCACTTCGATGCGCAGGGTGGTCTCCGTTGCGGCGAAGCGCAGGAAAATCGTGCCGCCGTCGTCCATCTCGTCCGCGGCGTTGTTGCACAGATTGTAGAGCAGCCGCGACCAGCGTTGCGGATCGAGCGGCAGCGTAATCGCTGGCGGCGGTGCCGGCACCATCACGGTCACCCGGCGGTCGGCCATTTCCTCGGTGAGTTCCTGGATCAGCGGCGTCATGACGGCCGGGAACGGCTGCAGGGCCAGCGCCGGCCGCTGGCTGATGGGTTTGGTCACATCGATGAGCTCCTGCAGCATGGCGGTCATGCGCTCCACCTGGTGCAGGACGCGGGTCTTGGCCTGCTCGCGCAGCGCCGGCGTGGACTGCTCGAAGCAGGCCAGCTCCGTGGCCATGCTGATCACGGTCAGCGGGTTCTTGAAATCATGGACGATGGTGCCGGCGAAGCGGCCGATGGCGGAGAGCGTTTCCGCGTGGATCATGTCATCGACGTATTTCTGATTCAGCGCGCGCATGCGGAGGCTGAATTCGCGCGTCAGGGTGAGGGCCAGCGAGGGCCGGAGTTCGAACAGCCGCAACAGCTGGGCGCGATCGAGAAACAGGGTCGTGGTCGCGGTCTCGGCGGTGGCAGTCGCGGAGCGCGGCGACGCGTCGATGACGGCCATCTCGCCAAAAAAATCCCCGGGTCCGATGGTCGCGAGCACCCGCGGCTCGTTGGGTCCCGGCCCCGCGGAAATCCGCACACTGCCGGATTCGACCACGTAAAAACCGTCACCGGCGTCGCCGGCCGAAAAAATGACCTGGCCAGGCTGGAAAATCCGCCGATCCGATTTTGCCCCGAGACGGATGAGTTCTTCGCCCAAGCGGCCGTGGGCCTGATCTTTCGGAGATGACATCATGGCGCGGGAGGACAGTAACCAACCCGGTCCGGGCGTAAAGCCCGGGCGTCCGAATCCGATTCGGCGGCGTGACGCGAGGCAGGCGTTTGGCAAGATGCACGTGGTGTTTCGCAAGGACTGCGGAGGCGTCCGGGACAGGGGGCCGATATGATGGACGCCTTCGTTATGCCCGCGGCGCATTCATCCATCGAACCACCTTCATCGCCCGCACCGCCATCGTACCTGCCTGCACCCACGCGGGATCCCGCGAGTCTGGCGGCCGTGCGGACCGTCGGAGTGTACGTGCTCGTGGCCGTGCTCTGGATCTGGCTGTCGGACTGGGCCCTGTTTGCGCTTGCGCCGTCGACCGCCGTGGCCGCGACCTTTGCCCTGTTGAAAGGTTGGATCTTCGTCGCCGTGACGGCGGTGCTGCTGTTCTGGATGTTGCGCGCCCAGCTGGAGCAGGGCCGCGCGCAGGAGGAGCGGCTGAGGCTTTTCATCCAGCATGCGCCGGTGGCACTGGCGATGTTCGACCGGGAAATGCGTTACCTGATGGTGAGCGCGCGGTGGACCGCGGACCGCGGGTTGGGCAGCGCGGACCTGCGCGGACGCGTGCACTATGAGGTGTTTCCGGACCTGCCGGCCCGCTGGCGGGAGCTCCATCAGCGAGCGCTGGCGGGCGAGACCCTGCGCGAGGACGCGGATCGTTTCGAGCGGCCCGATGGATCGGTGCAGTGGGTCCGCTGGGAACTGCGCCCGTGGCTGGATGCCGGGGGCAAGGTCGGCGGCATCGTGCTTTTCACCGAGGACATCTCGTTTCGGAAACAGGCGCAGGAGGAACTCGAGTCATCGCGGGCCCGCCTGCGCCTCGCGCTCGAATGCGGGCGAGCGGGCACGTGGAGCTGGGACCTGGCGACGGGCCGGATCGAGTGCGACGACGCCACGGCGCGGCTGGTCGGACGCACGGCCGAGGAGTTTGCGCGGGGCGGCCTCGATGTGTTCAATGCCAGTCTCCATCCTGATGATCGCGGCACGGTTGAACGGGCGCTCGAGGCGGCGTTGGTGGAAGGGCGGGATTTCTTCGCGGAGTATCGGGTGTTTCGGCCGGATGGCCAGGTGCTGAACGTCACGAACCGCGGTCGCGTGGAGCAAGACGCCACGGGCCGGCCGGTGCGCATCATGGGAGCGTGCGTGGATGTCACCGACGCCCGGCGGATGGAGCGCGCGTTGAGCGACAGCGAGGAGCGTTTTCGCGAGGTGGTGGAGACGATCCGCGAAGTGTTTTGGATTTCGGACGTGGAGAAGAACAAGGTGCTGTATGTGAGCCCGGCGTTTGAGGAAATCTGGGGTGTTTCCAGCGCGGAGATCTATGCCTCCGCCCGCGTCTGGGTGGACGCGATTCATCCCGGCGACCGCGAGCGCGTGGTGCGCGCCGCCAAGACGACCCAAACGGCCGGCACGTACGACGAGGTCTACCGCGTGCTGCGGCCCGACGCCTCGATTCGCTGGGTCCGCGATCGCGCGTATCCGGTTCGAAACGACGCCGGCGTCGTCGTGCGCATTGTCGGCACCGCCGAGGATGTGACCGATGGCAAGCGGCTCGAGGAACAGTTCCTGCGGGCGCAGCGGCTCGAGGCCATCGGCACGCTCGCGAGCGGCGTGGCGCACGATCTCAACAACATCCTCGCGCCCATGCTCATGATCGCGCCGATGCTCAAGCCGAAGCTGGCCGAGTCGGGCGATCGGGACATGCTCACGATTGTCGAGCGCAGCGCGCAACGCGGGGCGGACGTCGTCAAGCAACTGCTCACGTTCAGCCGCGGGATTGCGGGCGAACGCGGTCCGCTGCAGGTGCGGCATCTCGTGAAGGAGATGGTGGCCATCATGCGCGAGACGTTCCCGCGCGAAATTGGCATCGCGCAGCAGATTCCCGCCGAGCTCCCGCCGCTGGTCGGCGATGCGACCCAGCTGCACCAGGTGCTGATGAACCTGTGCGTCAACGCGCGCGACGCGATGCCCAAGGGCGGCCGGCTTTCGATTCACGCGGAGGAGGTCGCGCTGGAGGTGGCCGACGTGCGCCCGTATCAAGGCGTCAAGCCCGGTCGCTTCGTCGTGCTGACCGTGGCCGACACCGGCGAGGGCATCGCGCCCGCGGTGCTCACGCGCATCTTCGAGCCCTTCTTCACGACCAAGGGCGTGGGCAGCGGCACGGGCCTCGGGTTGTCGACCGTGCTCGGGATTGTCACCAGTCACGAGGGCTTCGTGACGGTCGACAGCGAGCTCGGGCGCGGCAGCTCGTTTCATGTGCATCTGCCGGCGGGCACCAAGACGCCGTCGAGCGGCGTACCGTTTGCGGTGGTGGACTCTCCGGTCGGCGGCGGTGAGCTCGTCCTGGTGGTCGACGACGAGCCCGCGGTGCGGCACTCGACCCAGCGCGTGCTCGAAAAATACGGCTATCGCGTGCTGACCGCGGCCAACGGCCGGGAAGGTCTCGCGCTGTATCTCTTGCAGCGCGATCAGGTCAGGGCGGTGGTCACGGATTTGATGATGCCGGAAATGGGCGGCATCGCCCTGGTCCGCGCGCTGCGCGAACTCTCCCCGGGACTGGCGATCCTCGCCGCCACCGGACTTGAGGACGCGGGCAATCGCGCGGCGCTCGGCAGCTTCGGAGTGAGCGAACTGCTCCCCAAGCCCTACGCCCCGGCGGAACTGCTCGCGGCGCTCGACCGTGAATTGAAGAAGGCCGCGGCCGGGGCGGAGAGTTGAAGGGCTTCAGCCCAAATGGCCATGGCTTGAAAAGGACCGCGACCGCCCCCGGTCGCTCCGGCCCGTTGCGACCGGGGGCGGTCGCGGTCCCAGCCCAGCGCTCATCGCACTCGACCCCGGCTCCTCCCTCAAAACCGTGCGGTCACGCCCGCCTTGAAGCTCGTGCCGGCACCGGCGGCGTACGACGGAATCTCGCGGCCGAAGGCGTGGAGATAGTCGTTGTTCGTCCAGTCGTTCGTCAGGTTGTAGACGTCGAAGTAAAGTGAATACGTGCGGTTGAGGGTGTATTGCGCCTTGAAGTCCCAGAGTGTGCGCGAGTGCTGGTAGACCGTGTAGTCGCCCGTCCCGGGCAGCACGCCGGCACCCGATCCGAAGGTTCCGACGGTCGTGCTCCGGTAGAACTCGCCGCGGTAGTTGGCCATGATCCGGAGATCGAAGCCGCGACCGCGATAGGTCAGGCCGCCGTTGAAGCTGTGCGGCGTGAGATTGGGCA
This sequence comes from Terrisphaera buseokensis, assembly GCF_047521145.2. Classification (GTDB taxonomy): domain Bacteria; phylum Verrucomicrobiota; class Verrucomicrobiia; order Opitutales; family Opitutaceae; genus ER46. The sequence continues at coordinate 6,908,207 of NZ_CM134186.1, read as the reverse complement.
GCCGGGTGGTCGCGCCCGTCGCGGCGCCGAAGTCGCCGTACGTTTCGAGGTAGGTGTAGTTGGCGAACGAACCGAAGCCACGCCAGAAGCCGGGGAGCGACGTGTATTGCTGCTGGTGATTCAGCTCGATGCCGCGGATGCGGGCGCGGCCGACGTTGCGATTCTGGTTGATCGTCCAGCCCGCGTAGTCGCCCCCGAAGCCGTTGTTCTCGCCGGTGGGCACGGTCGATTGGAACGAGCGGAAGTAGTTCCGGATTTCCTTCAGGAAGACCCCGGCGGAGATCTGCCCGACGCCGGAGAGGTACTTCGCCGTGGACAGCTCGAAGTTGTCCGAGGTGTACGGCTTCAGCCCCGGGTTGCCCGCCGAGAGCGTCTGCGTCAGCTCGTTCGGCGCCAGCGTGGGCAGCAGGCTGACCGGACTCGGCCGCGTGATCGTGGTGTTGTAGCTGAGCCGCGTTTGCAGATTGGCGATGGGCTCGAAGACGAAGTGGACGCCGGGAAACACGTTCCGGTACTTCGATCCCTGCGTGACCCAGCCGCGGAAGTTGTCACGGGCGCGCGCCGCGGCCACCTCGGGCGTGACGGTCGCGAGGTTGTTGTTCGAGGCGTTCGAGACGCGCAGGTAGTTGCTGCCGCTGAGCTCCGTCTCCTCAACGCGGATACCGGCCAGGATGCGCAGCCCGCCGATCTTCAGGTTGCCCTGGAGGTAGGCGGCGTTGATCGTCTCCTCGAAGGCGGCATCGTTCAGCAACGACTGGTACGTGGTGTTCCAGACGTCCGACGCAGTCTGGCGCCAGTTGGCGCGATTGGCCCAGACGTCACCGCCCAGGCCCGTCTCGGGCAGCTGCAGGAAGGGAAACGGACCGTAGTTCCCCTCGGACATCTTCATGTTGTAACCGACAAACGGCGTGATGCCGCCGGTCGCGGGCGTGGTCGCCGGACCGTTGTACGTGTAGTAGTTCAGATCGCGGTTGGCGGTCTGCTCGTAGTGACTCTGCTTGAGTCCGACCTTGATGCTCGTGGGCGCGGCGGTTTCGAAACCCTTTTCAAAATCGAGCCGGCCGCCCCAGCGCTCCGCCGGTGCCGAGTAGCTGATGAGCTGGGAGTCGGGCCGCACCGCGTAACTCGCCGGATCGCTCCAGTTCAGGCCGCCGGTCTGCGTCACGAGCGGATCCCAGTCGTCGCGCCCGCGACGATCGAGCCGCCAGTTGACGCCGGTCATGCGCGCGAAGAGCTGGTTGAGCTGCGGGTACATCGTGCGGTTCTTCGAGTAGTTTACGTCGAGCGTGAGCTTGCCGGAGCCGGCGAAGAGCCGCTGCTCGACGCCGCCGGAGAGCGTGACGCTCTCGCTTTCGCGGATGTAGAGCACCGACTCCAGATCGATGGTGCCGTTGCGGGCCTCGACGACGTCGTAGGTGCTGCCCGGGAGAAAGTTCGCGGCGGCGGCGGTGTTGAAGAGTTTCCACCGGAAGTAGGAGGGCGACGAGCCGCTGCGGCGCTTGTTGCGGTTGTAGGTGCTCTTCACATACAGCGTCGTGTCCTGGCTGAGCTTGTAATCGGCGTTGAGGCCGAGGTTCAGGCCGGGCGACTGCTTGCCGATCGCGCCCCACTGGCCGGCACCGTAGGCGCGCAGGAGCGGCTCGAGTGCGGCGCCGGGCGCGGGATTGGCCACGAAGTAGGCGGTCTGGGCGGCGGAGGACTGGCGCGGGCCGACCTCGGTGATGAGGCCGTTGCCGATGTTGCGCATGAAGGTGCCGACGATGCCGAGATTGTTCTTTCCGCCGAAGACGCTGTAGACGTCGGAGTAGCTCAGGTTGATGAGATCCAGTTCCGGCCGATCGTGATACGGCACGCTGCCGTGCTGGTAACTCTCGGCCCACGCCGTGCCGGCGGTCAGCGTGATCAACCGGCCAGGCGTGCGATCATAGGCGCGCTTGGTCCGCAGATTCATGTAGCCCGCGATCGCGTTGCCATCCATGTCGGGCGTTGGCGCCTTGATGATTTCGAGCGATTGCAGCGTGCCGGTGCTCACCTGCCCGAAGTAGACGTTGCCGTTGCTGATTGAGGTGCCGCCCGAGACCGCGATCTGCGCGCCGTCGACGAGCAGCGAGGAAAAGTCCTGTGTCATGCCGCGGATGTAGACCGCGCCGACCTCGCCGCCGCTGCCGTCGACCGCGACGCCCGGCAACCGCTGGAGCAATTCGCCGACCGCGGCGCCCGGATTGCCGAACGCATCGATGGCCGCGACCGTGCGCACGTTGGCCGCCTGGCGTTCCTCCTGGATGGCCGCGGCCTGGCCTTCGCGCAGGCCCTTCACCACGTAACGCTCCATTTTGTAGAGCGCGGACGTGAGCGCGACGTCCCGGGCGCTGGTCTGGCCGGCGCTGACCGTCACGGCGAGCCGCTGCTCGTCGAGGCCGGGATAGGACACCACGAGCCGCTGCGCGCCGGCGGGAACGGCGAGGCGGAACGTGCCGTTGAGATCGGTCGTCGTCGAAAGACTCGTGCCCTCGACCAGGACGGCGACGTTGGCGAGCACGTCGCCGGTGCCGATGTTCGTCACGCGACCGGTGACGATGCCGGTGCTGGTTTCGGCGGCATGAACCGCAGTAACGGTAACGCTGGCGGCGGGCAGGGCGACGGCCCCGAGCAGACACAGGCGTGCGACGACGCGACGAACGGCGACAAGGGTCATGGGGCCGGCAGCGTTAAGTAACCGACCGGGGAATTAAAGAGGAATATCTATTTGCATCCGCCGCCGGCCGGCGCGCGGGCAATAAAAAACCGGATCGCAAAGCGATCCGGCTTGGAGAGGGAACGGAAGCGGGGAAGGACGGCCTCAGCTTGTCTGGAACTTGCGGCGAAGACCGACGAGACCGACCAGCGCGAGGGTGAAGAGCGCCAAGCTCGAACCCGCGTCCGGCGCACGCTGCACCACGGCTTGGTCGACGTTCAGAATGTCGAAGGCCCACGAGCTGTTGCGCACATTACCGGTGTTGTCGCGCCAGCCGGTCGTGCCGCTGCCGCTGAAGCCATTGGAGAGGTTGGGGCCGAGCGCGAAGTTCGCGTACTGTGCGACGCTGACCGTGTAGGTGCCCGGGGCGAGGGAGGGCAGATTCAGAAAAGTGTCCCAAGCCTGACCCGTGACGGCATCGATCGCCACGAGCGACGAGCCACCGTCGTCATTCTGACCAATCAGCGTGCCCGCCGAGTTGAAGAGTGCCAGAATCGGGTCAAAGCCGCCCCGCGCAATCAAGGTGCCCGCTGCGTTCGTACCGCCGGCGTAGCTCCACGTGCGCAGGGTCACGTTGGAAGTCGCACCGACCGAGAAGGTGAAGAGCTGGACGTCATTGTCGTTCGCCAGATTGCCGGTGAACGAGAAGTTGACGGCAAAGGCCGACGACGCGGCGGTGAACAGGGCAAGACCGATGGCCTTGAATGCGGTGGTTGATTTCATGACGGGCATAGGAGTTGAGGCTGCCTGATCTGCGGGCCCGGTGCCCGCTAGCTATAAGTAATAGTGCATAAACGTCGCCAAGTCTGGCTGATTCAGGTGTCGGTATTATTGCACAGACAATTGCAGGATAAATAATTCTCTGCTCCACGCACGACAGATAGCATAACGTAAGGTTATCCGACGCGAATCTCGCGGACATGGCCGTTTATGGTCTCGCGCCGCTCGGGCGCGGCGCGGTGACCCAAAACGTAAATTTCCACGACACGCCTGTCGCACGCGCAGGTTGTTACGGCCAGGCGTTTCCCGCCGCGCTCTCGTCCCGTCCCCGCGGGCGGGCCGCGAATCGATCTCTCCGTCCTGCAACTTGACTCTCTGCCCCTCTCGCCCTGCGCTCCCGCACCCGCTTCCGTGGCGTCGCCCCCTCGCCCCTCCCCATGAAAATCGCTGTCGCTCTGCTTGCGTTCGTGTCGGTCGCGCCCTGGGCGCCAAGCCAGCCGCAGCCGCGCACGCCCTGGACGACCTCGCGCGTCAAAGGCAATCCCGAGCCGCCAAAGGCGTTCGTGGCGGAGGCGGTGTTCCCGCGGCTCGCGTTTTCCCAGGCCATCGAGCTCGCCACCGTGCCCGGGAGCAACCGGTTGATCATGGTGGAGCGGCGGGGAAAAATCTCCTCGTTTCCGACGCGCGGCGATCCGGCCGCCGCCGACCTCGTTCTGGATCTGCTGCCGCTGCAACCCAAGCTCGATCACGCGTTCGGCGTCGTGCTGCATCCGCGGTTTCGCGAGACGCGGCAGATTTTCGTCTGCTATGCGCTGACCGAGGGTTTGCCGGAGGGCACGCGGGTCTCGCGTTTCACGCTCACGTCACTCGACCCGCTGCGCGCCGACCCGGCCAGCGAGGAGGTCATTCTCACGTGGAAGTCCGGCGGACACAACGGCGGCAACCTGCAGTTCGGGCCCGATGGCTACCTCTATATCTCCACGGGCGACGCCGGCCCCGCGGCTCCGCCCGACCTCTACAACACCGGCCAGGATTTGAGCGACTTGCTGTCGTCCATCGTGCGGATCGACGTCGACCAGCGGGACCCGGGCAAAGCCTATCGCGTGCCGTCGGACAACCCGTGGTTCGCCGCCCCGGGATCGGCGGCCACATCCGCCATCCGGCCCGAACTCTGGGCCTACGGCCTGCGCAATCCCTGGAAAATGAGCTTCGACCGCGCGACCGGCAACCTCTGGTGCGGTGACATCGGCTGGGAACTGTGGGAAATGGTTCACCTGATCACGCGCGGCGGGAATTATGGCTGGAGCGCGTACGAGGCCAGCCAGCCCATCAAGCCGGCCCTGGTCAATCCCGGCACTCCCATCACGCCGCCCGTCGTCGCGCATCCCCACGCCGAGGCCGCGTCGATCACGGGAGGTTTCGTCTATCACGGAAAACAATTCCCGGAGCTCGCCAACGCCTACGTCTACGGCGACTGGGTGACCGGCAAGATCTGGGCGCTGTGGCATGACGGCAAACAGATCACCCGGCACGAGGAGATCGCCGACACCCCGCACGCGATCATCACGTTCGGCCAGGATGACGACGGCGAGTTGTACTACGCGCACTACGCCGACGCCTCCACGCTCCACCGCCTCGTGCGCAATCCGCACGCGTCAGCCACCGCGGCGTTTCCCCGCACACTCGGCGCGACGGGCCTCTTTGCCGATGTCGCGCGCCTCCAACCCGCGCCGGGCGTCTATCCGTTCGCCATCAACAGCCCTAAATGGGACGACGGTCTTGCCGCGCAACGTCACCTCGCGTTGCCCGACACCATGGGCCTCACCACCACCGTGACGGTCCGTCGCGATCCGAAGGCTAACACCATCAAGGCCGACTACGCCACCCGCTGGCCCGCCGGCGCCGTGCTCGCGCGCACGTTGACGCTCGGCGATCGGGCGGTGACCACCGCGGACCGCGCCAAGCCGATCGAGACCCAGGTGCTGCACTACGACGGCGAAGCGTGGAACGCCTACTCGTACCGCTGGAATGCCGCGGGCACCGACGCCGATCTCGTGCCCGCCGAGGGTGCCGAAACGACAGTCCGCGTCGCCGCCGATCCGCATGCCGCGGGTCCGCGTACGCGCGAAGCCACCTGGCGCTTCGCGAGCCGGGCCGAGTGCTTGCGCTGCCACAGCACGTGGCACAACGGCGCGCTCGCCTTCACGCCCGCCCAGCTCCGCGGCGCCGGTGTGCGGCAGACCGCGACGTTGATCGATCACGGCCTCGTCAACGCCGACTTCTTCGAGCAGACGCGCCTCGGCGGCGAATCGTCCGTCGGCGAGAATCGCTCGGCCCGGGCGTTGCTTCACGCCAATTGCGCCCCGTGTCACACCGAACACGCCGGCGGCGCCGTCGCGATCTTCCTCAACCAGGAGTTGCTGACGCCGCAGCTGAACGTCGTCGACGTCCCGCCCACCCAGGGTCGTCTCGGCTTGAAGGATCCGAAACTGATCGCGCCGGGTGATCCGTGGAGTTCCGTCCTCGCCGTGCGGATGGCGAAACTCGGCAGCGGTCACATGCCGCTGATCGGATCGCGCGAAATCGATGTCGAGGGCCTGAAGGTGATCGAGGACTGGATCGCGCGCATGCCGTCGGTCTCCACCGCGCCCAAGCCATGGACCGCGACCACGTGGGATCGCGCGGCCATCGAAGAGGGGCTGGCCTCGGTGAGCGGGGCGATGCGCCTCCGCCGCGCGATTGACGACGGCCGGCTCGACGCGACGCAGCGGACGCAGGCATTCGCGATCGCGTGGGCGTCGGGCGACGCGACCGTGCGCGATCTCTTCGAGCGCTTCAAACCGGAGGAGTTGCGCGAGCGGACGCTCGGCGCCGTGATCGATGCGCCGGCGTTGCTGCGCTTGAGCGGCGACGCCGCCCGCGGGGCGCAGTTGCTCGCGCCCGACGGCAAACTCGCGGCCTGCCGGGCGTGCCACTTCATCCAGGGCCAGGGCCGCCAGTTCGGTCCCGACCTGTCGCGCATCGGTGCTCAGCAGAGCGCGGCGCAGATTCTCGAAAGCATCCTGACGCCGTCCAAAATCATGGCGCCGCTTTATCGGCCCACCGTGGTGGAATTGCGGGACGGCACGAGCCAGGCCGGCTTCGTGCGCGCGCGCGGTGCGAAGGAAATCGTCCTCACGATCGCGACGGGTCAGTCGATCAAGATCCCGCTCGCCGATATTCGCGCGGAGCAGACGCTGACGACCTCGTTGATGCCCGAAGGCCAGCTGCAGGGACTGACGGCGCAGGAGGCGGCCGATCTGGTGGCGTACCTCGCGAGCTTGAAGTGAGGTGACGCCGCCCGGCGGGTTTTCTCCCGTCGGGCAGGTCGGTTACTACTTGGCCTTTGCCTGGGCTTCGGCCGCCAATTCGGCACCGATCGCCTGGCCGAGTTCCTGGCCCCACTGTTGGCCGACCTGCATGCTCTCCTGCATGACTGCCGGTAGCGACGAAAGCAGCTTCCGGCCTGCGGGCGTCTCGTAGAACGCGTTCACCGCCTTCAGATCTTCAATCGTGTAGTGCTTGTCGTAGATCGGCACGATGCGCTCAAGGAGCTGCTTCATGTCGATCCGGTCCTGAAACCGCGTCCAAAACTCACCCGCGACCAACGGCATCGTTTTCCGGTAGTTGGCGATCATCTGGCCTTTCATCTGGTCCATCAGGCTGACCATCCCGGTGAGGCGCATGAGCCGATCGATCTCATGACGTTTTTCCGGGGCAATGTCCGCACGGGCGGACAGCGCGAAGATCAGAAGCAGGAGACCGAGGCGGGGGAGTTTCATGGCAAATAGCTTTGGTCCTGCGTCAGCGTTGGGCTTTGATCCAGCCGAGCGAAACGAGGAACTGATCCATCGCGGCCAGCGTGTCCGGATAGCGGCTCTTGGGGCGACCGTAGTTGAAAAAACCGTGTTGTTCGCCGTCGTAGCCGACGAGGTCGCAGCGGTTGCCCGCCGCCACCATCAGACGCGTGAACGCCTCCGCGGTCGCGAAGGGCACCGTCGTGTCGGCGCGGCCGTGGAAAATAATCGTGGGCGGCGTGCCGCGCGTGACGTGATGCGCGGGCGAGAGCCGGCGAGGCGCGGCGCCCATGCGTTCCTCGGGCACGCGATCCCCGAATTCCTTGAGGTCCATTCCCTCGAGGGGTGCGAGCACGAGGGCGGGATTGAAGAGGACCAGGGCGTTGGGCTTGGCGCTGACGGACCGGTCCTCACCCGGTTCGTCGAAGTCGGGCAGCGTGGCGATGGCCGCGGCAAGATGTCCGCCCGCCGATCCGCCGCCGGCCGCGATGCGCTGCGGATCGATGGCGAGGCGGGTGGCGTTCGCGCGCACCCAGCGGAGCGCGGACTTGGCGTCGGCGACGCACGCCGTCGGTTTGACCTGATGACGCGACGACACGCGGTAGTCGGCGGTGATGGCGACCATGCCGCGCGACGCCAGGTGCCGGCAGTGTTGCTCAAACTGCACCGGCGATCCGTTCGTCCAACCGCCACCGAAAAAAAACACGATCGCCGGCCGATTCGTCCGCGCACCGTCCGCGGGCTCGAACACGTGCAGCGACAGCTTCACGTCGCCGACGGTCTTGTAGATCTCCGCGCGGGCACCGTCAAAGTGCGGCGGATACGGCTGGGCGGCGGAGAGCCGCGCGGCGAAAATGAAAAGCAGGCCGGCGAGACGGAGGGGTGCGCAGTTCATGGGGCGGAAAGCGTTTGCTATCGGGAAACTGAAACGGCCCGGGAGTCGATGATTTATACCAATCGCTCTTTGCCTTTGGACTTTAGCCGTGGCTACGAGCGCCAGCGAGTGGTCGTTCGGCCACTCGCGGGCGCTCGTAGCCACCGCGCGGAGCGGGTCAGGTGACCTCTCAGCGGCCGGCCGGTACTTCGCGCGGTGAGCGTGGAACGGGCGGAGGAATCGCGCGCGCCCGGGCGACGGCGACGTAGCTTGCCGGCTGCGCCGTGGCGGGGAGATTGCAGGTCATGGACCACCGGCCGGACTCGACGTCGTAGTCGGATTGCCAGTACGCGCGGGCCGGGTCGCCCTGCACCACGCGCTCGCGCCCGGCCGTCGTGACGCGAAAAAGCTCCACCGCGTCCGGACGATCGAGGCCGGTGAGGCGCACCGGGATCCAGCCGAGGCCGCCGCGCAGGGTAAAGGCCGTTTCGCGGTTCGATCCCGCGGCGACGGCGAGCGGCCATGGGCGCGGCGTGGAGTCGTCGGCCGTGATCAACTCCGGGCGGTTGAGCGCCGCTTCGCGCTGGGCCATTTTCCAAGTGTTGGCCCCGGCCGCGAGCGCAGCGGCGAAGTCACGGTCGGGTCCGTAGTAACGGTCGGCGCTGAGCGGGAGGGCGAGCAGTTCGACGAGCAGGTCGACGGAGTCGCCGGGCAGGAGCGCGGTCACGTCCGGCGGCGGCGCGATCTCGACGCCGAGATGGGACTTCGCGCCGCGGCTGCCGACGGCGGTGAACGTGGGCGCCGGCACGGCCCGGCCGCCGAGCACCGCCTGCCACGATCGCACGATCGCGCTGCGCATGCCCTGGCCGCTCCGCTCCGCATCGGCGCGCGGCTCGCCGTGCAGCGAGACCCATGGATCGGATCCGCGTGCCTGCCACGACGGCAGGGCGCGCGCGCCGGCGTCGAGCGCCGGCCGGTGCTCGGCCCAGAGTCCGTCGGCGTGGCCCCACGCCAGCAGCGGGGCGTTGGAGTCGTTGTAGTAGTCCGCGCCCAGTTGAAACAGCGCCAGCCGCGAGAACTCCACGCGCCGCAGCACGTCGTAACGGACGCGCAGATACACGCGCAGGCAGTCGTCGGTGCGCGGCAGGAACACCGTGATCCGGCTGCGCACCGCGTCGTCCGCCGATCGCTCCTCGTAGTCCAGCTGCGCGAGATTGGGCCCGTGACTCGTGTAACGGGTCACGTTGCGCTTGAACGGCACGTATCGTCCGCGCGGATCGATCCGGACCATGGTGTCGCCGCCGCCGAGATTGCTCGCCCACGCCCAGCGTTCGCCTTGCGCGAAGCCGCGTTGCAGGAGCGGGCGAAAATCCGTGAGCAGCGCGCGCCGCATCGTCCGTCCGGGCTGAAAGCAGAGCGACTCGCCGAAACTGCCGAGCGCAAACTGATCCCAGAAGCCGTTGTGACCCCAGCCGACCAGTGACAACTGCGCGAGCGACGCCGTGGGCACGCCGCCCCAGCGCGCAAACGTCGTGCCGTGCCGCAACGTCACGCGCGCGTTCGCCGGGAGCGTCACGCTCGTGCGGCCGTGCATCCACGGACCCGCGTAGGGCAGCTCCGTGCCCTCGGCAATCTGGTGCCAGTTCTTGCTGATCTGGATCGGAATGCCCGTGGGCCGGCCGTGCGGATCGAGCAGCATGGGGACGAACCCGGTGATGGCCCGCGCGGGTTGGTGATCGAAGGCCAGCACGACCCGTTGCGCGATCGCGGTCTGATTTTCGAGCGTGAGATCGCGCGTCTCCCACGCGTCGAGCTTCGCCTCGGGATAAATGCCCTCGGTGACCTCTGGCCACGGCGCGGAATCGAAGCGCACGACGTGACACGCCTCCTCCGCGTTCCACTCAACGCTGGTCCGGTCGCGCTCCGCCAGCGATGCGGCCCGCACCACGACGCCCTCGGGCGCGGCGGGGGAACGCGCCGAGCCGTCGGCGTTCAACGTGAGCGTGGAGCGATGATCGCGGCCCGCCTCCCACGCGACGGGCGTTTCCGCGAGACTCGCATCGCGACCACCGGCACTCTGCAAACGCAGGAACGCACTGCCGCGGTCGAGCCGCTGCTCGGGGCGGATCACAAGCGTGAGCGCGAGGCGATCGGGCCATGCCGAAATCTCCAGCCGACCGGTCGCGGCGAGGGTGCGGCCATCGGCCGATTGAAACTCCAGATCGTGCAGCGCGAATTTCTGGTAGAAGCGTCCGCTCTCGATCACCCGCACGGGAAACTCCAGCGGCATGGCCGGCAGCCCGTGGGTGTCGAGGGCCAGCGGCTTGCGGCCCACGCAGCGATAAACGGTGTCGCCGACCCGCACGGTGAGCGTCAACGGCGCCGCCGGCAGCGGCTCGGCGGCAATCGCGGCGCGCGTGGCGGTCGCTTCATCCCGCGGTGCGGCGCTTGCGGCGAAACCGGTGAACGCGATCCGCTCGGTGTCGAATTCTGCGGCGAAGTAGCCTGTCTCCAGCCGGAGGAAACGACGGTCGGCGGAGTAGCGGGCCGTGGTGAAATAGGGCGGTCCCTCCCGCCAGCTGAGGGCCGCGTGATCGCCACGCTGCGGCATTACCTCCGTTGGGTCGACGTCGCGCGGTGCCGCGACGGCCACGGCAGTGAGGAGACACGACAGCAGCGCGAAGCCCCGCCGGCGGCCCGCCAGGGCGTGCAGCCGCGACGCTGCGCCCGCAACGTCCGGCGCCCGGTGCCGTCGGTGTTCTCCCATTTCGGGGAATCACCCGGGCCTGACGACGTTGAGTCAACACCGCGCTGACGCCGGCGTCAGCTTGTAGTCACGGTGATGATGTGTGCGTCGACCAAAAGGCGATCGTGAATCCGGGCCGCGAGAGAGCGCGTGCCCGCGCGATTCTCGACGAAGGACGGAATGATGATCAGAACGTACCCTTGATTCCGAAGGTCCACAGCGAGCCGAACTCCGCGCGCTGGCGGAATTGCGCGACGGCCGGCGTGTTGGGACCGGAGATTTCGACGTCGTCGGTGGGGTCGTTGACGTTGCGCAGATTCGCGAACACCGCGAAGCGCTTGCTCAGGGAATATTCGCCGGTGACGTCGATGTAGGATCGCTTCAGGCCCCAGTTGTAGGTGTTGGCCTCGATGCTCCGGCCGGTGACGATCCCGCGGCGCTGCCGGCCGAGATAATTCCAGTTGAGCCGCAGGTTGTATTTCTCCCGCGAAAGGCTGACGCCCCAGCTGCCGGTGCGCGGGATGTAGCCGGCGAAGTTGCTCGCACCGTCGCCGGTCGCGCGCTGCGCACTGCCATTGGCAAAAACCTGCACGCCGCGCGCCCAGCGCGGGAGGAAGGTCAGCGCCTGCTTGTAGTTGATGTCCATGCCCTGCATCCGGACGGTGGTGGCAAGATTCTCCTGCGTTGCGACCTGGTACGGATCGTAGAGCGCCGGATCGAGGCCGTAGAGCGAGAGGAAGGCCGGCGTCGCATCGAACGCGGTGCTGCCGAAGAAATTTTCGAAATCGCGGCGGAAGGCGCCGATCGACAGCAGGCCGACGCGCTCGAAGTAGTACTCGAGCGTCACCTTGCCGGTGCGCGCACTCCAGGCCTTGATGCCGGCGTTGTTGACCACGATGCGGTTCGTCGTGCTCGGCGGCGACTCGATGTCGGGCAGCGTGATGCCGCCGGAGTACTGGTTGAAATTCGGCCGGCCGACCGAGTGGTAATACGCCGCGCGCGCGATCAGGTTGTCGCGCACGTTGTAGCTCGCGTTGATGCTCGGGAAAAGCCGCAGGTATTCCTTTTCAGCCTGCGCGCCGCGGTCGATGATCGTCAGCCGGGCGATGCCGAGCGGGTCGCTGGTGATCGTCGCGGGCCGGCCGTTGGCCCCGAGGATGACACGGCCGCTGGCGTCACGCTGGTAGTTCAACGTCGGATCGTTCCGCGGGCCGCGGGCCTCGATGTTGGTCTGCTCCGCGCGCAGGCCGCCGATGAGCTTGAGCCGGCGATCAAGGAACTGCACGTCGCCGCGCAGGAAGGCCGCCGAGATGATCTCCTCGGAGCGCTTCGACGAATTCACCTCGGAGCGGTACTTAGCGTTCTCGTCGAGCGTGAACAGCGCGGGCTTCGCGCGATAGAGATCGAGGACGGCTTCGTTGCTCACCCACTGCACGCGCGGGATGCCATAGAGACCGGCGCGCTGAAAGAAGTACGGATCGAACACCGCGCCCGCGCCGTCGTCGCTGCCGCCGAGCGGCGTCGTGGTGGCGCGGCCGTCCGCGCCGAGGTATGTCACCGACGACGTGCTCGTGCGATTGTCGCTGCGCGACTGGCGCACATCGACGCCCGCCTTGAGCGTCAGCGGCCAGCGCCAGTCGAGATCGCGGCGCAGATTGGCGAAGGCGGTGCGCTGGACATTGCGCGAGAGCTGAGGACTGGCTCCGGCGGTGCTGAGCGCGTAGCTGTTGATATTGTAGGGATCGACCGGGGTCCCCGTTGCGCCCTCGGTCACGGTGATCGTGCGCGGCCGCAGGTAGAAGTTGTCGTCGAACGACACCGTGACGCCCGTGCGACGGGCGAGGGTCGAGCCGAAGCGGCCCTTGTCCAGACTGCGGAAACGGTTTTCCGCGTGCGAGGAGCCGAGTCCGGCCTCGGCCCGCCAGACCGGGCCGTCGTAGCGATACGTCAGGCTCGGCATGTAAGTCCGGCTGTAACGGTGATTGCCGCTGTTGGAGATGCGGATCTCGCCCGCGCCCGCAAACCCGTGGGTGAACGACGGGGAGAATTCCCCCGGCAGCACGCGGTTCACGATGAAGCTGATCGAGCGCTGGTTGAAATCGGTGTGGAAGGTGCCGTATTGAAAAGAAAAGGACAGCCGGCTCGCGGGCCCGAGTTTGTAGTCGGCGGTCGTGGCGAAGGAGGAACGATCGGCGATCTTCGATTCCACGCGGACGAGGAAGTCGCTCAGGTACGGCCGGTCGGGCGTGGTGTCGGGGAGCGTCGTGCCATTGGTGGCGGCGCCGGCGCCGCGCCACGTGTTGGTCAGCAGCGGGCCTTCGACGTACTGGGTGGACGCGCCGGCGGACACGGTGAAGCCAAAGCGCTTGTTCACGGGAACGATCCAGGAAAACTCGAAGCCCGGCCGGACCTTGTAGGTCGGATCTTTGGCCGGGCCGGGCGAGCGGTGAAACTGTTTCGTGCTGTCCCGCATCGCGAGGTACACGCTGCCGTTGAAGATCGGCCTCGAGCGCTCGAAGGCGCTGCGCGGCACGAGATTCACGGAGCCGGCGAGGGCGGAGCCGGGCGACTCCGGCGTCGGCGAGTAAACGGCCTCGATGCGGGAGAGATTGTTGATCGAGACGGCGTTCAGCTCGACGTTGCGGCCGGTGCCGGAGACCTCGGACGTCGCGAGGCTGAAGCCGCCGATGGTCACGGGCACGTTGTCGGACGGCACGCCGTTCATCGAGATTTCGCGCGGATCGCCGCCGCGGTAACTCATCGTGATTCCCGGGAGCATTTTCAGGAACTCGCCCACGTTGCCGTCGGGCACGACGCCAAACTCGTCGGCCGAGACGACGTTCACGATGTTCGCGGCGAAACGCTGCTCGTTGATCGCAATCGCGGCGCCGTCCATTTCGCGCGACGACGACACGACGAGCGAGTCGAGCTTCACGACTTCCTTGTCGTTCCGAAAACGGGAGCCGCCCGCCAAGTTGATGTCGCGTTCGATCGTCGCCGCGCCGGCCACCGGCAGCGCAATCTGCTGCGGCTCCATGCCGGTGTAGAACACTTCAAGCGTGACGTTCCCGTCCGGCACGGCCGTCAGCCGGTAGGTGCCTGACTCGTCGGTGAACGCCACGAGGTCGGTGCCTTTCACCGTGATGCGCGCGTTGTTCAGGTACTGGCCCGTGGCGCTGTTCTGGACGCGTCCCGTGATGGTGGCGGTGCCGTGGGCGACGGCACCGGACGGAGGTGGGGCGGTGTTGCCGGCACCGCGGGCCACCGGGAGCAGCGTCAGTCCTAGCATGAAGGGAAGGCTGCGGCGGGCGCAGCGACGAGAGAGGGAACGGCGGGCAGGGTACATCGGGGTGTCGGGTTTGTCCCGGCCGCAACCGGCCGGGAGCTTGGGGTCGAACCGCCGGCGTGCGATCGGGATCGGCGCGCCGGCAGGCAGACGAGAAAAGGAGGGGTGAAGCTATATGGGTGGCGCTGGAGTTCCGGGTCAAGGGACCTGTCGAGCCCATGGGGCGGAACGGTGATGAGCGAGGTTCATCGAAACGGGAAGTGAAATGAATCGGACGGATGGATACGCTGCTCGCGATCACCGTTTATCGCGATCCGAGGCGGGAAATCGCTGGACCCGGCTGCAGATTGTTTCATTGGCTTCGCCGCCAGCGCTCAGCCGGGACCGTTTTCCAGATCGGTCCCGGGGCTTGCACGCGCGCCGCCCCATGATTTTTCCAGCCTCCTCGTCTCCGATTGAGCAGTATCTCGAGCATCTGCACGGGAAGTTTGCGCGCCTGGAGGATGGCGACGTGGCCACGTACATTCCGGAACTGGGACGAGCCAATCCCGCGTGGTTCGGCATCGCGATCGCGACCGTGGACGGCCAGGTCTACGAAGTCGGCGACAGCCGGATTCCCTTCACGATCCAGTCGATGTCCAAGCCCTTCGTGTACGGCTTGGCGCTCGAGACTTGGGGCCTTAAACACGTGCTGGCGCGCGTGGGCGTCGAGCCGTCGGGCGAGGCGTTCAACTCGATCAGCCTCGATCCGCGCACGGGCCGGCCGCTGAACCCGATGATCAACGCCGGCGCGATCGCCACGACCGGCCTGGTGCCCGGGGCGACGCGCGACGAACGGCGGCAGAAATTGATGGAGTTGTTCGGGGCGTTTGCCGGCCGCGATCTGACCGTGGACGAAACCGTGTACGCCTCCGAACGCGACACCGGGCACCGCAATCGCGCGATCGCGCACCTGCTGCGCAATTTCAACATCCTCGGCGGCGATCCCGAGGAGCCGCTCGATCTGTACTTTCGGCAGTGTTCCGTGGCGGTGAACTGCCGCGATCTCGCGCTCATGGCGGCGACGCTGGCCAGCGGCGGCGTCAATCCCGCGACCGGCCGGCGCGTGCTGCAGCCGCACAACACGGGCCGCCTCCTGAGCATCATGAGTTCGTGCGGCATGTACGACTACGCGGGCGAATGGATCTACAATGTCGGCATGCCGGCCAAGAGCGGGGTCGCGGGCGGCATCATCGCGGTCCTGCCGGGCCAACTGGGCGTCGGCGTGTTCTCGCCACCGCTCGATGCCAAGGGCAACAGCGTGCGCGGCATTCGCGTGTGTCGCGATCTCTCGAACGACTTCGGACTCCACCTGTTCAACACGCCGCGCGTCGTGACGCCGGCGTTGAAGAACGTGCAGACGGCGGCGGAGTCGCGCAGCCGGCGGCAGCGCGGCAAGACCGAACTCGATCTGTTGCGGCGGCATGGTCACGCCGTCCGCATCTACCAGCTGCGCGGTCGCCTGATCTTCGCGTCCCTCGAGCCGGTCATCCGTGCGATTCTCGCGGACGCGGCGTCGGGTTCGCACCTCATCCTCGATCTGGGCCACGTGGTGGATCTCGACCGGGCGTCGTGCCGGTTGCTGCTCGATCTTCGCGACCGGCTGATTCGCCTGGGTGTGCGCACGCATCTTGCCGGCGCGACGGATCAGGCGACGCTGCGCGATTATGTGGTGAGCCGACAGGGTGAGGATGGCTGGCTGCAGTTGTGCCGGTTCGAGACCCGCGACGACGCGTTGGAGGTGTGCGAGGACGAGCTGTTGCGGACGCACGGTCAGAGCGCGGCGGGTCCGGCCGAGGTGCCGTTGGGCGACCAGGAGCTGTGTCGCGGGTTTGATGTGGCTGAACTCGCGACGCTCGCGGCGCGACTGACGGCGGTTGAGCTGCCGGCGGCGACGGACGTCATCGCGGCGGGCACGCCCGCGGATGCGATGTACTTCCTCGCGCGCGGCGAGGTCGGCGTGTTTCTCACGACGGTGCAGACGGGTGAACAGCTGATCAGCCGGCTGGGACCGGGCATGAGCTTCGGCGAGGTGGCTTTGATCGATCGTCAGCCGCGATCCGCGACGGTCCGCACGATCGCCGCGAGCCGCGCGTGGCGGCTCACGTTTGCCGCGTTCGACGGCCTGCCGGCGGAGGGACTCGGCGCGTTGCAGGCAAAGCTCGTGGCCAATCTCGCCCACGTGCTGGCCGATCGGCTGCGCAGCGCGAATGCGGAGATTCGGAGTTTGAAGTAATACCAATCGCTCCTTGCTTTTGGACTTCTGGATCGATCGTGGCTACGAGCGCCAGCGAGTGGCCGAACGACCACTCGCTGGCGCTCGTAGCCACGGCTTAAGTCCAAAGGCAAAGGGCGATTGGTATCAGTCGACCGAGTGCAGGCGGAAGGCGCGGACGGGCTCGGAGAAGCCTTTGAGTTTCACCTCGCCCATCGCCTCGGCGTGGCCGCGGCCGCCCAGTTTCTCGAGGGTGGCTTCGTCGATCAGCACCTCGCCCGGACCGGCGATGCTGCAGAGGCGCGAGGCCAGATTCACGCGTTCGCCGAGGACGGTGTAGTTGAGCCGATCCTGCGAACCCATGCAGCCGGCGACGACGGTGCCGGTGGCCACGGCCACGCCGATGGCCAGCTGGTGGCGCGACGTTTCGTTGAGATCGGCGCGGGCGGCGGTGAGCGCGAGGGCGCAACGCGCGGCGTTCTCGGCATCGCTGGCGTGGTGAATCGGCGCGCCGAATACAGCCATGAGCAGATCGCCGACGAATTTATCGAGCACGCCATTGTGGGCCTTCACGACGCCGGTCAGGCGCGTCATGTGTTCGTTCAACATCTCAATGACCTCGCCGGGCGGCATGGCTTGCGTGTGGGCCGTGAAGCTCCGGATGTCGCAAAACAGCACCGAGATTTCGCGCAGTTCGCCGCCGAGCGTGATCTGGCCGTGGATCAGCTGGTGCGCGATTTTCTCGTCGGCCACGAGGTTGAGGACCGTGCGGTACTTCTCCTTGAGCGCGAGGCCCTCGGCCATCTCGTTGAACGCGCGCGTCAGCTGGCCGATGTCGTCGGTGCCCTGCACCGGCAGGCGGATCTCGAGATTTCCCTGGGCAATGGCGTGCGTGCCCTCGGTGAGCCGCCGCAGCGGGGCCGCGAGGCCGTGCGAGAACACGAGGCTGAACACCACGGCGCCGAGCAGCACGGCGAACGACGAAGCCGCGATCTTGAGGCGGATGGCGACCTTCTCGCGTTCGGCCTCGGCCATGGAAAACACGCACACCTGGTGCGCGGGCGGAAACACCGAGCCGGGGTTCATCAGCTGGTAGAACACGCGGTGCGGGACGTCCTCGACCTTGAGGTTGAACTCAGCCTGGGGCGCGCCGGAACGACGGATCTCCGCCTCGACGGCTTCGGCGAGCTGGACGCCAGCGGCGTTCGACAGCACCGCGGGGTTCGCATAAAGCCGGCCGCGATAAAGCATGCCGGCGCGAATGGTGTTGGCGCGCGTGGCAGTCGTGGAGGCGCTGCCCTTGTCCTCCGGCAACGGTTGCGGCACGAGATCCGGCATCGGCAGGCCGAGTACAAAGCCGCCGATCGTGCGCGTGCGGTCGGCCGACATGATCTCGGTTACGATCACTTCCTGGAAGCCATTGGGCCGATCGTCCACGGCCTCCTTGCCGACCGCGCGCGGGCGCAACAGGCCCGGCCGCGCGATTCCCAGCTCCGTGGCTTCCGCCTCCATCGACATGTAGGCGATCTGCTGGACGGCCACGGCGGTGATCGCGGAGGCGAGGAACGGCGCCTGGCTGTCGAGGCGGGCGCGCAATCCCGACGTGAACCGCCGCGTGCCGGGAGGATCGGGCGGGAGCAACGCCTTGCCCTGCGGGTCGACGAAACGAAGGAAGGCCACGCCGTCGCCGCGCGGTGACACCGTCGCGGCACTGCGCTGGCCCGGCCGGCGGGCACCGCCGGCGTCGTTGAACTCAGCGGTGGCCAGCGCGTAGAGCTTGGCGGAATCCGGCTCGGGCAGGCTGAGCGCGGCGATGATGCCCTCGGACTGGGAGAGTTTGAGACAGAGTTCGCGCGTGGCCTCCAGGCGCGATTCCTGGAGCGTGGCGAAGTAGTCGATCTGACGCCGGAACTGCTGGTGGTAGAGCCGCTCGAAGGTCTCCTGCACCCGCTGCTGTGTGACGATGAGCGTGGTGACGCCCCCGCCGGCCACGACCAGCAGCATGGCGATCAGAAGTTTGGTGCGGAAGGAAAGTCGGGGCATGAAGCGGACGGCGCGCGGCACCGCGGAAGCGAGGACGGGATCAGCCTAATCAGGCGTCCCGGCCGATGTCACCCACCGATAGGAGGGCCGCCCGAATCCTCATTTCTTCTTCTTCCCCGTTCCTGCCGCCGGATAGGGCGTCACGTGCGCGCGAGCCGCCCACGCGTCCCAAGCCGCGGCGAGGGTTTTCGCGCGGGCAGGCTGGACTGCCGCCTGATCGCGCAGCTCCGTCCGGTCTGATTTCAAATCGTACAATTCCCACGGGCCGTTGCGGCCGAAGCGCACCAGCTTCCAGTCGCCCATCCGCACTGCCGCGTTGCCCTCGTGCTCCCAGAACAACGCCTCGCGCGCGATGGGCTGATTGGCAAATGCCGGGACGAGGCTGCGTCCTTCCATCGGGAGAATCCGCTGGCCGCCAAAGGTCGTGGGATACTGGGCGCCGCCGACGTCGACCACGGTTGCCATCAGATCGATCACATGCCCCGGCTGCCGGCGTAATTCGCCGCGCCCCGCAATGCCCGCGGGCCAGTGGGCGATGAGCGGCGTGGCGATGCCGCCCTCGTGGTTATAGTGTTTGAACCGGCGGAACGGTGTGTTCTGCAACGTCGCCCACGACTCGCCGCTGTACCATTGCGACGTCGCTTCCGTCGGATCGCCTTCCATCCGGCCGTTGGTCCCGCTCTCGGCATTCCCGCCGTTGTCGCTGAGAAACAGAATCAGCGTGCGATCCAATTCCCCGCGTTCCCGCAGTCCGTCCACCAGCCGGCCCACCGCGAGATCCATCCGGTAAACGCATGCCGCATACACGGCCATCAGGTGATCGAAGCGATCCTGCTCCGCCGCCGAGAGAGCCGCCCACGCCTGCACGGCCTCGCCCCGTGGCGACAACGGCCAGCTTGCATCGATCAATCCCATCTCCCGCTGGCGCGCCAGCCGTTCGCTGCGCAGCTGATCCCAGCCCTGGCGGTAACGTCCGCGAAACTTCGCGATGTCCGCCGCGGCGGCTTGCAGCGGAAAGTGCGGGGCGTTGTGCGCGAGATAGAGGAAGAACGGCTTCTTCTCCGCGCGCGCCTCGTCGATGAACTTCAGGCCGAAGTCCGTCCACAGGTCCGTCGAATACCACGCCTTCGGCAGCCGCGCGTCGTCGTTCGCGATGGCCTCGCCGTTGAGAAACAGTTTCGCCCGCACTGAACCGGGCTGATAAAAACCGCCCGCCGCGGCGTTGAGACTGCGATCGAAGCCGCGCTTCCAGGGCACGACGCCCTGCTCCTGGCCGACATGCCACTTGCCGCTCATCGCGGTGAAATAGCCCGCGCTGCGCAACACTTCCGCCAGCGTGACATTGGAGTCGTTCAAGCGTCCGCGGTACCCCGGCGTCTCCGGCCCCTGATCGTTGACCATGTGGCCGACGCCGGTCTGGTGGGAATAGAGGCCCGTGAGCACGCTGGCGCGCGTCGGGCAGCAGCGCCCCGTGTTGTAGAACTCGGTGAAACGCAATCCGCCCGCGGCGAGGCGATCGAGGTTCGGTGTGGGGATCTCACCGCCATAGCAGCCGATGTCGGAAAAGCCCATGTCGTCGACCAGGATGACGACGATGTTGGGCTTGGCCGGCGTGGGCGTGGCCGCCGCTGCGGTCGAGACAAGCGCGGCCGCAAACACGATAAAAGATCGCAGAATCATAGGCGGGAGAAAACGGAGAGGAGGCTCCTAACCAGTGGAATTATTCGCGGCTATTCGTGTGATTCGCGGGCGCCCCATCGGTGCGGGCTCACGGGAACGGCAACGGCTCGAAGTCCGTCTCGCTCACCCAGGGTGCCCGCAGTTTTTCGCCCTTCATGTAGCGATTGTAGAAGTCGCGGTGGGCGGGATTGGAATGGAGGTAGCGATCGAAGACGTCGCCCTGGCCGAACATCCGCGGATCGCCCTGCGCCTTCAATTCCGCGTAGAGCGCGGACTTGAGCGCCGCGCGTCGCGATTCGGTCGCGGGCTGCGTGGCGAGGTTCTTCACGCAGTCCGGATCGTTTTTCAGATCGTAGAATTCCACGCCCGGCCGGCGGCCGAAACACAGCGCCCAGAACGGATCGGCGGCATTCTGCCGGTGCGTGGCGAGGATGAGTGACTTCGTGGGACTGGCGTCGACGTTGAGATAACCGGTCTCGGGATTGCACGCCGGCCAGCGCGACGGCTCGAAATTCTCCAGGTACAACGCCCCGCCCTTGACGATGCCGCGGATGGGATAGCCGACGTCGTTGGGCCGCCCGATGTCGTGACGCTCCATGCCGACGAGCACGTGATCGCGCGCGGGATTCACCTGGCCCGAGCGATTCACGCTGAAGATGTCCGTCAGGCTGCGGCCCGGCGATTCCGCCATGCCGGTCTTCGCCCACGGCAATCCGGCCAGCTCGATGAACGTCGGCGCGAGATCGATGAAGCTGATGTGATCGGCGACGACGCGATTGCGGCCCGCGATGCCGCGCGCCCACATCGCGGCGAACGGCACGTGATTGGAATATTCATACGCCGATCCCTTGCCGCGCGGAAACGGCATGCCGTGGTCCGAGGTCACAATCACGAGCGTGTTTTCCAGCAGCCCGCGTTTTTCCAATGCCGCGAGCATGCGGCCGAGGTGCGAGTCGAAATGCTCCACTTCATAGGCATAATCCAGCATGTCGTGACGGACGGTCTCGTTGTCGGGCCAGAAGGCCGGCACGCGATCGATGTCGGTCAGTTTCTTGCCGCCCTTCTTCACGCCGGATCCGAACTCGTACTCGCGGTGCGGCTCGATCGCGCCGTACCAGAACGCCCACGGCTTGTCCTTCGGCGCCGCGTCGAGGAAGTCGTCGAAATTCGCCGCGTAATCCGTGGGGCCGATGCCCGTCGCCGGCGGTTTGGCCTTCCGGGCGTTGTACGCCTTGCCCGTCATCAGACGCGGCTTGCCCGCGGCGTCCTGCGCGACGCCGGGCCCCCAGCCCTTCGTGGTGTGGCCGACAGTCCAGCCATTTTCCGCCAGCGCCTCACCCCAGCCTTTGAACTCCGGCGGGAAAAAACAGATGTGGTTCGCGGCGTCCTTCAGCTGCCAGGAATTTCGCCCGGTCAGGATCGCCGCGCGCGAGGGCGCGCACTTGGCGTTGGGCGTGTACGCGTTTTGAAACAGGATGCCGTCGCGCGCCACGCGATCGAAGTGCGGCGTGCTGACCCACTTCGTGCCATACGCGCCGGCGTGCACGCCCCAGTCGTCGGCAATCGCGAAGAGAATGTTCGGGGGCGTCGCGGGCGCGGCGGCGGAGGCGGCGGGGCGCAGGGCGAAGCACGCCAGGATCAGGAGCAGGCAGCGTTTCATGTAAAGGGGTGGGGCGGGTCAGCGAATCTTCTGGTCTGGCAGCTCGGTCTTGATGCCTTCGTCGAGCGGCATCGTGTCGCGTTGCGTCGTAAGGCCGGCGTCGGCCAGGAGCGCCTTCAACTCGCCGGCGAGCCGCGTGCGCGTCGCCGCGTGCGCGGGATCGCGGGCGAGATTGCGCGTCTCACCCGGGTCGCGGGCGAGGTGATACAGTTCGTCGAGGTGACGGTCGGGCGAGCCGTCGCCGTGCGGGTAATGCATGTACTTCCACTCATCCGTGCGGATGCCGCGAATGTTCGGCGTGTAGGGAAACTGCTTCTCGTAGTTGTATTCGTAGAACCAGGACCGCCGCCACGCCGGGTCGCTGCCGTTGGCGAGTTTCTTCCACGAACGGCCCTGGATGTCGGGCAGCCCCGGCGCGCCGCAGAGGTCGAGCACGCTCGGCGCGATATCCATCGCGAGCACCTGGCCCTGCACGACTTTCCCCGTCGGCAGGCCGGGGCCGCGCGCGATGATGGGAATCCGGATGCTGCCTTCGTGCATCGTGCGCTTGTCGACCATGCCGTGCTCGCCCTCGAGCAGGCCGTTGTCGCCCATGAACACGATGATCGTGTTGTCGAACTGGCCGCTCGCCTTCAGATACGCGACGAGCCGGCCGACGCTGTCGTCGACGCTCAGCACCGTGCCCCAGTACGCGCGCACCATCGCGGCAAAGTCCTTCACGGCTTCCGGCCGGTCATCGGGAAACGTCTTCCGCCATTCGAACAGCGGGCCGTAGATGCCGTGCCACGTCCGCAACCGCTGGCGAATCCACTCCGGCTTGTCGTCGAGCGCGAAGGCGGTCGCCGGATATTTCACGTCGACCTGATCGAAGGTGTGCGCGTATTTCGGCTCGGGAAAATAGAACGAGTGCGGCGCCTTCTGCCCGAGACACAGCGCCCAAGGCTGGCCGGCCGGCCGCTGCTTCAACCACTCGAGCGCGTAGTCCGTGACGACGTGCGTGTAATAACCCTTGGGCGTTTCCCGGCGCTGGCCGTTGATGCTCCACTCGGTGTCGAAATATTTCCCCTGGCCCTTGTGCGTCACGAACCAGTCGAAACCCGGCCGCGGCGCGTCGTTGTTTTCACCCATGTGCCACTTGCCGAGATAGGCGGTCTGGTAGCCGCTCGCGCGCAGCTGCGCCGGCCAGTGCGGCAGTTTCTCCGGCAGCTCGGTGAAGTTGTCGCGCACGCCGTGCCGGTGCGCGTACAGGCCCGTCAGGATGCTCGCGCGACTGGGTGAGCAGAGCGACGTGGTGCAGAACGCGTTCGCAAAACGCACGCCGCCGGCGGCGAGGGCGTCGATGTGGGGCGTGCGCACGTGCGCGGATCCGTAGGCGCCGAGGGCGTCGGGGCGCAGGTCGTCGCACAGGATGAACAGCACATTCGGTTTGGCGGGTGCGGTCGCGGCGAGGGCGAGGCTGGCCGACAGAACGCCGAGCGTGGCGAAGATTCCGGCGAGCGTGCGGCTCAACCGGCGTCCAGAAGCGAGGGGATTCATGGGGCGGCTGATCGAGTGTCGGCCCGCGCCAGAGGTCAACGCTGCGCAACGGGAATCTCCTCGTGGCCGCGTCGCGGCGGCGGTCCGTCGCGGACTTGCGAAATTGACCGACACCACTACGGTTTCGGTCCCATGAAATTCCTCACGACCCTTCTTCTGGCCCTCGGCCTCGTCAACGTGGCGCTCGCCAAGTCCTCCAAGATTCCGGACATCTCTCACCAGGAACTTTCCGCTGCCATCGCGGCGAAGGCAGTGACCGTGCTCGACGTCAATGGGACGGAATCCTTCCAGGAAGCCCGCATTCCCGGCGCCATCGACTACATCGCGCAGCAGAAGAAAATCGCGGCGCTGCTGCCGAAGGACAAGAACGCGCTGGTCGTCGCGTATTGCGGCAACGAGTACTGCAACGCCTACCTCGCTGCCGCCACGACCGCCGTCGAGCTCGGCTACACGAACGTGAAGCACTACTCGCCCGGCATCGACGGCTGGAAGAAGACCGGCGCGAAAGTGGAAAAGAGCTGAGTTGGGTTTCAGGCGGCGCAACGCCGCCGATCGACAAAATCACCACCCGGACCCTGCGTCCGGGTTTTTTTGTGGCCGGTGATCGGGCGTGCGCGAGACCGGCAGAGGCCAACCGCCGGTGGGTGTGGGACCTTCTGTTTGATCGTGGCTACGAGCGCCAGCGAGTGGCCGAACCACCACTCGCTGGCGCTCGTAGCCACGGTTAAGGCCCAAAAGCGAACGGCGATGGGCGTCAGCCCTCAAACGGCAGCAAGCGGCCGACGGCGTCCACGGCCGGGCGTGGTTCACCGATGACGGTGACGTGGTCGCGGCCGCCGAGGGCGGCGACGGCGGCGGGCGAAGCCAGAATCTCGCCGAGGTGCAGCGTATCCCGAATCCGGATAACCCGCGCGGTGGCCGGATCGAGGCAGCCGCTGGCGCGCAGGGCGAGCTCGAGGCCGGCGGCGTCCGTCGGCGCCGCGAGCGGCACTTTGCCCCGCTCGAGAAACCCACTGGTCGCGACGTTGATGTACGTGATGCGATGATCGATCTTCGCCGCGAGGCGCGTCGTGATGATGTCGGCCAGACCGGTCCCGACGGCGTTGCCGTGGGATTCATCCGTGAGATCGGTCACGAGGATCATCTTGATCCGCGGACTGTTGGGCTCCGATTCGCCGGCAATCCGGAGGCGGCCGATGATGTTGGTGTCCATGCCGGTGCCGCTGATGTTTTTTCCCAGCCGGTCCACGACCAGCACGTCGATGTCCTCGAGCGGCAGGCTCGGCTGCTGGCGATACGCGACCGCGAGCAGAATCGGTTCGCGGTCGAGGATCCGGTTGCCCGGAATCGCCTCGATCAGCGCGGTCGCTTCGTAGGCGTTTTCGACGATGGCGAGTCCGAAGAGAATGCGGCCGGTGGCCAGCAGCTGCGCCGCCGCGCGCGGGATGAGATCGCGCAGTCCGCGCACGCCGAACCGATGCAGCGCCAGCGCGGCGGCTTCCTTGCCGAGCCCGATGATGGCCATCTTCACCAGCCCGCTTTCATAGCGGCCGTGGAAATCCGTGTGCGGCTTGATCCGATTGATCAGCACGATGCCGTCCGCCTCGGCGGCGTGGCGATCGAGGAAGAGCGGATGCTCGAGGTCCCGGGCCGGCAGTTCGACCACGTCCATCGTGGCCAGAATCGGGCAACCCATCGCCTCCTCCGTCACGCCGTAGCCGGCGAGCACGTCGCGCTGGCCCGCGGCCGTCGCGCCCCCGTGGCTGCCCATCGCCGGAACGATGAACACCGTCGCGCCCTGCGCCTTCAGCGTGTCGACGGTGGCGCGGACGATCGTACTCAGGTTGGCGATACCGCGGCTGCCGACGGCGATGGCGATGCGCGCGCCGTCGGGCACGTGACTGAGTCCGTTGATCTGGTCGCGCACGGTCCGGCCGATGTCCTCGACCTGCTCCGCGGGAAACGTGACGCGCAGGCGTTGCAGGGTCGGCAGCGGCGCGCTCATGGGCGGGAAGTCGGAACGGGGCGCAACAGCCCGCGCCGCGTCATCCAGTCGGCGGCGCGTTGCGGCCAGGTGGTCACGGGCAGAGTCGCGACCGGGCGCAGGCCGTAGCCGTGTCCGCCCGTGTCGTAGACGTGCACCTCCGCCGGCACGCCGGCCTGCTTGAGTGCGCTGGCGAGCTGCAGCGCGTTGTCGACGGGGATGTTGTCGTCAAACGCGTGCGCCAGGAACGTCGGTGGCGCATCCTTCGGAATCGTGAGATCGGCGCGCAGCTGCCGCTGGCCTCGCTCCACGAAATACGCGGCGTAGATCAACAGCGTGAAGTCGGGCCGGCTGGAAACCGCATCGATGGCGTCGATGGCAGGATAATAGCGCTGGCCGCCGGCGAGGGCGACGTAACCCGCGGTCGCGCCGCCGGCACTAAAGCCGATGATGCCGATGCGCTGCGGATCGAGGCCCCACTCGGCTGCCTTGCTGCGCACGAGGCTCATCGCGCGCTGTCCGTCCTGGGCTGCGGCCAGCCAGCGTTTCGCGGGATCGCGCACCGGCACGCGGTACTTGAGGACGATGGCGGTGACGCCGAGGCTGTTGAGCCAGTCGGCGACTTCCGTGCCCTCGAGATCGTAGGCGAGGATGTTGAAGCCACCGCCGGGACAGATCACCACGCTCGCGCCGGTGTCCTTGTCCTTGGCGGGTCGATACACCGCGAGTTGCGGCGTCGAGACGTTGCCCAGCTTGATGATTCGCCGGCCGCCGATCAGCGCGTCGGTGGGCTTGGTGATATCCGCCTCGGGCGGCAGCGGTTTCGTTTCACCCGGCGGCGTCCCGGGCCAGACATTCAGGACGACGGCGGGCTCGGCGGCGGCGAGCAGGCCGGGAATGAGACCGAGGCACGCGGCGACGGCGACGCGGAGAAAACGTTTCCCGCGCACCGGAGTGGCGGACGGCTGCAGGGGCGGGGTTCGCATCGGAAAGAGCAAGTGAGCGAGACGTATCACGGCTGGGGTGAGACGCTATTCGAAAACCTGACGGTGGATCGATTGCGTGCTCGGAAGGAAATGCCGGCGGGACGCCTGCGGTCCCGGGGGACTGCACCTGGGATTGACTCCGGGACCGCGGACGCCCTCGTCCGCCTGGCTCGCCGCGCAGGCGAGACGTCTGCGCTCCCGTGCCACACCGTCGTGAACCGCGGATTTAATCTTTCGCCAGTGCATCGCGGTCGCGCACCGCCGCGGCGTCCATCAGCGCGCGCAGCTGGCGCAGCCGCTGCGGTTCGCTCGCCGCGAGATCGTGTTTCTCGCCGGGATCGGCCGCCAGGTTGAAGAGCTCACTGCGGCTTTTGGCACCTTCGCCGAACACGATCAGTTTCCACGACTCGTAGCGCAGCGAACGTGACCGCCAGCTCGGCGCGACACTGTACAGCGGACGCGGAGGCAGCGGCGTGTGGGTCGTGAGCAGCGCGGTCAGGTCGGTGCCGTCCCACTTCAAGTCCGTCTGCGGTGCAAACCCGGCGAGTGCGCTGAAGGTCGGCATCCAGTCGGTGATGTGCACCGGCGTGTCGACGCGGCCCGGTTTCACGCGCCCGGGCCACGACACGATCGTGGCGACGCGCGTGCCGCCTTCGTAAAGATCGCCCTTCTGGCCGCGCCACGGAGCGTTGTTGCCCGTGAGTTTGCCGCTCGGGCATTGGTCATCCGGATACTGGCGGTCATTGTTCTCAACGGTGCTGCCGCCGTTGTCGCTGGTGAAGACGACGAGCGTGTTCTCGCGCCGGCCGGATTTTTCGAGCGCGGCGAGAATGCGCCCGACGGCATCGTCGAGGTGCATCACGGAAGCGGCGTAGTGGCGCGCGACGTCGCCCGTGATCGCGGCTGGCACGCGTGCGACCCATTCGTCCGGCTCCTTGACCGGCAGATGTACCGCCGTAAACGGGACGTAGAGGAAAAACGGCGCCGCTCCCCGCGACTCCATCCAGCGGATCGCTTCCGTCGCGATGAGGTCGGTGACGTGGCCCTTCTCCTCAATCAGCGTCTCGTTGCGGTGCCAGGTCTGGGTGAACTTGCCCTGCTTGTAGCGATGGCTGTACGGACTCACGCCGCCGGCCAGCGAGCCGTACGAATGATCGAAGCCGAAGTGATTCGGGCCCTGCTCGGGCAGCGAGCCGAGGTGCCATTTGCCGGTGAGGCAGGTGTCGTAGCCGACGCGCTTCAGCGCCCGCGGCAGCGTCACGGTGTCCCAGGAAAACGCCCGCTCGTTGCCCGGCGTGGTGATGTTGAAACGGCTCCAGCAGCGTCCACTCAGCAACCCGGTGCGCGTCGGGCTGCACACGGGCGCGACGTAGTGCTGCGCGAGTTCGAGGCCTTCGCGCGCGAGGCGATCGAGGTGCGGCGTCGGGGCGTTGCCGCCGTGAAACGCCACGTCGGCCCAGCCCAGATCGTCGGCCATGATGAAGACGATGTTGGGCTTCGCCGCGTTGGCCGTGGCCGCGATCGCCGTGGCGTTGAAGGGCAAGGCCCACGCCGCGAGGCCGAGGGCGCACGCGAGCACGATCAAACGGATGCGCGGCAGCGTGGGGGCAGGGGGAAGCGGGATCATGGTGGGAACGGGACGCTGGGGTTCACGCGGGCTGGAGGACACCGCCGATGTAGACCTGTTTGATTTTCAAGTTGGGCGAGAGCACGAGTACGTCGGCGCGTTTGCCGATGCTGAGACTGCCGGTGTCGGCGGCGATGCCGGTGCGCTCGGCCGGCGTGAGGCTGGCCATGCGCACCGTTTCCCAGAGCGGCGCGCGGGTGGCGGCGTGCATGACGCGCACCATGTGATCCATGCCCATCGACGAACTGGCGAGGCCGCCCTGCGGCGCGCGGCCGACCTTGCCGTCGTGGTCGAAGTCCGTGCCCGTTTCGCTCGGGCCGAAGATGTAGCGACCGGGCGGGCAATCGACGGCGCGACTGGCGTCGGTCACGAGCAGCAGCCGGCGCGGCCCGATCTGCCGATGGGCAAACCCCAGCAGTTCCTTCGCGAGGTGCTGGCCGTCGGCGATGACCTCGGTGCTCATGCCTTCGTTGGCCAACACGTACTGCTCCATGCTGCCCTGCATCGGAGTGCCGAGCCGCACGCGAATCGACGGCACGCTGCTCATCGCGCACCAGAAATGATCGACGTGCCGCATGCCGGCGCGAAACGCGCGATCCATCTCCGTCCACGAGGAGTTGGAGTGGCCGCAGGTGACGAAACAGTCCCGCCGTCGCGCCTGCCGGTAGAACGCGAGTGCACCCGGCAGCTCGGCCGCGCAGGTCGCAATGCGCACCAGGCCGGTGGCGAAGTAACGGTTGAACTCCGCCGGCGTGGGATCGCGCCGGCCGTCGGCGGAATGGCAGCCCACTTTGTCGGGCGCGAAAAACGGTCCGTACAAATGTACGCCTTCGATCCGCGCGCCGCCCGTCGCGTGGCGCTCGTCGCGGACGGTCTTACACGCGGCGATCATGGCGTGAATTTCCGCGGGCGCGCCCGTGGTGGTGGTGGGGAAGATCGTGGTCGTCCCGTGTCGCGCGTGGGTCCGGCACACGGTGCGCACGGCGTCGGGCGTGCCGTCCATGAAATCCGCACCGCCGCCGCCGTGCACGTGGACGTCCACGAAGCCCGGCGAAACCAAACCGCCGCGCGCATCGACGATCGTGGCGCCCTTGGGCGCGCGTTTGTTGCCGCCGCTGATGGCGGCAATGCGATCGCCCCGCAACGTGACCCGCGCGTGCGGGAGCAGGCGATCCGGCAGGATCGCGGTGGCGTTTTCGATGATGGTGACGGCGGAGGGCATCAGTGAGGTTAAGAGGTTGGGTCGCCGGCGGAATGAGGCAGGGCTCGCCCGCGAATCACGCGAATGGGCACGAATGTCAGCGACAGATTAAAGTCTCACCGCGCTTTCCGGTGCGCATTGCCATGGTGCGGGCGGCGATCACAAGGCTTGGTTTTCATTCGCGCGTATTCGCGTGATTCGCGGGCCACCCGAATATTACTCCTCACTCTTGTCCGGCGCGGCGGCTTTCTTGCCGCCCTTCTTGGTCTTCGCGGGCGGTGGGTTGCCGCCGAATTTCGCGGCGCGATCGCGTTCGTGCAGCGTAGTGGAGGAAAACGTACCTTCCACGGCGGGCGCGTGGGCGGCGGTCGCGTAGGTTTGGAGTCGCGCGAGAATGTCTGGCTGCGCGGCGGCGAGGTTCTTCGTTTCGCTGACGTCGGTTTTGAGATCGTAGAGTTCCCACGCGGCCGCGGGTTTGGGCTGAATCGCTTTCCAGCCGCCGGCGCGCACCGCGGTCTGGCCCACGAACTCCCAGTAGAGGTACGGATGTTGCGCCTGTTTTCTCCCCGCCGCGGCTTCGCCGATCAGTTCCGGCAGAAGGCTCAGACCGTCGATGTCGGCCGGCGCGGGCGCACCGGCGATTTCGGCGAACGTCGGCAGAATATCGGGGAAATACCAGAGGTGATCGCTCACGCGTCCGGGTGCGATTTTGCCGGGCCAGCGCGCCACCACGGGAATGCGTAGTCCGCCCTCGTACAGCGTGCCTTTGCGGCCGCGAAATTCGACGCCCGTCTGCGGGTGCTTGTTCGCGCCATGCACGCCGCGCGGGAACTCGGGCGTGACGAAGTAGTCGTTGCCGCCGTTGTCGCCGCTGAACATCACGAGCGTGTTGCGCTCGAGGTCGAGGGACTTGAGCAGCGCGAGAAGCTCGCCGACCTGGCGATCCAGCATCGTGACCATCGCGGCATAGCGGCGGGCGGGCTCGGGCCAGGGTTTGTCTTTGTAGAGCGCCCACGCGGCGTCGCTGTCGGGGAGGTCGAAATTGCCGTGCGGCGGCGTGAACGGCAGGTAGCAGAAAAACGGCTTGGCCTGATTCGCGCGGATGAAGGCCGTCGCTTCGGAGAAGATCACGTACTGCGCGTACGTCTGGCCGGCGCTGCCGCCGTGATTGCCGGGCAGCGGCACCTCCTCGCTGTTACGGATAAGATACGGCGGGTAATAGGTGTGGGCGTGGACCTGATCGTAGTAACCGAAGAAGACGTCGAAGCCGTGTTGCTCCGGGACGCCGGTCGAGCCGCGACCGCCGTTGCCCCATTTGCCGAAACCGCCGGTCGCGTAGCCGAGTGGTTTGAGCACCGAGGCGATCGTCGCCTCGCCCGCGCGCAACGGCGTGCCGCCTCCGTTCGATCGCACGCTCGTGTGGCCGCTGTGTTTGCCGGTCAGGAAACAGCAGCGCGTCGGCGCACAGACTGCTGAGCCGGCGAGGCCCTGGGTGAAACGCACGCCTTCGGCGGCGAGCCGGTCAATGTTTGGCGTGCGCAGGTGCGGATTGCCGGCGTAGGACGGCTCGAAATACCCGAGCTCATCCGCCATGATGTAGACGATGTTGGGCCGGTCGCCGCGCGGTTCGGCCGCGTGGAGCGCGAGAGAGACGAGCGACCCGACCACCAGGGCGCGCGTGTAACGAAGCAGGTGAGACATCATGGCGGGGTTCACGAAGGTGGCCGGCAAAGGTGGCGGAGACATCGCCGGCGCCGGGTCCGGACGGTGCGGGCCGCAGATGTGATCGCAAGCACCTGGGCGCCGCGGGCCGGCGGGACGCCGCCCTCAGCAGACAACTTACAGCTCCTTGATCCGGATGTTGCGCCAGCGGATCTCCTCGCCGGGCTTCTTCTTGGTGCCGTCGCCGATGCCGTGCACCTGCAGCGCGATCAGGCCCTTCAGCGTCATGCTGTCGCGGAAGTCCGCGGCCTTGACCCCGTTGATCCAGGTCTGGATGTGGTCGCCCTTGCACTCGATGCGGGCCTTGTTCCAGTCCCCCTGCTTGAACGCCTTTTGCGCGGCGGGATTGTCCTTCAGTTCCGCGAGCCAGCCGCGCCGGGCTTCATCGTAGACGCCGCCGGTGAAGGCGCGGGCTGATGGATCAATTTCATATTGATAACCGAAGACGCGGTCGGCGGGGAATTTCTTCTTCTTCCCGTTAATCTCCGCCTCGGTTTCCTTCTTGTAGTATTCGCTGCGGAATTGGACGCCGGAGTTCATGTCCTTTGCGACGAGGAACTCGAACTCGAGGATGAAGTCGCCGTAGGTTTTCGTCGTGCAGAGAAAGGAATTTCCGGTTTTGGCGACGGTCTTGCCGACCACGCAGCCGTCCTCGACGCGGTACAGGGCCTCGCCGCTGTGCTGTTCCCAGCCGTCGAGATTTTTTCCATTGAAGAGATTCACCCAGCCGTCGGCGGCGGTGGCGGCACCGGCGAGCGTCAGCGTGGACGCGAGGGCGAGGCGGGGAAGGAAGCGGAGTAAACCAAATGAGGGCGTGATCATAGGGAAAGGGGTTCCAGCACCGGGGCCCGGCGCGCCGGCTGAGGATGTGCGCCGAAGTGACGGAGCTCGCAAGCGTGGAGTGTTGGCGAGCGTGGTGGGATTACGGACGGCCGGGGGCGTCGGCGGGCGTCGGTCCAAACTGCAACGCGCTGAGCCGGCGATAAAGACCTTCGGCCCGGGCGGACAATTCCTCGTGCGTGCCGAGTTCGACGACCTGGCCGGCATCGATGACGGCGATGCGGTTGGCGTTGCGCACCGTCGCGAGCCGGTGGGCGACGATGAACGTCGTGCGTCCCTGCATCAACCGATCGAGCGCCAGTTGCACCTGCGCTTCGCTCTCGCTGTCGAGCGAACTCGTTGCTTCATCGAGAATCAGGATCGCCGGATTCTTCAGGATGGCGCGCGCGATGGCGACCCGTTGACGCTGACCGCCGGAGAGCTTGATGCCGCGATCGCCGACCAGGGTCGCGTAGCCCTCGGGAAAGCCGCGGATGAAGTCGTCCGCGTTCGCGAGCTGCGCCGCTTCACGAATCGCGTGGGCGTCGGCTCCCGGTCGGCCGTACGCGATGTTCTCCGCGATCGTGCCGCCGAAGAGCAGCACGTCCTGCGGCACGATGGCCATCTGGCCGCGCAGCCACGTGAGCGGATAGTCGCGCGCGTCGCGTCCGTCGATCAGCAGCCGCCCGCTCTCCGGATCGTAGAAACGCAGCAGCAGCGCGGTGAGCGTCGACTTGCCGGCGCCGCTGGGCCCGACGAGCGCGATGCGTTCGCCGGGTTGCGCGGCGAGGCTGAGATTGCGCAGCACGGGCACTTCCGGCCGGGCGGGATAGCGGAAATTCACGCCGACAAACGCCACCTCGCCGCGCAGCCGGGCGGGCAGCGTCGTGACGTGGCCGCCGCGCGCGGCGTCGGTCTCGGTTTCGGTCGGCTCGCGCAGGAGTTCACGCACGCGCTGGGTGGCACCGACGGTTTTCTGAATCTGGCTGAAGAGTTCGGCCGCCTGGCCCATCGCGCCGGCGACGAACGTCGAATACAGCACGAAGCGCGTGAGCTCGCCCGGCGAAATCTCCCCCTGCTGCAGCAGCCGGGCGCCGAACCAGAGCACGATCACAATGCCGCCGAACAGGGCCAGGATGAAGAACGCCACGAACACCGCGCGCCACCGCGCCGCGCTCAGCGCGGCGGCCAGCACGCGGGCGTTGGACGTCTCGTAGCGGCGGACTTCGAAGGCTTCGTTCGCAAAGGCCTTCACGCTCGCGATCGCCTGCAATGTCTCCTCGACGATCGTGTTGGTGGCGGCGAGCTGGTCCTGGGTTTCACGCGAGAAACGCCGCAGGCGGCGGCCGAAGAACACCGCGGCGGCGATCAGGATCGGCAGCGTGCCGAGCATCACCGCCGTGAGCTGGCCGGACGTGATTGCGATCAGCGTGACGCCGCCGATGAGGAACACCGACTGCCGGCACATCTGCGGCAGCGCGTCGACGAGCGCGCCTTCGATTTGTGCGATGTCGGTGGATACGCGGCTGGTCAGTTCACCGATGCGACGCTGGCCAAAGAACGCCATCGGCAGCGCGATCAGGCGCTGGTAACATTCGCGCCGCAGGTCGGCGAGGGCGCTCTGACCGACCCGATTGAACGCCAGCGCGCTGTTGAAGGAAGCGAGCGCCTGCAACGAGACGATGCCCGCGAGGATCAACGCGACCTGGCTCAACGGCAGCACTCCGAGGAACTGCAGGGTTGTGCCGCCGGGCCGCATGGCCGCGTCGATCAAGCTTCCGGCCAGAAAGGGAAATGCCAACCCGCACGCGGCGCTGAAAAACAAACTCGCGAGCCCCACGACAAAGCGCGGCCGGTACGGGCGCACGTAGCGCGCGAGCGCGAGCGTGTCGAGGAGGCTCTCGCGGTTCAGCTTGGCCTTGGGCAGGCGGTCCAGGGCGATTTCCTCCGACGAGTGGCGCGGCATGAGCCGTGAAGCTCGTCGAGTCCGCGGAAAACACAAACGCGGCGATAGCGAAGAGCGAACGGCAGGATAGGAGTGAGGGTTTGCATTTCTTCCATAGCGGGGAAAGGGGCTGGTGGCCCGCGGGCACAAAAAAAGGCGGCCGGAAATTCGGCCGCCGGGAATGACGGGTGCGGGGAGTTACTTGGAGATTTCGCGCGAAGTCGTGGTTCGAACGACCGTCCGCAATTTCGCCGAGGCCGCGAGCCAATCGAGCAGCTTGGGGTTTGATGCAGCCAGATCCAGAAAGGCGGCGAGGCGCTCCTGGGAGGGAGCACTGATGGTGATCCGATGGGTGTGATCCGTCCGGCCGGCCAGCGTCCGATAGGCGCCGATCTTCACGTCCTTGAGTCCGATGGTGTCGAAAATGACCCGGAGTTGATCGAGCGCCTGCAGGTATCCGGCCTCGTCCGTCACGTTGGCCAGCGTATTGTAGTTGGCAGCGCCCTTCGGGGTGGCGCCATCGAAGCGAATCGCCTGATAGAGTACACGCGCACCCATTTTCCGGATATGGCGGAGATGGGTGTTGAGATCGAGGATGGCAGGGTCCGTTTCGAGCGTGGTATTGTTCTTCATCAATTCCGCCACGTTGGATGCGCTTACGACGGCGCGCACGCGCCCCGTCCCGACTCCGTCGAATACGGACTGGTAAACGCGCAGGTAGTTCTCCACGCCGAGCCTCGCCTTCGCGATGGCGTTGTACTGCGCGATCCACGTCGCGTAACCGGACGGATCGTCGGTCTCGACGTCAATGATGGTGGTCACGCGGGCGACCGGTTTCGAATCAGCCGCGTGCACAAGACACGCAGCGAAGAGCGTCGCGATGGACGCCACTACTTTCAGGGTGGTTTTCATACCAGTGTTTAACTTTGCTGGGGGTGAGCAAGCAGAGCCGAACCTTGCGACCGGAGAGGGGTAAGTTCCGATCTGTTTGCGCGCGCGCTGGAGTGCGTACGATGAACGATGCGTAGCAGGAGAGCCCGCGATTGCAATCGCTGACAGGCAGGCGCGGAGGCCACGACGGCAAGGAGACGGAGGCTTGCCGGATGCAATGACGCGGGCTTTTCGACCTCAGCACTCAGGCTACTGTCGTGGGCAGCAGGCTGCTTGCCGGTTCACAACGGCGCGGCGCGACCCTACTCTGCAAGCCGTCGGCGGCATTCGGGTCCCTTTCTCTGCCCTATGAAAACGCGTCTTACCCTCGTCGCAGCGCTGGTGTTGGCCGCGCTCCCGATCCTTCGCGCGGCTGATCTCCCTGCCGTCTCCGCCGTCTTCGTCGATCCGGATGCACCTGAAAACACCGAGGTGCGCGACATTGGCGAGCGCGCGATCAACCGGCTCGGCGTCACCCTCGTGAACGAAGTGGCCGTCGCCGTCGCGAAGCGGGGCGCGGAACAGGCGATCGATGTGTGCCACTTGAAGGCGCTGCCACTGACCGGCGAGATTCTTTCCGGCATGCCGCGGATCACGGGCGTGAAACGCACGAGCCTGCGCCTGCGCAATCCCGCCAACGCGCCGGACGAGGCCGAGAAGCTCGCGCTCTCCCGCGTCGAGAAGGACATGGAAAACGGCAAGCTGCCCAAGGTGCTCGTGCAGCGCGTCGAGCGCGCCGGGGCGAAGACCGAGTGGCGCGTGTACCGGCCGGTCGGCATCGCGCCGCAGTGTGTCACCTGCCACGGGCCGCGTGAATCCCTCGATCCCGGGCTGCTCGCGCGGCTCGCGGAGCGCTATCCGAAGGATGAGGCCACGGGTTATGCCGCAGGGCAGTGGCGCGGCTTGATTCGTGTGTCCGTCGGCGACGCGCCGCCACCGCCCGCGAAGGCGCCGCCCGCGTCGCCGGCGTCCAAGAAAAGCTGAGACTGCGGGTGCGCGCAGGATGCACGCGCTCACTTTCAGCCGGCGGGATAAGTCGGCGTGGGGATTGGCCCGGGCCATGCTGAGAGGGAGCGTTCTTTCGACTTCGTGTTCAGACTGAAGCCGGGGCGCTGGAGCTGGCTCCCCGTCTCCGGCTCCCTCTGACCATGAAGCCAAATCGCAGATATCATCACCTCGTGCATCCCGTCATGACTGCGGGAGTCGCGTTTGTGACGGCGTACGAAATCGAAAACTTCCCCGCCGTCACCGTCGTCGATTCGTCCGGTTCACCGGCGACCGGTGCGCGAGGCCGGTTCATTCCCGAGCGCGTGTCCCGCGTCGCAGCCCGGCTCCTCGAGCCGTTCCGCCGGCGGGTCGCGGCTCTCGCCCGACGCCAAGGCGTCGGTTGAAACAGCCATCAACCCGGGGCGGAGGCGCAATCCTCCGCCCCGGATTTTTTTTTGCCCAGACGGAGGCGCAGGCGCAGGCGCAGGCGCAGGCGCAGATCTCAGATCTCAGATCTCAGATCTCAGATCTCAGATCTCAGATCTCAGATCTCAGATCTCAGATCTCAAGTTAGCGGCCTTGGCCGAAAGCAAGCGGCGATCGCGGATAAGATCGCGGCTACTGACACGGACAGCCCCGGTGATTCCGCGGTTTTGCGGCATCCGGCGCAGGCACCGGGGCGTTGCATGCGTGCGACCGTAGGACTTCGTCCGCCGGCCGCATGTTTACGTCTCACCCTCATATCCGATCCCATGAAGCTACGCTCCCTGTTTGCCACGTTTGCCCTCTGCACCGGCCTCGTTTCACTGGCCTCGGCCAAGACGCTGGTTGAAATCGCCGCGGGTTCTCCCGACCACACCACGCTCGTCGCCGCCGTCAAAGCCGCCGGCCTCGCCGAAACGCTGAGCGGCACCGGCCCGTTCACGATCTTCGC
The DNA here is from genome assembly GCF_047521145.2 of Terrisphaera buseokensis. GTDB lineage: Bacteria > Verrucomicrobiota > Verrucomicrobiia > Opitutales > Opitutaceae > ER46. The sequence continues at coordinate 6,871,703 of NZ_CM134186.1, read as the reverse complement.
GCCCACCAACGCCGCCTTCGACAAGCTCCCCGCGGGCACGGTGGAATCGCTGCTCAAACCCGAGAACAAGTCCAAGCTCGTCGCCGTTCTCACCTACCACGTCGTGCCAGCCAAGGTCATGGCCGCCGACGTGAAGTCCGGCGAGGCGCCCACCGTCAACGGCAAGCCGCTCACGATCAAAGCCGACGCCATGGGCGTGATGGTCAACAAGGCGAAAGTCACCGCCACCGATCTCGTCGGCAGCAACGGCGTGATCCACGTCGTGGATAGGGTTCTCCTGCCGTAACTGCGGCCCGGCTCAGCACGGCCGGCCTTGGTTCAATCGCCCCTGCGGTCCTGCGACCGCGGGGGCTTGGCCGTGCTTGCCGGACGGATACCCGCTTCGCGCGCGGCCCGCGGCGGCGCGAGGATGGTGCGACGCCACACCGACGGCGTCACGCGGGTGAACGCCTTGAACGCCCGGCAGAAGTCGCTCGTGCAGGTGAAGCCACATTCGTCGGCGATGGTTTCGAGCTTCAGCTTCGAATCGCTCATCAGGCGCATGCCCTTCTCGATCTGAATCCGGCCGAAGACGCGCGTCGGTCGTTCGCGCAGCACGCGCCGGAACAGCCGGCGCAGCGTGCTGGGCGACACGTGCACCTCGCGCGCCACTTCGATGATGCTGGGATTGGCGCGCACATGCTCCGCGAACCACGTGGTCGCGGTTTCCACCGTCCGTTCCGCGTCGCCCTTCAACAACGGCTGCCGGGCATCGGGCAGCTTGCGCAGCACCAGCAAGGTCAGCTCGATCAATGCACCCTGGAAGGCGAGATGGCTGACGTTGCTCGGCTGTTGGTGCTCGAGTTGGAGCTGGCGTACGAGTGCGGCGACGCGCTGGCACTCGGACGCCTTCAGCCCCACGGCCAGCTGGCCGTGTTCCCGGATCATCGCCTCCAGAATCGGCGGCACCGATCCGAAGTGGAACACCGCGATGTGCGCGCGGCGCGGGCCGTCGCCCGCCCAGGTGTGGGCGCTGCCTGGCGCCGACACCCACAGCGTCTGCGGGCGCAACGGCGGATGCTGGCCGGCCTCGGTCATCGGCGCGCAGCGGCCCCGCACGACGGCGAAGAACTCCCAGTTCATGCGCGCGAGGGGCCGGAGCGGAAAGAGTCCGAATTGCCGGGGACCCGAGCCGAGGTAACGCAGCATGGCGTCACGTTACGAAGCCGCCCGGGGCTGTAAAGGGTGGCCGGGAGACCGCGCCGGAATGCGCGGATTCGCATACCCCGGGCCGAAACTGACCCGGAAGCGCCGCCGACGTCGGACGAAGCGTGCTCGTTTTTGTATGAAGGTTGACCGTCCATCCCCTGTTGCATTCCGCGTAAAAATGCTACGCTGACAGCGCGTGAGTCGGAGCTGGCCAACGGCCCCGACGCACGTGTTGTCGTTCTACCCTTTTGACCCCCATGCAAACCAAACATCGCATCGTCGTCTCCGCCCTCCTGCTGGGCGCGGGCTTCGCCGGACTCGCTTCACCCGTGCACGCGCAGGCTGCGCCCGCGCCGGCCACCACCGCCGGAGCGGCACCGGCTCCGCGTTCGCCCGTTCCGGTCGTCACCACGACGGGTACCGGGGACGAGGTGCTCCAGCTCTCGCCGTTCCAGGTGGCGGCCGACACTGACCGCGGTTACCAGGCGTTGAACACGCTGTCGGGCACGCGTCTGAATTCGAAACTCGAGGACCTCGGCGCGTCGATCACCGTCATCACGAAGCAGCAGATGCAGGACACCGCCGTCCTCGATCTGAACGACGTCTTCCTCTACGAGGCGAACACCGAGGGCACCGGCAACTACACGCAGTTCACGCCCAATCGTAACGGCGGCGTGATCGACGGCGTCGCGGGCGATCCCGCGACCGCCAACCGCATCCGCGGCGTCGGGAGTCCGATCAGCGGCAGCGGCGTCAATCTCGCGATCGGCAATTTCTCGAGCAATCCGAGGATTCCGATGGACACCTACAACATCGACTCCGTTGAAATCTCGCGCGGCCCGAACTCCAATCTGTTCGGCCTCGGCGCCGCGGCCGGCACGGTGAATCTCGTGCAGTCGAAGGCGAACCTGACCCGCTCGACCACGACGGTGACGGGTCGCGTCGACAGCGAGGGCGGCCATCGCGTCAGCCTCGATCTGAGCCGGCCGCTGATTAAGGACAAACTCGCCTTCCGCTTCTCCACCGTCGAGGAGGAGAAGGGGTTCACCCGCAAGCCCGCCGAGGAAACGATCAAGCGCTTCTTCTTCGCCGCGCAGGCCCGGCCGTTCAAGAACACGACCATCAACGCCTCGTTCGAACGCTACGATAATTTCTACCGTCGGCCGAATTCGCTCACGCCCCGCGACACGACCCTCGAATGGAAAGCCGGCGGCCGCCCGACATTCGATCCGACGACACAGATGGTGACGCTGGCGAACGGCACCACGTCCGGTCCGTATCCGGTCACGAACGAAAACACGCTGCTCCCGATCGGCCTGATGGCCGGCGGTTACGGCCGCACGACTGCCGTGGTCGATTCGACGGGCGTGTCGTTCTTCACGCAGACGCGCACGGCCAATCCGATCACGACCGGCGTGCCGACGCCCTACGCCAACAACAGCAACGTGCGTTATATCCAGACGGGCACGGACATCATGCGCCGCAAGGCCAATCCGTTCCCGCTGTTCTTCGCGCCGGCCACCGCCGACAAGTCGCTCTACGACTGGGAGTCGATCAACTACACCGCTGCAAACTACGGCGAGGACACCGCGAAGACCTTCCGGATCGAGGCCGAACAGGTGCTCTTCAACCGCGGCGCGCATCTGGTCGCCGCCCGCGCCGGCTGGTTTCGCCAGGAGTTCGTCCGCGAGAGCTACAACTACATCGATAATACCGACAGCATCATCTATGTGGACATCAACTCGAAGCTCCTCGACGGCCGCTCCAACCCGAATTTCCTGCGGCCGTACGTCGAAGCGGTCGGTCCGTTTGCCAACCGCAATCCGGATACGCGCGACACCGTCAACGGCGATCTCGCCTACCAGCTGACGCCTTCGAAGGAACTGCCCCGCTGGCTCTCCTGGATCGGTACGCAGCGGCTCGGCGCCCACTTGGAGCGCAACATGAACGACACCGAGGCCTACACCTACGGCCAGTGGATCGCCGATGACCACGCGTGGACCAACCGGGCCAATCGCGTCGCCGTCACGCAGATTACCCAGCGCTACTACGTCGGCGACAACCAGGGTCAGAACGTCGATTACGGTCCGGCCACCCTCGCCAACATCAACGGCAATTACAACCTGACCTGGTTCAATAATCTCACCGGTCAGTGGGTCAACGAGCCGACCCGGGTCGAGAACCTCGCCCGTCCGTCGACTGCCCGCAACCGCGAGGAACTGCGCACGGTGAGCCTCACGGCGCAGAGTTATTTCCTGAAGGATCGCCTGGTCACGACCGTGGGCTGGCGTCGCGACAAGCGCCGCACGCGTACGTCGTCCGCCGCCGCCGTCAACCCGGCGACGGGTCTCGTCACGTACGATGCCTACAACACCTGGGGAGCGTGGACGGAAGACGCCACGGGCCCGCTCGGCGAGGCGACGAAGGCGTCGCAACGCGGCGACACCAAGACCTACGGCGTGGTCGCGAAGCCGCTGGCGTGGTTGAACCTCTTCTACAACCGCTCCGACAGCTTCTACCCGCAGGTCGTGCGTTACGCCATGGATCTCAAGGGCGTGATTCCGAACGCCAAGGGCGAGGGCAAGGACTACGGCATCAATTTCTCGGCGCTGCAGGGCAAGCTGAACGTGAAGGTCAATCGCTACGAGGTGGCCGAGAAGGGCAGCCGTGCGGGTGAAGTCGGCACGATCGGCAACCGCACATTCCGGCTCGAAGGCCGGCCGGAAAACAACGGCGTGCGCGACAACAACGGGTTCTATCCGTGGGCGCTGAATCTCTCGAACAGCCGGTTCGCCGCGCAGGGCATCACGCCCACCGCCGCGCAGTCGGCCAGTGCCGTCGCGAAGATCATGGGCGTCACCGACGAGTGGATGAGCGTGTTCCTTTCGGCCGGCCCCGGCCAGCCGCAGACCAACGGTCTCTCCGACATCGTTTCCAAGGGCTACGAGGTGGAGATGACCTACAACCCCACGCGCAACTGGCGGATCAAGTTTACCGGCGCGCAGCAGATCGCGATCGATGCCGCCATCGGGCCGGAGCAGTTCAACTACTGGCAGGAACGCCTGCCGGTCTGGACCACAGCGCGCGGCGACTCGGTTCCCGGCAACGGTGACGGCAAGGGCGCGCCGTATTGGACGACGATCCCGGTGCTCGGCGGCGACACGCCCGAGACCGCGTATTACAACGGCCTCATTTCGCCGTACCTGTTCAGCGTTGCCAACGTCGGCAAGCCGCGCACGCAGGTCCGCAAGTACCGCTGGAACACCGTCACGAACTACACGTTCACCGAGGGCCGGCTGAAGAACTTCAATGTCGGCGGCGCGGTTCGCTGGGAAGACAAGGCCTCGATCGGCTTCTACGGCGCCGCGCCCTCCAAGCTGCCCGGCTCGTTCAACGGCGTCATCCTCGAGCTCGATCCGAACCGTCCGATCTACGACAAGGCGCGTTACTACTTCGATCTCTCTGCCGGCTATCGCTTCCGTCTCTTCAACGACAAGGTGCGCACCAACGTGCAGTTGAACGTGCGCAATGCGTTTGAAGACGGACGCCTTCAGCCGGTGGCCGCGAATCCGGACGGATCGATCTACGCCTATCGCATCATCGAGCCGCGCCGGTTCATCCTGAGCGCGAGCTTCGATCTGTAACCGCAGGCGGCGGGGATTGTTTTCCACCGGGGGATCGGCCAGGAAGGTGATCGGGAAAGTGTTCGGGACAGCGACAGGTGGGACCGCGACCGCCCCCGGTCGCTCTTCTGAATGCGACCGGGGGCGGTCGCGGTCCAAACAATCCCAACACTCCCACCTGTTGCAGCACGGTCGCTTTCCTTCCTCCATGAACCGCCGCCACTTCCTCGTCTCCGCCGCCGCCACCTCGCTCGTCGCCCTCGGCCCGCGTATCACCGCGGCGGAGACGACGCCCGACGACCTGCGGCGCACGCTCATTCGCGCGAACGACGCGCAGATCCCCGGCTTGCTCGCCAAGCAGGAACGCCGCCCCGGTCAGCGCGGGCTGGGCGGGCTCGTCAACGAATACGGCTTTCCCACCGTCGCCGGCACCAACGGCTTGGTGTCCGCGCTGATTTGCGCGGCCTCGGCCGAGGGATCGAAGTACTTTCGGGCGCAGGAACTCGTGGAGCCGCTGCGGCTGGCGTTTCGCTACATGGTGTCGGCGCAGCACGCGGACGGCACCGTCGATTACTACGCGACCAACTTCCATTCGCCGCCGGATCTGGCGTTCATCCTCGAGGGATCGTGTCCGGCCTACGCGCTGCTCCGGGCCAACCCCGAGCCGGCGCTCGCCGCGACCGCAACGGACTTCGCGGTATTCATCAAACGCGCGGGCGAGGCGCTGATCACCGGCGGCGTGCACACGCCGAATCACCGCTGGGTCGTGTGCGCGGCACTCGCGTGGCTGAATACGATCTTCCCGGATCCCCGCTACATCGCGCGAGTGGACCAATGGCTCGCCGAAACGGTCGATATCGATCCGGACGGCCAGTACACGGAGAAGAGCACGACGGTGTACTCGCCGGTCGTGGATCGCGCGCTGCTGACCGTGGCCCGCCTGCTGAATCGTCCGGCGCTGCTGGAGCCGGTGCGGCGCAATCTCGAGATGACGCTGTTCTACGTGCATCCCGACGGTGAGGTCGTCACCGAGGCTTCGCGGCGCCAGGATCGTTACCAGCGCGGCAGCATGGCGCGTTACTATTATTCGTACCGCACGCTCGCGCTCCACGATGGCAACGGCCGCTTCGCCGCGATGGCGCGGCAGATCGAGCGCAGCGTGGCCCCCGGCCATCCAGCGGAACTCGCGGTGGTGCTGACCGAACCGGAGTTTGCGCGGCCCCTGCCGCCGGACGCGCCGTTGCCGACCGACTACGCGAAGGTGTTTTCGTATTCGAGCCTCGCGCGGATTCGTCGCGGCGCGGCGAGCGGCACGATTCTCGGCAGCAACACGACGTTCTTCTCGTTTCGCAAAGGCAGCGCCGCGCTCGAGGCCGTGCGGTTCGCGACGGCGTTCTTCGGCAAGGGCCAGTTTGCCAGCGATACGTTCGAGGCGCGCGACGGGAAGGTCGTGCTGACGCAGGAACTCGACGGCCCGTACTTTCAACCGCTGACCAAGGAACAGATCGCCGGCGGCGATCACGTGAAGATGGCGCCGAACGGCACGCTCGCGCCCAACAGCAAGGCCCTGCGCGCGCGTTCGAATGTGCAGACGCTGCAGGCGACGGTGACGATCACGGAGCAGCACGGCGCGTTCGATCTCGCGATTGCGATTCGCGGCACCGCGCACGTGCCGGTGGCGCTCGAACTCGCGTTTCGCCACGGAGGAAAACTGCAGGGCGTCGAACCGGTGCCGGGGCTCAAGGACGCGTTTTTCCTGCGCGACGGTACGGGCCGCTACACGCTCGGCCGCGATGAAATCACGTTTGGTCCCGGCCGCGTCGAGCACACGTACACGCAGGTGCGCGGGGCAGTGCCGAAGTGGGACGGGCAAAGTGTTTATCTCACCGGCGAAACGCCCTTCGACTTCACCCTTTCGATCGCATGAAATCTCGCTTCCCGCGACTCCGCCTTTTTCCGGTTCTCAGCCTGCTGGTCACCGTTGCATCGGCCGCCGCACCCGCGGCGCGCCCGAACATCCTCTTCATCCTCGCTGACGATCTCGGCATCGGCGACGTCTCGAGTTTCAATCCCAAGAGCAAGTGGCAGACGCCGCACCTGGATCGGCTCGCGCAGGAAGGCATGAGGTTCACCGACGCGCATTCGTCGTCGGGCGTGTGCACCCCGACGCGTTACACCCTGCTGACGGGGCGGCACTCGTGGCGCAGCAAACTCAAGCGCGGCGTCCTGCAGGGTTACAGTCCGAGCCTGATTGAGTCGGGCCGGTTGACGCTCCCGGGTTTCCTGCGCGCGCAAGGCTACACCACGGCGATGTTCGGCAAGTGGCATCTCGGCCTCAACTGGGCGAAGCGCGGGACGAATGCCGAGGACGTCGATTTCTCCCAGCCGATTGGCGGCGGACCAATCGCGCACGGCTTCGATCGCTTTTACGGGATCAGTGCCTCGCTCGACATGCCGCCGTACGTGTGGATTCAGAACGATCGCGTGACGGCCCTTCCGGCCGGCCGGGTGGGGGACAGCCCCGCGCCGAAGCTCTGGCGCGCGGGACCGATTGGCGCCGACTTCAAGATGGAGGAGGTGCAGCCGCGGCTGACCGAGAAGACGATCGCGTACCTCGCTGAGCGCGGCGCTGCGCGTGACGGCAAACCGTTTTTCCTCTACCTCGCGCTGGCGTCACCGCACACGCCCACGCTTCCCACCGCGACCTTCGCGGGCAAGACGCCGTCCCAGTACGGCGACTTCGTGCTGCAGATCGATGCCGACGTCGGCGCGATCCTCGCCGCGCTGGAAAAACACGGCCTCGCGCGCGACACGCTGGTGATCTTCACGTCGGACAACGGCTATGCGCCCGCGGGCGACATTCCGCCGGCGCGCGGGTACGGTCACGATTCGAGCGCGGGCTTCCGCGGCACGAAGTCGGATGCGTTCGAAGGTGGCCACCGGATACCGTTCATCGCGCGCTGGCCCGGCGTGACGCCCCCGGGTTCACGATCCGCGGACCTGATCGGTCATCTCGATGTGTTCGCGACCGTGGCGGAAATTCTCGGCGCAACCCTGCCGGACGATGCCGCCGAGGATAGTTCGAGCCTGCTCGCGTTGTTGCGCGGGCAGCCTTCGCCCGCGACGCGTCGCGACAGCCTCGTCCATCACTCCGCCGAGGGCGAATTCGCGATCCGGCAGGGCGAATGGAAACTGATTCTGTGCCCCGGCTCCGGCGGCTGGAGTCCGCCGACGCGATCGCCGTCGCCCTGGACGCAGCCCACGGTCGACGACTTCACGGGACTGCCGCCGTTTCAATTGTACAACCTCGCTACCGATCCGGCGGAGCAAACCAATCTCGCCGCGAAGCACCCGGAAATCGTGCAACGCCTCGGCCGTCTGATGCGCACGACGATCGAGCGGGGACGCTCGACACCCGGTGCACCGCAGAAAAACGCCGAAGGCCCGTGGCCGCAGATCGCGTGGCGGGAGCAGTTCGCGCCTTAACCAAGCGGAGCCGCTGGAGCCACGCAGGAAACCTCCCGCGAATCACGCGAACAGACGCGAATCCCAGACGTGGAACCACGCGCCCACACTGTCTTCAAATCGAGGGCAAACTTGGTAGCCTTACCGCAGATTGCTTTTTATCATTTGCGTCCATGCGCGTGATTCGCGGGCAACCGCATTCTTCCGTTCCGGAACGGCAAACGATTGGCGGGTGCCCACGATGGAAGGCTTCGTCTTGACCCGGTCCGGCACCTGATCGCTGTGTTCAATCTCCTCCAGCATGAAACACCCAGCATCGTTACTCCTCCTCGCCCTGGCGTTATTCAGTGGGTCCGCGCTCGTGGCGGCCGACTCCACCCCGAAAGCACCGTCCGCCGCAAAAAAATCCGACGCGAAGGCGTCGCTCGCCGGTCATTATCTCGGTAAATGGAAAGGCGCCAATGACGCCACGGGCGACTTGATCATCAAGTTGAAGAAGGACGGCGAGACGCCGTGGGCGGTGGAGTCGTCGTTCACCTTTGAAGGCGCCGATATTCCCACGAAGTCGAAGTCCGTCGAAGTCGACGGCACCAAGCTGAAGATGGTTTTCGAGTGGGACATCCAGGGCTCCGCGGGCCAGAGCACGCTCGTGGGCGAATTGAACGGCGACACGTTGAAGGGTACCTTCGAGACGACCGGCGCCGCCGGGGAGTCGAAAGGCACTTGGTCGGCGAAACGCAGCTGAGCCGGCGTCGACGGCCACCGGCTCGCCCGCGAATCCGCGCGGCGGGCCCAATCGCATTGACCGCGAATGATGCGGATTCCACGGATAGAGGCTTCGCCGTGCCTCGTCCATCCGCTCGAAACTCGATCGCTGCTGAATGCGTTCTCCCCGGGAGAACGTGCGCGCGGGACGTTCCAAGGCATTCAATCCAGTGGCCCACGGAACACACGGAACACACGGAAAAAAATCCGCCTTCCGTGTATTCCGTGGGTTCCGTGGGCAAAGACTCCGGGGTGCTTTCATTCCGGTGGTTCACTCCGCTTTTGCTCGTTCTGATCGCGAACGGCGGCCGGGCGGCGCTGCCCCCCGCGGAGGTCGAATTCTTCGAAACGAAAATCCGCCCGGTGCTCGCGCAGGATTGCTACGAGTGCCACCGGACGAACGGCAAACGCAAGGGTGGCTTCGCGCTCGATCACCGGCAGGCGTTGCTCACGGGCGGCGACTCCGGTGCGGCGATCGTCCCCGGCAAACCTGCGGAGAGTCTGCTGCTGCAGGCCATCCGCCACGAGAGCGACGATCTCCTGATGCCGAAGGCGGGCGCGAAACTTGAGCCGGCCGTCATCGCTGACTTTGAACGTTGGATCCGCCTCGGCGCACCCGATCCGCGCGACACGCCGCCGACCGACGCCCAGGTCGCCGCCGACACCGACTGGAACGCCGTGATGCAGCGGCGCAAGGGCTGGTGGAGTTTTCAACCGATCAAGAAACCGGACCTCGCGCGCTTTCCGGCCGATGCCGGCTCCACGCATCCCGTCGATCGGCTGCTCGCACCGGGCCTCGCCGCCGCGGGTTTGACGCGCGCTGCGCGCGCGGACGACGTCACGCGACTTCGCCGCCTGAGTTACGTGCTCCGCGGCCTGCCGCCGTCGCCGGCGGAGATCGACGCCTTCGCGCGCGACTCGCGGGACGACGCGTATACCCGGATCGTCGATACGTGGCTGGCGTCTCCCGCCTTCGGCGAACGCTGGGCGCGGCATTGGATGGACTGGGTGCGTTACGCAGATTCGCACGGCAGTGAAGGCGACGCGCCGATTCCGTACGCGTGGCGCTACCGCGACTACTTGATCCGCGCGCTGAACGCCGACGTGCCCTACAATCAGCTCGTGCGCGAACATCTCGCGGGCGACCTGCTTGCCGCGCCGCGGCTCAATCGCGAGCTGGGCTTGAACGAATCCGCGCTCGGCATCGGCCACCTGCGGATGGTGCTGCACGGCTTCGCGCCGGTCGACGCGCTCGAGGAGAAAGTGCGTTTCACCGACGACCAGATCAACGTCGTCTCAAAGGCTTTCCTCGGCCTCACGGTCTCGTGCGCCCGCTGTCACGACCACAAGTTCGACCCGATCAGCCAGCGGGATTTCACCAGCTGGTACGGCATCTTCACGTCGAGCGCCCCGGCCACGGTTGCCGTCGACGCACCCGATCCCGCGGCCGGGGCCTGGCGCGCCGGGTTGGTGCAACGCAAGGACGCGATTCGCGCGGCGCTCGCGGCCGCGTGGCTCGAGGATGCGGAGAAACTTCCCGCGCAACTCCTCGCTCCGGACCCCGCGCTCACGAAGGCGGTCGCCGCGGCCAAGGATCCGTCGTTCATCCTGCACCCGTGGTTTCTCCGTCAGCAGCACGCGACGACGGAATCTACGGTGACCAACGCGTCCGTTCTCGCTGCCTGGCGCGTACGGGCGGCGGCGGTCGCCGACACGCAGAACCGCGTGTATCCAAAACGCTGGCACTTGAGCCGGCCGGAGGACTTTGCGGCGTGGCGTCGTGATGGCGCGGGCGCGGAGCGCGTCAGCGGCGCGGGCGACTTTGCCGTCCTGCCCGCGGGCGATCGCGCCGTCGCCGGTCCGTATCCGGCGGGCGTGTTCACGCACCGGGTGTCATCGAAGGATCGCGGCGTCATCCTGTCTCCGCCCTTCCAGCTCGATCAAAGCTACGACGTGTGGCTGCGCATCACGGGCGAAGGCGGGGCGTTCGTGCGCTATGTGGTGCAGAACTATCCGCGCGAGGGCAGCGTTTATCCGGTGCAGAAACTGGTCGGCGCGCCCTCGCAATGGCTGAAGCTCAGTCTCGATTACTGGCAGGGCGATCAGATCCATCTCGAGGCGACGACGGCCGCCGATCAGCCCGTGCTCGCCAACGTCGCGGCGGAGCGGTCGTGGTTCGGGCTCTCCGACGTCGTGTTCACGCGCGCCGGCGAGCCGGGCCCGATTGAGCCGTGGAGTTTCACTGCGCCGCTGCTGACGGCGTGGGGACCGACCGAGCCGCGCTCGGCGGAGGAGCTCGCGCGGGGCTATGCCGAGGCCGTGCGTGCGAGTGTGCAGGCCTGGCGGGATGACACGTGCACCGATGCGCAGGCGCAGTACATCGACGGCATGGTGCGGGCCGGCTTGTTGCGCAACCGTCTCGACGAACTGCCTGGCGTGGCGCCGCTGATCATGGCGTACCGGGAGCGCGAGGAAGCGATCGGGGTGCCCACGCGCGCGCCGGGCGTGATTGAAACCGGCGCGTTGGACCAGCCGCTGTTCGTGCGCGGCAACCACAAGCAGCCCGCGGAGATCGTGCCGCGCCACTTCCTCGATGCGATCGATGCGACGCCGTATCGGCGCGAGGAAAGTGGCCGCCGCGCGCTGGCGGATGACTTGCTCCGGCCGGACAATCCGCTCACGGCGCGGGTGATCGTGAATCGCGTCTGGCATCACGTGTTCGGCCGCGGGCTCGTAGCGACGCCGGACAATTTCGGTCGCATGGGCGAGCCGCCGTCGCATCCGGAATTGTTGGACTACCTCGCCGCGTGGTTCGTGGAACACGGCTGGTCGACGAAGGCGTTGATCCGTTTTTTGGTGACGTCCGAGACGTGGCAGGCCGCGAGCGATCGTCCGGCGGGCGCGGCGGAGAAGGATCCCGACAACGTGGCGTGGTCGCACGCGAATGTCCGGCGCCTCGAGGCCGAGGCGATCCGCGATGCGTTGTTCGCGGTGTCCGGTGACTTGAAAGCCGAGCCGCGTTACGGTCCGCCGGTCACCGGCCGTGTGCCGCGGCGCAGCGTTTATCTCCGCGTGAAGCGGAACGATCTCGATCCCTTCCTCGCCGTATTCGATGCGCCGGTACCGTCGGGACCGACCGGCCGGCGCGATGTCACCAACGTGCCCGGACAGTCGTTGACGCTGCTGAACGATCCGTTGGTGCGCGAACTCGCCGCTCATTGGGCGAAACGGATCGAGCAGGATGCGACGCTGGCGTCGGCCGACGCCCGGATCGCCGCGATGTATCGTCAGGCCTTCGGGCGCGAGCCCACGGCGGCGGAGATTGACCGATCGCAGCGGTTCATCGCGCAAATGAAAGACCAGGGCCAGCCCGCGCCGTGGGCGGAGCTGGGGCATGCGCTGTTCAACCTGAAGGAGTTCATTTTTATCCGATGACCAGGGGCAGAAGCCAGATGAACCACAAAGGCACGAAGGCATAGAGCCGGAGCGACGGGGATGGGCTTGGCTCTGTGCTTTTGTGCCTCTGTGGTTCAAACCGGATGGTTCGAAAAGCGTTCAAGCTGAAGAGGCGTATTTTAACTCGATGACAAGGAGCCGGACAGGATGAACCACGAAGACACAAAGGCACAAAGTCGGACGGACGGGGATGGGCTTGGCTTCGTGGCTTTGTGCCTCTGTGGTTTAGCCCGATTGCCCACGCCGCCATGATCACCCGTCGCGAAATGCTCCGCCGCTGTTCGACCGGTTTCGGGCTGATGGCGTTGTCCGGGCTGATGGCGCAGCAATCCTTCGGGGCGATCCGCGCGCCCGGGCCGGAGTTCAAGCCGCGCGCGCGCAACGTGATCTTTCTCTACATGTCGGGCGGCGTGTCGCATCTCGACTCGTTCGATCCGAAGCCGCTGCTGGCGAAACTGGCCGGGCAGCCGATGCCGGTGAAGGTGGAGCGGACGATGTTCAACAAGAACGGCACGATCTTTCCGAGTCCGTTTGAGTTTCAGCGCCACGGCGCGAGCGGGATGCCGATCAGTTCGATGTTTCCGCATATTGCTCGTTCGTGTGCGGACGATCTCGCGGTGATTCGGTCGATGACGTCGAAGGTGAACGAGCACGCACAGGGAAATTATTTTTTCCACACGGGCTTTCCGACGATGGGTCACCCGAGCGCCGGCGCGTGGATCAACTACGGGCTCGGTTCTGCGAACCAGGACCTGCCCGGCTTCGTGGTGCTGCAGAGCGGCAAGGCCACGGCGCCCCATGGGGGCGTCGGTGTTTTCAGCAACGGCTTCCTGCCGGCGCAGCACCAGGCGTCGATTCTCAAGGCCGATGCCGCCGAGGCGGTGGCCAACATCACGCCGCGCGAGCGCGATGCGGTGCAGCGCGGCCGGCTGGATTTTCTGCGCGCCGGTGACGGTGAGTTTTTCCAACGCACGCAGCAGGACGCGCAGGTCGAGGCGGCGGTGAAAAACTACGAGACCGCGTATCGCATGCAGGGCGCCGTGCCGGAGTTGGTCGGAATCTCCGGCGAGACCGAAGCGACGAAGCAGCTCTACGGCATCGACGATCCGCATCCGCAGAAGGCGGCCTATGCGCGGCAGTGTCTGCTCGCGCGGCGGCTGGTCGAGCGGGGCGTGCGTTTCGTCGAGTTGAGTTGTCTCACCGAGGGCATCGGGGCCGGCGGCGCGCCGAATCCGTGGGACCAGCACGGCGATTTGTTCAAGGGTCATGCGGCGATGGCGAACCAGGTTGACCAGCCGATCGCGGCGTTGCTGGTTGATCTCAAGCAGCGCGGCCTGCTCGATGAGACGCTGGTGATTTGGGCGGGCGAATTCGGGCGCACGCCGTTTTCACAGGGCAGCAACGGCCGCGATCATAATCCCTTTGGCTTTTCGATCTGGCTTGCGGGCGGGGGCGTGAAGGGCGGAACGATTCACGGCGCGACGGATGACCTCGGCTACCATGTCGTCGACCAGCCCACGACCGTCTACGATTTGTGGGCCACGGTCCTGCACCTGCTCGGCCTCGATCACACGAATCTCACCTACCTGTCCGGCGGCCGGAACCACCGGCTGACCGACGTCCATGGAAACGTGATACGGCCGATCCTGGCGTAGCGGGAAAGACAGGTGGATCAGGAAGCCGGAAACCCGGAGGGCCAAGACAGGGGACAAATTCAGAAGCCAGGAAACCAGGAGCAGTGGCGGCGGTGGACCCGGCCTGGCCTCCAGGTGGTGGAGTTTTCCGTCTTGTCGTTCCCCTGGCTTCCGAGTGACGGCGTCGTGTTGGGCGAGGACTTCCCCGACAATCATTCGCTTGTGCGCGACTTCGTCCGAAGTCGATTCGGGTAATGTAGCGGGAGCATCTTGCTCCCGTGCGAGTGGGGGAGCTAGAAGCTCCCTCTACTTTCTTCCGCTAAATCATGCCCGCGCTGGCGAGCACGGCTTCGATGACGCGCATGTTGGCCAACGCATCGTCGAGCGGCGTGGGCACGGGCGTGTCGTCGAGGATGGCGCGGGCGAAGAGGTCGCCTTGAATCGAATACTGATCGCAGACCTTGAATGGAATCTCCGTGGTGTTCGGGCCGCGCTGATGCCAGAGGCGCGTCGGTCGATCCGGCGGAGCGTTGAAGGGAATCTCGATTTCGATCCGGCCCTCCGTGCCGAAAATCATCACGCGCTGGAAGCCCGAGAGCTGCGTGGAGCACGTGAATGTCGCGGTGCCGTTCGGAAACTCCATCACGCCCGACGCCAGCCGATCGACGCCGAAGGCCGGATCGTTTTCCGCGAGGCCGAGCACGCGCCGTGGTTCCGCACCGAAGACAAAGCGCGAAAGCGACACGCAGTAGCAGCCGATGTCCATCATCCCGCCGCCGCCGATGTCGCCCTGGTTGCGGATGTTTTTCGGATCGACGTTCCAATACGAGAAATGCGAATGCACCGTCCGGAGCTGCCCGATCTTGCCCTCGGCGATCAGCCGGCGCGTCAGCTGCCACTGCGGGTGATGCCGGTACATGAACGCTTCCATGATCTTCAGCTGCGGAAAACGCCGCGCCGCCTCGATCAGTTGCTGCGCCTCGCCGCTGTTCAGCCCGATCGGTTTTTCGCAGAGCACGTGCTTGCCGGCCTCCAGCGCGCGGATCGACCACGGGACGTGCAGGTGATTCGGCAGCGGAATGTACACGGCGTCGACGCCGGGATCCGCGAGCAACGCCTCGTACGAACCGTGTGCGCGCGGGATCGCGAGGCGTTGCGCGGCGGCCTGGGCCTGCGGGAGATCGCGCGAGGCGATCGCGGCGACGGTGCCGAACTGCGACGCCTGCAGCGCGGGGATCACCTTGTTCACGCCGATCTTCGCCGTGCTCAACACACCCCAGTTGATTTTGCGCATGACCACGGATGTGCCGGTCCGCGGCGGAGGCGGCGAGGAGTTTCTGGTGGCCGGGGAAGCGGCCGTCGTTGATGATCGTGTTCTGGTTTCCTCATGACCGCTCGCCCCACACCCCTTCTCGCGCTGACGCTCGGCGACGCCGCCGGCACCGGCCCTGAGTTGATCACGCGGGCCTGCTGCGATCCCGAGGTGCGCGCCGTGTGCCGGCCCGTGGTGATCGGTGACGCCGCGACGGTCCGGGCGGCACTCGCCATCACGCGCGCGCCGGCGAGGGTGGAGGTCATTGGCCGGCCAGCCGAGGCCAGTGACGATCCCACGGTGATCTCGGTCATCGATCTGGCCAACCTCGACGCCGCGCGCCTCGAGCGTGGCCAGGTGAGCGCGATCACCGGACGCGCGGCGTATGAATCCATCCGGCGCGCGGTCGAACTGACGCTCGACGGCAGCGCGCAGGCGGTCGTGACCTCGGCGATCAACAAGGCGGCGCTGCACGCGGCGGGCTTTCACTATGCCGGGCACACGGAGCTGCTCGCGGAACTGTGTGGCGGGCCGAAAGTGACCATGATGCTCGTGGCGGGGAAACTCCGCGTCTGTCACGTGAGCACGCACGTCTCGCTCGCGCAGGCGATCGCGCGCGTGCGGCCCGAACGGATACTGCAGGTCGTGCAGCTCGCGCACGACGGCCTGCGGCAGATTGGCATCGCGCGACCGCACCTGGCGGTGGCCGGATTGAATCCGCACGCGGGCGAGGGCGGGCTGTTCGGCACGGAGGAGATCGAGTTCATCGTTCCCGCAGTCGACGAGGCGCGGCGGCGCGGCTTTCACGTCAGCGGGCCGTTCGCGGGCGACACGGTGTTCTTTCGCACGCTGCAGGGTGAATTCGACGGCGCGATTGCGATGTATCATGATCAAGGACACGTCGCGGCCAAGATGCTCGGCATCTGGCAGGGCGTGAACGTCACGCTCGGGCTCCCGATCATCCGGACCTCGGTGGAACATGGCACCGATTTCGCCAACGCCGGCCGCGGCACCGGCGATCCGCGCAGTCTGGTGCAGGCGTTGAAACTCGCGGCGACGATGGCAGCGCACCGCGTCGGGCCACCGCGCTCAGCATGAGGGCGGGAGTCGGACACGCCGGGGCGGAAATGGCGGCGGCCGATCGCGGCGGACGGCCCGTGCGCGGAATGCCGGGCTTGCGTGGCGGTAACGGTTCCGTCCGCCGGGGCCGCGGGATTTTCTGCGGGGCGTTGCTGGCGGGCGCGGCGCTGACTGCCCTGCGCGCGGAGACGGTGGCGCTGTGGTTGTTCGACGAGGAGGCCGGCGCGGCGGCGGGTGCGCTGTTGTCCGATGCGGGTCCGGCGGGCCGTTTCCTGAGGTTGGGCCCGCGTGGAACGATCGTACCCGGAAAATTTGGACGGGCGCTGCAGGTAGTGCCGGCTGAACCTCTTTCCGACGCGGGCCCCGCGCGTTTCGCGGCTCGGTCAGTGGCGGGCGACGTCGGACCGGGTGGCCGGCGCTGGGTGAGTCCGACGGCTTCGAAACTGAATTTAGGCGCGCACGATTGGACGCTCGAGGCGTGGGTGCGCCTCGATCCGACGGCGATGGGCGAGGGTGTGATGTTCGAAATCGGCGCCGGTCTGCAGCGTGACGACGCGCTCGTGACGCGTTTCAGCGTGGTGCCGCGCGAGAACGCCTTGGTGTTTGCGGGGCTGGCGGGGGTGGGATCGTCGGCTCAGGCTGCGCTTGCGCGTCGCGTGGAGTTTCCCGATCCCTCCGGCCCGCCGGCGGGCGAGGCGGAGTTGCATCAGACGACGCTGGCGCTGACGGACGCAGCGCTGCCGCGTGACCGGTGGTTTCATGTGGCGCTCGTGCATCGCGTGGCGGCGCGTGAGGTGCGGCTGTTCGTCGACGGTCGGAGCCGGGCCGTGGCGGCGGTGAGCGTGGTGGCGCTGCCGCCTGGCGAACGCGGTTATGTTTCAATCGGCACCGACGCCATCGGCGATCGGCCGTGGCAGGGTGCGCTCGACGAACTGCGGGTGAGCGATGAGGCCCTGTATGGTGCGGACTTCACGCCGCCCGCCTCGTTCGCGACCGGGAATAATCAGGCGCGACGGCCGGCGGTCGGGGCCGATCCGCGATGAACGACTACTTTATTGCGGACGATCTCAGCGGAGCGCTCGATGCGGCGGCGGCGTTTCATCGGAGCGGCGAGGCGGTGACGATTGTACTGTCGCGGGCGGCGTGGACGGCTGCGACGCGGGGGCGCGTCGTGGGCTTCACGACGGAGTCGCGCAACGCGGACCCGGCGACAGCCGCGGCGGCGGTGACAGGGGCGATCGCGCACGGGCGGGCGTTGGGCGGAACGCTGCTCTATAAGAAGATCGACTCCACGCTGCGCGGACCGGTGGCGGCGGAGGTCGCGGCGTTGCAGGCGGCGTGGCCGGGGGCGCGGGTGTTGTTTGCGCCCGCCAATCCCGCGGTGGGCCGCACGGTGCGTGACGGCGTGTTGCACGTGCACGGCGTGCCGGTGGCCGGGACGGAGTTCGGCCGCGATCCGTTGAGCCCGGTCCGCGAAAGCGGGATACGCCGGCTGCTGGGCGCGGCGGCGACGGAGCGCGTAGTGACTCCGGATGTGATCACGCCCGAGGATCTCGTGCGGGCGGTGGCGGCCATGGATGCGATCGGAACGGAGTGGGTGGGCGTCGGATCGGGTGCGCTGGCCCGACCCGTGGCGGAGCGACGGCGGGTGCAACGCGAGCGGGCGGTGTCCGGCAAAGGCGCGGCGGGAGTCGGTGCGACCGTCGTTGCATCGTCCGGAGTTGCCCAGGGTACAGCGGGGCCGGTTCCGGTTCTGATGATTTGCGGCAGTGCGCACGCGGGCAATCGCGGGCAGGCGCAGGTGCTCGCGCAGGAGCGCGGGGTGCCGGCCATTGAACTGCGCCTCGATCAACCGGTGGCGGCGATCGCAGCGGTGCGCGCGGCGCTGCAGGCCGGCGTGGGGGCGTCGGTGCTGATCGAAGAACGCCGCGGAGCGAGTGCGGCGGTCGTGCGGCTGGTGGCGGACGTTGCAACCGCGCTTCTGACTGAGTCGGGGATTGCGCGCGTGTTCGTGACCGGGGGCGAGACGGCGTTCGCGCTCGGTGCGGCGCTTGGCGTGGCCGAGCTTGCGTTTCATGCCGAGGTGGAGCCCGGGCTCAGTCTGTCGTTGGCCGCGTCGTCGCGCTTCCGGGGCTGGTTCGCGATCAAGCCCGGTGGCTTCGGCGATCGTGCGACGTGGGTCCGCGCGTGGGACGCGTTGCAGGCTGTGCGGTGAGGCGGTGAGTCGTCGCGAACTTGCGATGAGGGCTGCGCTGTAATCGGGGAAATGTCCGCGTGCCCGTCCGGAGTGTTGGGGAAATTTCCGTGCTCGCGTGACGCGTGCGCGCAGACCGCGCAAGGGGCCGTTCTCCTCTGGAAAACTGGTGCGAACGCCGTCCGGATCCGCGCTGGCATGCACGCTGCGAGAGGACGCGCGTGCCCAATCCCTGTCGCGCGTTGTCATGTCATGTCGCCTCTGGTCGACGCTTTCGAAGCACGCATCCGTTGCGAATGGCGGATATCAGCGCGCTGATTGTCATCATCTGCGACTTTTGCCGCGTACTCGCGTCTTGCCCTCACCCGCCGAACCTCGGCAGGTTGTCCGTGTCCGCGTTGATTCTGCGTTTGGTTCGTTTCTCCTGATTTCGTTCGATCCCCAAATTATATGAAGAGCATCCCTGTTAATTCCGAGCCCCGGGTCAGTCGTTGGTCACGGCGAGTCGCTGCGGCCTTTGCGTGTGCGATTATGCCGCTGGCGGCGGTGGCTCAGACGGTCGGAATCGCAACCTACGCCGGTCAGGCGGGCAGTGCCGCGCTGACCAATGCCACTGGAACAGCGGCGCGGTTCAGCTCGCCGAACCAGATCGCCAGCGATGGCACGAACCTCTTCGTCGCGGACACGGCCAACAACGCCATCCGTCAAATCGTCATTTCCACCGGCGTGGTCTCGACGTTTGCCTCCGGACTGAGCGCGCCGACCGGAGTGGCGGTCGACGCCGGTGGCAACGTGTATGTCTCCGACACCGGCAACAATGTCATCAAGCGTTACAATTCGGGCGGCACGCTGACGCTGACGATCGGCACCGGCACCGCGGGGAGTCTCAATTCGACCCTGTTGCTTTCCACCTTCCACAGCCCGCAGGGCATCGCGGTCAAGAGTGACGGTTCGTTCATCTACGTGGCAGACTCGGGTATCAGCAGCCTGAATATTCGCCGTATCGATGTGTCCAACACCATCGTCACGACCCTCGCCACGATGACCAAGCCCTGGGGCCTCGCGCTCAACTCGGCCGGCACCACGCTCTACGTCACAGACCGTGATACCGGCACGGTCAGCAGCATCGCCAATCCCCAGTCGAGCGGCACACTCGTGGCGCTCACCGGCACGTATACCAATCCGAGCGCCGTCACCGTCGACAGTGCGGGCGATGTGTACGTCACCGATACCGGCAACCAGACGATCAAGAAGATCTCGGGCGTGACGGTCACGACGATCGCCGGCTCGTCTGGCGCCATTGGCGTCGCGGACGGCCTGGGCGCGAATGCGCGGTTCAATGGGCCGGCCGGCATCGTGGCGACCGGAGTCAATTCCCTGTTCATCGCCGATACCGGTAGCCACACGATTCGGCGCGCGACGCCGACGACGGCCCCGGCGATCACGAGCGCGAACAACGCGACCTTCACGCTCAACTCCGCGGGCACGTTCACCGTCGTGGCGTCCGGTTCCCCGGCCCCGACGTTCAGCATTACGACCGGCTCGCTGCCGAGCGGTGTCACGCTGAACGCCACCACGGGCGTGATTGCGGGAACCCCCACGGCCAGCGGCACCTTCGTTGTCACCGTGCAGGCCAGCAATGGCGTCGGTTCTGCCGCCACGCAGTCGTTCACTTTGACGGTTAACCAGGCGCCGGTGTTCACCAGCGCGAACAGCACGACCTTCACGAACAACACGCCCGGGACCTTTACGCTGACGGCGAGCGGCTCGCCGGCGCCGACTTTCGGCTACGTCAGCGGCACTTTTCCGCCGTTCGCCTCGCTGTTGAATGGTGTCATCAGCGGTACCCCAAATGGCCAGGCCACGTATGTCTTCGTGCTGTCCGCGACCAATACGTCGGGCACTGTCACGCAGACCTTCACCCTGACGGTGGGACCGGCGTCCAGCGCCCCGGTCATCAGCGCGCAACCGCAGTCGCAGACCTTGTCGGCCGGCGTCACCTCGACGAGCTTCAGCGTCACCGCCACCGGCACCCCGGCGATCACCAGCTACCAGTGGGAGCGCCAGGCGGGCGGCGTGGGCAGTTTCGTGACGTTGTCCAATGGGACGATCGGCACGACCACGTTTAGCGGTGCGACGACGGCCACGTTGAGTCTCACGGGCGTCACGCCGTCGTTGAACGCTGACGTCTACCGCGTGATCATCGGCAACGGCACGACGCCGACCACCAGCTCGGGTGCCATTCTGACGGTTCAAGGCACTTTCCCGTCCATCACGCTTTCGCCCTCGAGCGCGACCCTGGACATCGGTGTGACGGCGACCTTCAACGGCTCGGCCAGCGGCAATCCGACACCGACGGTGCGCTGGCAGCGCCAGGCGGCGAACACGATTGGGTTCTTCGATATCTCGGAGATCTTCCCGTACTCCGGCACGACGTCCGGAAGTTTGACCGTGTCGGGTGTCACCACCGGGATGAATGGCGACCAGTTCCAGCTGGTGGCCACGAACGTATACGGCAGTGCCACCACCGCGGTGGCGACCCTGGCCATCAATTCGCTGGTCCCGCTGTTCACGGTTTCGCCGCAGGGCACGACGGTGAACATCGGGCAGAACGCATCCTTTACTGCGACGGCGGTCGGTACGCCGACACCTTCCCTGCGCTGGCAGCGCCAGCCGGCGGGCTCGTTCTCCGGCTTCTTCGATCTCAATGACGACGGCGTTTATTTCGGCACCACCGGAAACACCCTCACCATCATCAATTCGAGCGTCGCGATGAACGGCGACCAGTTCCGGGTCGTGGCCAGCAACACCAATGGCACCACCCCGAGCTCGGCCGCCACGCTGACCGTCAGCACGACGGCTCCGACGATCACGCTCAATCCGAGCAATGTCACCGCCAACGTGGGCCAGAGCATCACGTTCACGGGCAATGCGACCGGCGTCCCCGCTCCCACCTACCGGTGGCAGCGGCAGCCGAGTGGCACCTCCGGCTTCGTCGATTTGACGGATGACGGCATCTATAGCGGCACCACCTCCGTGACTCTCACGGTGCCCGTGGTCTCGGCTGGCATGACCGGTGACGTGTTCCGCCTCGTGGCGAGCAACGCGGGCGGCACGACGCCGTCCAGCGTCGCCATCCTTACGGTCAACCTGGGCACGACCATCACGACGTTTGCCGGTCTCGCGAACTTCGCGGGCGCGACGGACGGAGTGGGCTCGGCCGCCCGGTTCAACACCCCGACGGCCATCGTCAGCGACGCGTCCGGAAACCTGGTGATTGCCGACACCGGCAACAGCATCATCCGGCGGATGACGGGTGCGGGTGTGGTCACGACGGCGGCGGGGTTGTCGGGCTTCCGGGGTTCCGTGGACGGCACGGGCTCCGAGGCGCGCTTCAATTCGCCCGGCGGCGTGGCGGTGGACAGCATCGGCAACATTTTCGTCGCTGATACCTTCAGTCACACCATTCGCGTCATTTCCTCGGCGGGCGTCGTCACCACGCTCGCGGGTTCGCCGAGTGCCAGTGGCGGCGTGGACGGCGTCGGCAACGCCGCGCGGTTCTTCCTCCCGACGGGTGTGGCGCTCGACACCGCCGGCAACCTGTATGTCGCCGACACGAACAACCACGCCATCCGCCGTATTTCCACGGGCGGTACGGTGGTCACCTTCGCGGGCTCGCTCGGAACGGCCGGGTATGTTGACAGCAACAATCCGTTGCAGGCCCGATTCAACGCGCCCAACGCCATCGCGGTCGACTCCAGCAACAACGTCTATGTCGCCGATTCGCAGAACAACGTGATCCGCAAGATCTCGGTGTTTGGCGTGGTTTCCACGCTGGCGGGCAATCTCAACGGCTTCCCCGGGACCGCTGACGGCGCGGGCACGCTCGCTTCGTTCAACCGGCCTTCCGGCATCTCCGTGGATAGCGCCGGCAACGTTTATGTCGCCGACTCCAACAGCAACACGATCCGCCGCGTGACGTCCGCTGGCGAAGTGACGACGCTCGCCGGCCTGGCCGGGATCTCGGGTTCCGCTGATGGCGCGGGCAACACGGCGCGCTTCAGCCGGCCCTTCGGTGTGGTCATGGATGTGAACGGCAATCTCTGGGTTTCCGATACCGGCAATCACACGATCCGCCGCAGCGGCACCTCGACGCCTCCCTCCATCACGACCCAGCCGGCCAGCAAGGCGGCCGGCATCGGCCAGAATACGACCTTTACCGTCGTGGCCACGGGCACGCCGTCGCCGACCAGTTACCAATGGCAGCGCCAGCCGGCGTTCACGTTCGGCTTTGTCAATCTGCCGCCTGACACGACGTACAGCGGGGTCAACACGGCGACCCTGACCATTACGAATGTCACCACGGCCATGCAGGGTGACCAGTTCCGCGTGGTGGTGGCCAACGGTGTCAGTCCCGCCGCAACCTCCGAAGCGGCGACGCTCACCGTCGGCATTCCGGCAGTCTTCACGAGCTTGCCGACGGCCACGTTCAAGGCCGCCGAGCCCAACAGCTTCACGGTGGTGGCAACGAGCGCGACCACTGTCACCTACACCGCAACGGGACTTCCGTCGTGGGCGTTGCTCAACAGCTCCACGGGCGTCCTGAGCGGCATTCCGCCGGACAATGTCGGCACCCCGTTTACGATCACCTTGATCGCCAACAACGGCGTTCCGGCCACGCAGACGTTCCTGCTGAACGTCCTGCCCCCGAACCTTCCTCCGACCATCACGACGCAGCCGGTTGCAGTCGTCCTCGACCAGGGTCAGACGGCGGCCTTTAGCGTCACGGCTGGTGGCACGCCGCCGTTCACCTACCAGTGGCGCCGCAACGGCATCGCCATTGCCGGCGCGACCAGTTCGACGCTCTCGCTGACGAACATCATCGGGACGAGCGCAGGCACGTACAGTGCCGTGGTCACCAACGCGGCCGGCACGGTCACCTCCGCCGGGGCCAGCCTCGTGGTGAATACCATTCCCACCATCACTTCGCAGCCGCATGCCCAGGTCGCCGTTCTCGGTGGCAGTGCGACGTTCGACGTCGCGGTCTCGGGCGGTGCCAGCTTCACCTACCAGTGGCGGAAGAACGGCGTGGCCATCGCCGGCGCCAACGCCGCCAGTCTCACCGTGAACAACGTGACTGCCGCCGATGCGGGTAACTTCGACGTGCTGGTCTCGAACACCATCGGCAGCACCACGAGCTCGATGGCGCAGCTGACCACGGTCACCGCCGCCACCGCGCCGGTCATCACCGCTCAGCCGTCCGCGCGGTCGGCCCTCGCCGGCACCTCGGCCACCTTCTCGGTCGCCGCCCTGGGCGCCCCGGCTCCCGCCTACCAGTGGCGGAAGAACGGCGCCCCGATCGCGGGTGCGAACCTGTCCACCCTCACGCTCGGCAGCGTGCAGGCGGGCGACGCCGCCAACTACGACGTCGTCGTCAGCAACTCCGCTGGCAACGTCACGTCGTCGATCGCCGGACTCACGATCCTGTCCCGCAGCTACGCCGGCGTCTACTTCGGCAACTTCGGCGGCGGCCTGGGCACCTTTGCCCTCTTCGTGCGCGACGATAACACCGGCGTCTTCCTGGGTTATCTGCCGGCTTCGACCGCGCCGGTCCTGAGCCTGGGCTTCACGATCGGAAACACGGGCCAGTTCACGTTCAACCAGGGCGCCATCCTCGGTGGTACCGCCAGCGGTGACGAACCCGCACGTGCGGCCGCCCTCTCGCCGGTCACCCTTAGCGGCACGATTGCCAATGACGGTGCGGTGACCGGTTCCATCGTCGGTGGGGCCAACGCCACCATTTCCGGGACGCGTTCCGCCGACACCGGCGTGACGCAGGTGGCCGCCGGCTTCTATTCCGCCGGCGCCGGCACGGGCTCCGGAACGGTCTATGCCATCGCCAACGCGAATGGTCAGGTGTTCATGGTCACCCAGGCCGGTTCCGCCTCGGATGGCGGCGTTGGCAGCATCAATGCCGCCGGCCAAGTGAGCGTGCTGACCAATCGCTCGATCATCAACGCCACCGTCAACGCGTCGGCCGGCCTCATCTCCGGCAACTCGTCGGGCGGCGTCACGGGCACGTTCACCGGTGGCTCCGATGCGGCCGTGGCACTCCAACGCCTCGTCAACATCTCGTCGCGTGCCCGGGTCGGGACCGCCGACGCCGTGGCCATCGCCGGCTTCGTCATCTCGGGCACCGAGTCCAAGCCGGTGTTGATTCGCGCGGTTGGGCCGACGCTCGGCGCCGCGCCGTTCAACGTCACCGGTGCGCTCGCGGCCCCGCGGCTTGAGCTGTTCCGCGGTGCGACATCGATCGGCACCAACGCCGGCATCGGCACGAATCGCACCGCCATCGACGCGGCCGGTCAACGCGCCGGTGCGTTCGCCCTCGGCACCGCCGGCACGGATGCCGCCATCCTGACGACGCTCGCGCCCGGCAACTACACCGCGGTGGTCAGCAGTGCCACCACGGCCACGGGCGTCGCCTTGGTTGAAGTGTACGACCTGTCCGCCGCCGCCGCCGGCCAGAAGTTGTTGAACATCTCCACCCGCGCCTCGGCGGGCACGGCCGAGAACACCCTGATCGCCGGCTTCGTGGTGCCTCCGGGCACCTCGAAACGCGTGGTGATCCGCGGCGTGGGTCCCGGTCTCGCACCGTTCGGTGTCACGGGTGTGCTGGCTCAACCCACGCTCACGCTGCTCTCGGGTAGCACGACGGTGGCGACCAACACCAACTGGACAACGTCGCCGGACGCCGCGGCGATTACGGCCGCCTCCGCCCAGGTCGGTGCGTTTGGCCTCTCGAACAACGATTCGGCCCTCATCGCGACGCTCGCCCCCGGCAACTACACCGCGCAGGTCACCGGACCGGGCACGGCGACGGGTATCGCGCTCATCGAAGTGTACGAACTGCCGTAAGGCGCGGCGGAACGTAGCCGTCGGGTAATCTCAAGCCCGGGCCGCAAGGCCCGGGCTTTTTTTCGTCCGCTCGACGCCTTCGCGTCCCTGGGGCCGCGGACGCCCTCGTCCGCTCCGAACGATCCAGGCGCGACACCCGCGCTCCCGGCTGCAACGCCCGATCATACCCATCGCTCTTTGCCTTTGGACTTCTGGATCGATCGTGGCTACGAGCGCCAGCGAGTGGCCGAACGACCACTCGCTGGCGCTCGTAGCCACGGCTAAAGTCCAAAGGCAGAGAGCGATTGGTATCAGACCCCGCACCCAAAAACACCCCTTCGGTGCGCTTGCACCGTGCGCGGGGGGCAACCAACTTACCGCATCCCTTGACCCCATGAGCACTGCTGCTGCCGCTCCCGCCCCCCTCAAACCGCTGCGCATCGTCGGCTGGAGCCTTGTGGCTCTGGTGGGTGCCGTCTCCATCGGCATTCTGGCGTGGTCCCGCGGCGAACACGTCAACGCGCTGTGGATGGTCGTCGCCTCGATCTGCGTCTTCGCGATCGGCTACCGGTTTCACTCGGCCTGGCTGATGGCCAAGGTCCTGACGCTCGATGATCTTCGCGCCACGCCGGCCGAGACGCATGGCGACGGCCGCGACTTCGTGAAAACGAACAAGTGGGTCGTGTTCGGCCATCACTTCGCCGCCATCGCCGGTCCCGGCCCGCTCGTCGGTCCCGTGCTCGCGGCCCAATTCGGCTACCTGCCCGGCATGTTGTGGATGTTGGTGGGCGCGACGCTCGGCGGCGCGGTGCACGACTCGGTGATTCTGTTCTGCTCCACGCGCCGGCGCGGAAAATCTCTCGGCCAGATGGTGCGCGACGAAGTCGGACCGTTCGCCGGTGGCGTCGCCCTGGTGAGCATTGTCGCCATCATGACGATTCTGCTCGCGGTGCTCGCTCTCGTGGTGGTGAAGGCGCTCGCGGAGAGTCCGTGGGGCTTGTTCACGATTGCGGCGACGATGCCCATCGCGCTCGTGATGGGCTTTGCGATGAAGGGCGCGGGCCACTCCGGCAAGGCGCTCGCATGGATCAGCGCGTTCGGCGTGATCGCGTTGCTCGCCGCGGTGTGGGCCGGGCAATTCCTGAAAGGCACGGAACTGGAACACTGGCTCACGTTGAAGGGCACGACGATCGCGTGGTGGATCATGGGCTACGGCTTCCTCGCGTCGGTGCTGCCGGTGTGGCTGCTCCTCGCGCCGCGCGACTATCTCAGCACGTTCATGAAAATCGGCACCGTGATGGCGCTGGGCGTGGCGGTGATCGTGCTCGCGCCGGATTTGAAGATGCCGGCGCTGACGAAGTTCATCGACGGCAGCGGCCCGGTGTTCGCGGGCCCGGTGTTTCCCTTCGTTTTCATCACGATCGCCTGCGCGGCGATCTCCGGTTTCCACTCGCTGATCTCGTCGGGCACGACGCCCAAACTCATCGCCCGCGAGTCGCATATTCGCATCGTCGGCTACGGCGCGATGGTGACCGAGATGTGCGTCGGCATCATGGCACTGATCGCGGCCTGCGCGATGGAGCCCGGCCAGTATTTCGCCATCAACATGGCGGGCACGCCCGAAGCCGTGACGGCCAAGGTCACCGCGCTCGGTTTTCCCGTCACGCCGCTCGAGATGCAGGCGCTGGCCGACAGCGTGGGCGAGAAGACGATGGTGGGCCGCACCGGTGGCGCGCCGACGTTTGCCGTCGGCATGGCGCACATGTTTGCCGGCGTCGTCGGCAGCAAGGCGGCGCTCGCGCTCTGGTATCACTTCGCGATCATGTTCGAGGCGCTCTTCATCCTCACGACGATCGACGCCGGCACGCGGGTGGGGCGGTTCCTGGTGCAGGATCTTCTGGGCGCGGCGTGGAAGCCGCTGGGCGACACGCGTTCCGCGGCGGGCGGCATCCTCGCGACGGCGCTCTTCGTCGGCGCGTGGGGCTGGTTCCTCTATCAGGGCGTGGTCGATCCGCTCGGCGGCATCAATTCGCTCTGGCCGATCTTCGGCATCGCGAACCAGCTGCTCGCCGTGCTGGCCCTCGCGCTCGGCACGACCGTCCTCATCAAGATGGGTCGCGTGAAATACGTCTGGGTCACCGTGGCGCCGCTGTGCTGGCTGCTGTGCGTGACGATGACCGCGGGCCTGATGAAAATCTTCAGTCCGGCGCCGCTCGGTTTCCTCGATATCGCCCGCGGCTTCGCGGCGAAGATCGAGAAGGGCGGCACGCCCGCGGAATTGAAGCTGTGGAGCGCGCAGTTGCTCAACAACCGCGTCGACGTCGCTGTGACCGCGGTCTTCCTGATTCTCGTCACCATCGTGGTCATCGCGAGCGCGCGCATCTGGTGGCAGCTGCTCTCCGGCAAACGCTCCGCACCCCTGCGCGAGGAACCGTACGTGGCCGTGGCCGCGTCCGAGTCGGCCTGAGCCGGGCCGGCAGAAGACCTCCCGCGAATCACGCCAATGGATGCGAATTTCTGAGGTAAACACCATTTGCCCTCAGGTATCACTTTCCTCTCATTCGCGTCCATTGGCGTGATTCGCGGGCAACTGAATTGTCCAGGCTGAGCAGTCCGGTTCCGCACGAGGTCGCCGATTCGTGACGCATCCGTGGCTCGCCGCGGGGACCGTTATCCGCTCATCCTCGCGGCATGAGGTTTCCCCTGCGCAGCCTGCTCATCGCGACCCTGGTGTTGCCCGCGTTGGTGGCGGCCACGAAACCGCCGGCCGCGTTGCCGGGTGTGCAGCGCGACGGCTCGGTGTTGCTGCCCAACCAATGGTCGCTGCGACCGGTGGGGAAACAGCTCCCGGTCGGTGATTTTCCCGTCAACGTCGCGCTCCATCCCGGCGGTGTATTCGCCGCGGTGATTCACAGCGGCTGGGGTCCGCACGAGGTGCGCATCCTCGACGTGAAGAACGGGCGCCCCGTGTCGCAGGTTGCCCTCGAGGAAACCTTCTACGGCCTCGCGTGGTCGCCCGACGGCAAGACGCTTTTCGCCAGCGGCGGCAGCCAGGAAGTGGTGTACGTGTTTGCGTTCAAGGACGGCTTGCTCGCGGCGCCGCGCGAACTCGCGTTGCGCCCCGGCAAGGAACAGGGCGTGCCGGCCGGGCTCGCCGTTTCAGCCGACGGTCGCGCCCTCTATGTCACCGAAACGCTCGGCCAGCGCATCGGCAAAATCGCCGTCGACGACGGCCGCTGGCTCTGGACGCGCTCACTCGCGGCGGCCAGTGCGACGGCGACCACCGAGCACGAGGGCGCACGCGTCAAGCCGTCCGCCGATCCGGACGCACCGTTTCCCTACACGTGTCTGCCCGATGAAAAACACGGCCGCGTGTACGTGAGTCTGTGGGCGAAGGCCGCGGTGCTCGTGTTGCATGCGGACACCGGCGCCGAACTCGCGCGCTGGAACGTCGGTTCGCATCCGAACGAGATGGTGCTCGGCACGGACGGTCGGCTCTTCGTGGCCGAGTCGAATTTGAATGCGGTGAGTGTGATCGACACGGCCACCGGCCGGATCACCGAGACGCTGACGGCGTCGCTGTATCCGAATTCCCCACCCGGCTCGATGCCCAACAGCCTCGCGCTCTCGCCGGATGGCGAACTGCTGTTCGTCGCGAACGCCAACAACAACAACGTCGCGGTGTTCGACGTCGAGACGGTCGGCAAGGCGCGGTCGCTGGGCTTCATCCCGGTCGGCTGGTTTCCCACCAGTGTGCGCCTCGCGCGCGACGGCCGCACGCTCGTCGTGGCGAATGGCAAGGGTCTGGCATCGGATGCGAATCCGCGCGGCCCCTCGCCCGGCCGGACGATGCCGCGCACCCTGCAGGAATACATTGGCGGTCTCATGCAGGGCACCGTGTCGTTGATTGAACTCCCGGTGGAAAAGAAGCGCGCGGAGCAATTCGGCGCGTGGACGAAGACTGCCTACACCTGCAGTCCGCTTGATGCCGCGGCCGGCGTGCGCGGTCTCGCGGCGCGGCCCGCGGGCAACCCGATTCCCGCCAGCGTCGGCGAGCCGTCGCCGATCAAGCACGTGATCTACATCATTCGCGAGAACCGCACCTACGATCAGGTCTTCGGCGACCTTCCCGAGGGCAACGGCGACCCGCGGCTGTGTTTGTTTCCCGAGCGGATCACGCCGAACGCCCACGCGCTCGCGCGGGAGTTCGTGCTGTTGGATAACTTCTACGCCGACGGCGAGGTCAGTGCGGACGGCCATGAATGGACCATGGGTGCGCAGGCGACCGACTTCGTGGAGAAAATCTGGCCGCTCAGCTACGGGCACAACGCGCGCAAGAAATACGACTACCCGGCCGAGGGCCATTATCCGGTCGCGTTTCCCGCCAATGGTTACCTGTGGAACCGCGCGGCCGAGGCCGGCGTGAGTTACCGCAGCTACGGCGAGTTTTGCGACACGCCGAAAAAAGGGCCGATCCTCGCCGAACCGTCGCTGCCGATTCTCGTCGGTCACATCGATCCCTATTACAAAGCGTGGGATCTCGACTATTCCGACGTGAAACGCGCCGAGCGCTTCATCGCGGAACTGCGCCGCTTCGAAACCGAAGGCGGCATGCCGCGACTGCAGGTGCTCCGGCTGGGCAACGATCACACCTCTGGCGCGAAGGCCGGCAGTTGGACGCCCACGGCAATGGTGGCGGAAAACGATCGCGCGCTCGGGCTGCTCGTCGAGGCCGTGTCACGATCGAAGTTCTGGGCCGACACCGCGATCTTCGTCCTCGAGGACGATGCGCAGAACGGCCCGGACCACGTCGACGCCCACCGCATGCCCGCTCTGGCGATCAGCGCATGGACGAAGCGCCGCTCGGTCGACTCCACGCTTTATTCGACCACCAGCATGCTGCGCACGATGGAACTCATTCTCGGTTTGCAGCCGATGTCGCAGTTCGACGCCGCGGCGATGCCGTTGTGGGCGTCGTTCACGGACCGGCAGGATCTGACGCCCTTCACCGCGCGTCCTGCCCAGGTCGATACGGATGAACGCAACCAGAAGCTCGCGTGGGGCGGACGCGAGTCGGAGAAGATGGATTTTTCGGCGCCCGATCGGGCCGACGACATCAAGCTCAACGAAATCGTCTGGCGCAGCGTGCGCGGCGTGAACTCGCCGATGCCCGCGCCCGTGCGCGCGGCGTTCTACAAGTCGCACCAGAAGGACGACGACGACAAACGTTGATGTGGGAGCGCATGCGCCGTCGTCCTTGCTCCGGGAGCGCAGGCGTCCCGCCTGCATCGAGTGTGACATCGATCGCCCGTTGCCTTTTCACGTCGTCGGCAGGGTGGCTACGAGCGCCAGCGAGTGGCGGTTCGTCCACTCGCTGGCGCTCGTAGCCACGTCACAGTAAGAAGCAAAGCTGTCTGCCCTGCGGAGGCCTTCGCGGACGGGCTGCACTCCCAGCGCTCAGCGCCGCCACGACCTGCGTTCGACGCCCACTTCGCGGCGAATCGCGGCGAAGTGATTCTTGAGGTAATAGCGCAGCCAGTACGCGTAACGCTGCGGGCGGCGGCCGATGTCGGCCTTGAGTTCGACGAGACTCAGTTGCGCCACCGCGGCGACTTCGTCGGGGTTGAGCGCGAGGCGCGCCGGCATGCGGCCGAAGTAGACGTAGACGATTTCGTTTTCGATCAGCCCGTTGGGCAGCGCGGTGCAGTAGCGCGCGCGAAAGCCGAAGCGCAGCGGGACGGACGCGCCCAGTTCCTCGTGCAGACGGCGGCGGGCGGCGCGCGCGGTGCGTTCGCCGGGACGCGGGTGGCCGCAGCACGAGTTGGCCCAGAGTCCGCCGGAGTGGTACTTCGCGAGACTCCGCCGCTGCACCAGCAGGCGGCCCGTGTCGTCCACCAGGAAAATGGAAAACGCCCGGTGCAACAGACCCTGCCGGTGCACAGCCCACTTTTCCGCGCGGCCCACGGCGCGGTTCTGCTCGTTGACGAGGATCAGGTATTCGGGCTTGGGCATGACAGCGGCTGGGGCGAGACGAAGGGACGGCGCGAAAGGTGCGAGGCGAAAATCACCACCGGCTGAGAAGGACGGAGTTGCCCGCGAATCACGCCAATGGACGCGAATCACAGCAATGAAGGTGAGTCACCGCGGTGGTCCTGGATCCCGGTTGTTACCTTTGCCTTGAATTCGCGCCGATTCGCGTGATTCGCGGGAGATCGTCTTCACGGTCACCGTAGTGGAACGGAGGGCGCGACCCCGCCTGCCGCGTTGATTTCCATCGCCAGTGATGTTTAGTTGCTTTGTCGCTCGTGCGTCCGTTTGAGTTTTCGACCCGCTTCACCTCCCGTGCCCAAGACCCGCCCCAAACGTCCGTCCACTCGTTCGCCGGCCCCTACCGCGGTGAAGGCCGTCGTGGATCATGGCTTCATTCCCGTACGGGCCAAATTGATCGAGGTGGCGGCGTTTTTCGATCGGGTCGAACGTCACGCCGTGGCGGATGATTTTCGCTGCGCTGCGCTGCGCGAGGCGGCGAAGCTGCTGGTCGACGGCAAGCCCGAGCGCGCCCGCCGGATCCTCGAGAGTCTCAGTGATCCGACGACGGAGCCTGAGGCGATCTCGAGCGGCAAGGCCGCGCTGGGTGCGTGGCAACGCCCGGTGGCCGCGGCGATTTTCCGCCGCAAACGATAACTCCCATGCGTTACATCGAGCCCCACGGTCACATGGTCAGCCGTACGACCGACGACTATCAGGCGATGGTCACGGCCGGTTGCGTGGCGGTGTGCGAGCCGGCGTTCTGGGCCGGGTTCGACCGCGGCTCGGTGTCGGGCTTCCGCGATTACTACCGGCAGCTGACCGAATACGAGCCGGCCCGCGCGGCAAAGTTTCTCCTGCCGCATTTCAGCTGGCTGTGTCTCAACCCGAAGGAGTCCGAGGATCTGGGCCTGGCCCGCGATGTCCTCGCGCTGATTCCGGAATTTCTGGATCGCCCGAATGTGCTGGGTATCGGCGAAATCGGCCTGAATCGGAACACGCGCAACGAGATGAACGTGCTCGAGCAGCACATCGATCTCGCGGTGAAATTCGAACAGCTGATCCTCGTCCACACGCCGCACCTCGAGGACAAGCTGAAGGGCACGAATCTCATTCTCGACGTCCTGAAATCGCATCCGGGCGTGAAACCCGAGCGAGTGATCATCGATCACGTCGAAGAGCACACGATTCAGCGCGTGCTCGATCGCGGGTTCTGGGCGGGCATCACGCTTTATCCCGACTCGAAGTCGTCGCCGCCGCGCGCGGTCGACATGCTGGAAATTTGCGGACGCGAGCGCATCTGGATGAATTCCGCGTGCGACTGGGGCGTCAGCGATCCGCTGGCGGTGCCGAAGACCGCGCTCGAAATGCGCCGGCGCGGGCACAGCGTGGATTTTGTCGATTCGGTGCTGTACCGGAATCCGCACCGGTTCCTGTCGCAGTGTCCGAAGTTCAAGGTGGGCGACTCTGCCGGGGGATGAAGCTCAACCACGGCCTCCAACTCGCCTACTGCACGAACGTCCACCGCGGGGAAACCTGGGCGGAGACCTTCGCCGCGCTCGAACGCCACACGCTGCCGGTCCGCCGCCGCGTTGCGCCGGGCCGCACCTACGCGATCGGCCTGCGCCTCGGCCAGCGCGCCGCCGCGGAACTCGCCCAGCGCGACACGCTGCTCGCGTTTCAACGCTGGCTCGAACGCCACGACTGCACCGTTTTCACGATCAACGGCTTTCCGTACGGCAGCTTTCACGGGACGCGCGTGAAGGAACAGGTGTACGCGCCCGACTGGTCGACGCCGGAACGCACCGCTTACACGCTGCAACTGTTCGAGCTGCTCGTGCAACTGCAGCCGCCGGGCGCCGCGGGCAGCGTCAGCACGGTGCCGGGATCGTTCAAGGGTTTCGTCGCCGCCGAACCGGCGCGCCGCGCCGCGATTTTCCGCCAACTGTCCGTCTGCGGCCGCGCGATTGCCGACCTCGCGGCGAAATCGGGCCGCGATTTGCACCTCGGCCTCGAGCCCGAGCCGTGCTGCCTGATCGAAACGAGTGAGGAGACCGTCAGGTTCTTCGACGACTGGCGAAACAGCGATCCGGCGGCGGCGGCGCTGCTGCCGTATGTGGGCGTCAACTACGACTGCTGTCACCTCGGCGTCGAATTCGAATCGGCCACCGTCGCGCTCGATCGCCTTGCCGCGGCGGGCCTGCGGCTGAGCAAACTGCATCTGAGTTCGGCGTTGCGCGTGCGGCCTGACGCCGCGGGTCGCAAAGCCCTCGAGGCGTTTGTCGAGCCGGTGTATTTGCACCAGGTGGTGGTCGGCAGCGGCAATACCGTGCGCCGGCGTTACGTGGATCTGCCGGACGCGCTGGCCGATCCGACGCCTTCACTACCCGACGACGAGTGGCGCGTGCATTTTCATGTGCCGCTGCATGCGGCGCCCGGCGCGCCGTTTGGCGACACGCGCGATCATCTCATGGCGGCGCTCGACTGGCTGCAGGCGCGGCCGGCCGCGTGTGCGCATCTCGAGATGGAGACGTACACGTGGGAGGTGTTGCCGACGCCGCTGCGGATCCCAATCGAGGATCAGCTCGTGCGCGAATATGCGTGGACGCTCGATGCGCTCGCGTCGCGCGGGCTCGCCGATCGGGCGCTGGCCGAGGCGTGTGCGCGGGAGGCCGGGGTGTGAGGTGTTGGATCCGGGAGCGCAGGTGTCCCGCCTGCATTCAGTCCGTAGCAGGCGGGATGCCTGCTCTCCCGTGAAACTCCGCGTCTGGTTCGATCTGGCGCGCGCGGGAAATTTTCCGTCGGTCGTCAGCAACGTCCTCGCAGCGCTCGTGTTGTCCGCGGCGGGTGCGCCGACCTGGCCCTCGCTGGCCACGTTTGCGCTCGCGGCGCTAGCGGGCTGTCTGATCTACGCCGGCGGCGCGACCTTCAACGACGTGTTCGACGCCGGCTTCGATGCGCGGCACCGGCCGGAGCGCGCGATTCCGCGGGGTCTGGTGTCGCGTGCGGGAGCCGGGTGGCTGGCCACGGTTGAAATGGTCGTTGGCCTCGGCCTGCTCGTTTTGATCGGTGCGTCGCCCCTGTGGTCGCTGGCGCTGACCGCCACGATCCTCGCGTACGACTGGATCCATAAACGCTGGATTGGATCCGTGATCCTGATGGCGGGCTGCCGCGTCTGCCTCGCGATCGCGGTGGCGTCGTTGCATGGGCGCAGCCTGACGCCCGCGTTTCTCGCCTGGGTCGCGGCGCTGTTCGTTTACATCGTCACGCTCAGCCTGATTGCGCGCTGGGAATACAAACCCGGCGCGCCGGCAGCCAAGATCGGCCGTTCGGTCGGGCGGTTGCTGGCGTTCATTCCACTGGTCGACGCGATCGCGCTGCTGGCGCTCGGCGCGTGGATTCCGGCAATGGCTTGCGCGGCGGCGGTTTCTCTTGGACGCTGGGCGCAGCGGCTCGCCGCTTCCACCTGAACCCGCATGGCCGATCGCACTGATCCTGTTTCCTTCCCGATTGCGTTGCAGCATGAGCACCGGCTGGTCTTCACGCGCGATGTCTTTGGCGCGGGCAACGACACGCTCGCGCAGGTGCTGACGCCCCGGGAACCGGGCGAGAACGTGCGCGCATTGGTCTTCTGGGATGCCGGGCTCGAAGCGGGGTTTCCGCGCTTCGGGGAGAAGATTGCCGGCTGGTTTGCCTCGCGCACGGATCACGTGCGCCTCGCTGCGACGCCCGTGGCCGTGCCCGGGGGTGAAGCCGTGAAGAATGATTTCCGCCAGCTTGAAGGCGTGTGGTCCGCGATCAACGCGGCCGGCCTGTGCCGTCACTCGTATGTGATCGCAGTCGGCGGCGGCGCGGTGCTCGACATGGTGGGCTTCGGCGCGGCGACGGCGCATCGCGGCATTCCGCTCGTGCGCCTGCCGACGACGAGCCTGAGCCAGGGCGATGGCGGCGTGGGCGTGAAGAACGGAATCAATTTCTTCGGGAAGAAAAACTGGCTTGGCGCGTTCAATGTGCCGCACGCCATCGTCAACGATCTCGCGTTCCTCCATGCACTGCCGCCGCGCGATCGCCGCGCCGGTTTGATCGAGGCGGTGAAGGTCGCGCTGATTCGTGACGCGGCATTTTTCGAATTTATCGCCGAGCGGGTGGACGCGCTCGCGGTGTTCGCGCCCGAACCCTACGAGGCCGTGATTCGCGCGAGCGCGCGCCAGCACATGGAGCACATCGCGACGGCCGGCGATCCGTTCGAGCGCGGCTCGGCGCGGCCGCTGGATTTTGGCCACTGGGCGGCGCACAAGCTCGAGCAGCTGTCGGAGTTTCGCGTCAGTCACGGCGAAGCGGTCGCCGTCGGCATGGCCATCGATCTCATTTATTCGCGGCGCGTCGGGCTGTTGCCCGAGCCGATCGCGGAGCGCATCCTCGACGTGATTCAGCGGCTGGGCTTCCAGTTGTTCGAACCGATCAAACAGATTCGCGGGCCGAGCGGACGCCAGGACATGCTCGATGGGCTGGAGGAATTTCGCGAGCACCTCGGTGGGCGGCTGACGATTCCGATGATCCGCGCCCCGGGCGTGCGACTCGACATCCACGAGATGGACGGACCAATCGTGAAAGCAGCGTTCGACGAGTTGCGGGCGCGTTATGCCTGAGCGGATCGCTATCCTCAACGTCGTCGGGCTCACGGCGAGTCTCGTGGGACCGCACACGCCGCGGCTGCAGCAGGCCGCGCAGACCGGCGGACTGACTCGCGTCAAATCGGTGTTGCCGGCAGTCACGTGCACCGCGCAGAGCACCTATCTGACCGGCCTGCCGCCCTCGGGCCACGGCGCGGTCGCGAACGGCTGGTACGATCGCACGCTCGACGAGCATCATTTCTGGAAGCAGTCGAATCACGTCGTGCACGGGCCGAAGCTCTGGGAAAAGGCCCGCGCGGTGCGGCCCGGGTTCACCTGCGCGAAATTATTTTGGTGGTATAACATGTACTCGACCGCCGACTGGTCGATCACGCCGCGGCCGATGTATCCCGCGGACGGCCGGAAGTTCTTCGACGTCTACAGTCACCCGCTGACGATTCGCGATGCGATCAAGCGCGACCTCGGGCCGTTTCCG
The DNA here is from genome assembly GCF_047521145.2 of Terrisphaera buseokensis. Taxonomy (GTDB): domain Bacteria; phylum Verrucomicrobiota; class Verrucomicrobiia; order Opitutales; family Opitutaceae; genus ER46. Next base: position 6,834,953 of record NZ_CM134186.1, on the reverse strand, counting down.
TTCCCGGCGTTCTGGGGCCCGATGGCCGGAATCGCGTCGTCCGAGTGGATCGCGAACTCTGCCGAGTGGATTGAGGAGCGGCACCGGCCGGACCTCTCGCTCGTTTACCTGCCGCATCTCGATTATAATCTGCAACGTCTCGGTCCGACGGACCCGCGGATCGCGGACGATTGCCGCGCGATCGACCGGGTGGTGGGCGGGTTGATGGATTTCTACGCGCAGCGCGGGGTGCGTACGATTGTCCTGTCCGAATACGGCATCACCGCGGTGCGCCGCTCGATTGCGTTGAACCGGATTTTCCGCGCGCAGGGTTGGATCACCGTGAAGGACGAACTCGGCCTCGAACTGCTCGACTGCGGGGCAAGCAAGGTCTTCGCGATTGCCGATCATCAGGTCGCGCACGTCTACGTGAACGATCCTTCATTGATCGGTGCGGTGCGGACGGTTCTCGAAGCGACTGACGGCGTCGCGCGCGTGCTCGATGCCACCGGTCAGCGCGCGGCCGGCCTGGATCACGCGCGGTCGGGCGATCTCGTGGTATTTTCCGCGGAGGACGCGTGGTTCACGTATTACTATTGGGACGACGACCGGAGGGCGCCCGACTTCGCGCGCTGCGTCGATATCCACCGGAAGTACGGTTACGATCCGGTTGAGCTCTTCCTCGATCCGGCGATTTCCCTGCCGAAACTGCGCGTGGCTGCGAAGCTCCTGAAGAAGGCGCTCGGTTTCCGCGTCTTGATGGACCTCATCCCGCTCGACGCGGGACTCGTGAAAGGATCGCACGGCACGTGTCCCGCGGATTCCGCCGAGTGGCCCGTGCTAATCGGCACCGGCGCTGAACGTGAGCCGATTTCAGCCGCAGCCGTGCACGAGCGGCTGCTGGCTGCGTGTGTGGGTTAAGCCCGTCGACATAGCTCCGTGGCTACGAGCGCCAGCGAGTGGCCGTGCCTTTGGCCTCACGTCCGTCCACTCGCGGGCGCTCGTAGCCACGGCTAGAGTCCAAAGGCAAAGGGCGATTGGTATTAGGGGATGCTGGTATCATGTCCGGCCCCCGCGCACAAAAAAGGCCGGTCTTGCGACCGGCCTTCGTAAAAGGACGTGTTCTTCTCAACGCTCAACTCTCAGCCCTAAACTCTCAACTCGAGAGCGGGCTCGCACGTCAGACCTCGTAAGCCGGGAGCGTCTTGTCGACCCGAACCTTGTCGAGGCGGGCGAAGACCGGGACGCCGGCATCGTGCGGGATCGTGAGTTCACCTTGGATGAGCGGCTGCGCGTAACGCAGGAACTGGAAGTTCATGCTGTGGCCGTCTTCGTTAATCCACTCGCGGGGCAGCTTCTTGACCGAGTTGGCCACATCGGCGAGCGGCGCAAGGCCGGTCTCGGAGGTGTAGTGGTCGCCGTCGCCGCGCATCAGGGTGACCATCTTGTCGGTCTCGCCTTCGATCGCAGCTTCCACGGCGGCCTGGCCAGCAAGGAACGCCTCGTCCGAGTCCACCTTGGAGGCGGCATGGGCGGCGCAACGCTGCAGGAGGCCGGGTTTCGCGACGCGAATCTTCACGCCGGGGAGGCTCTGACCGAGAATTTCAGCGAGCGCATCGCCGGCGCCACCGAGCTGGGCGTGACCGAAGGCATCCGTGGCGGCATCGGCGGCGACGTAATTGCCATCGCTGTCGACGAGACCTTCGGCGACGACGATCTGGCAGAAACGCTCGCGCTTGAGCACGCGCTTGATGTCCTCGAGGACCTTTTCCTGGTTGAACGGAATCTCAGGGAGGAGAATGAGATGCGGCGGATCGTGCGGGTGATCCCGACGCTTCGCGAGGGCGGCGCCCGCGGCGAGCCAGCCGGCGCTGCGGCCCATGACTTCCACGATGGAAACGAGATCGCCCTGACCCATGGCCTCGTTGTCGCAGGCCAGTTCGCGGACGCTCGTCGCGATGTACTTGATGGCGCTGGCATAGCCCGGGCAGTGGTCGGTGACCGGCAGATCGTTGTCGATCGTCTTCGGGACGCCGATGACGCGGAGCTCGTAATTCTGCTGCTGGGCGAGCTTGGAAATCTTGTCGGCCGTGTCCTGCGAGTCGTTGCCGCCGATGTAGAAGAAGTAGCGGATGTTGTGCGCCTTGAACACTTCGAGTACGCGCTCGAAATCCTGCTGCTTCTTGAGCTTGTAACGGCACGTGCCGAGCGCGGCGCCGGGCGTGTAACGGAGGGCGCGAATCTGCTGCTGCGACTCCGAAGCGAGATCGATCAGGTCCTCCTGCAGGATTCCCAGCACCCCGTTCAGCGCACCGTAGATTTCTTCGACGCATTCATGGTTGAGCGCCTCCGAAATGATGCCGGCGACGCTGGCATTGATAACGGACGTGGGGCCACCGGACTGGCCCACCAAGACATTTCCTACGAGTTCAGCCATGACTGTGGTGTGGTAAAGGTTTGAGAGAACGTGAAGGGCAAAGAAAGCGCACGGCGTTGAGTGGTGGCAAACTCAAATTTCCCCAATGACAGCTCCTTTACCGCATTCGAGCAGGAAGCCAGCAAATCGGGCCCGTCTACCTCCAGAATTCAAAAGCCAGAAAGCCACGAATCAGACAAAACAGGCAGCTCAGCAAGGCCGATGGTTTCATGGCTTTCTGGCTTTAGAATTAATTCACCCGCTTTCGTGGCGGAGAAATCGTCGTTTCATCGCAAACGTCGTTCTCACCAGTCGTCCGAGCGAAACGGCGTCGCTGGCAGGCCCGCGCCGTTGTACAGATTCGCCTCGGGCGCATTCGTCCACGCGTAGCGTACCGCGACCGGATCGCGCACGAGCACCGACGACACGACCACGGTCTCGCGTTCGATCCGGCCGACGGCCGGCTGAAACACGCGATCGGCGCCCGCCAGCTCGAGCGCCTGGATTGGTTTGTCGCGGGCAATCAAGCCGCCACTCGCCTGCGCGAATCGCACGCGCAGCGTCGCGCCTTCGCGGGCCGCGCTGATGAACGTCGGACCGGTATCGTCACCCACGATGCCGTAGGTCCGGTTGCGCGCGATCAACGCGAGCCGGCGACCGACCTCCTGCTTGTTCGTCGGATGGATGTCGCGCGGATTGCCGATATCGATCGCGATCGCCTGGCCGGTGTTCGGCAACGCAAGCGTCTTCGTCTGCGCCTCGCGGAGAAACGCATACGACCGGCCGCGCTCGAGGCCGTCGGACGGCACCCCAAAGTTGGCGAGGCTGACCCAGTAGAAGGGAATGTCGCCCTGCGCAAAGTGCGACCGCCACGCCTTGATCATCGCGGCGAACAACGCGTGGTACTCCGACGCGCGCTCCGCGTTGCTCTCACCCTGGTACCACGTGACGCCCCGCAGCGCATACGGCAGCAGCGGATTGATCATCCCGTTGAACAGCCCGGCCGGTGTCCAAGGATCGCCCGGTCCGCGCGGGCTCCGCGGCCGTGGATTCTGCCGCAGCCACTCCGCGTGCAATGCCGCCGCGTCGGGTTTCGGGCCCTTTTTGCTTTTTGCTGCGACCTCCGCGCGGGACGTCGCCGCGGCTTTGGCGTCGGCCTCCGCCTTGGTCCACAGCGCGAGCCGCGCTTCGTAATCGGTCTTGAGGCTGGGGAAATCGGCGAGGTTCTGACGCCAGCGTTCGCCGATCACGGCGAATGCCGGTTCGCTGGTGAGCACCGCCGGACTCAGCCAGGACTCGACCGGCGTGCCGCCCCACGAGCTGTGAATGAGGCCGATGGGCACGCCGAGTTTCTGGTGGAGATCGCGTGCGAAAAAATAGCCGACGGCGGTGAACGCACCTACGGTCTGCGGCGTGGTTGGCTGCCAGCCGCTCGTCTTCGCGGTGGTCGTCGGCGTTTCGGCCACCGCGCGCTCGACCTTCACGTGGCGAATCAACGGAAAATTTGCCGCCGCCATTTCCGCTTCGGCGTTCGCGGCGCGTTGCACCGGCCACTCCATGTTCGACTGACCGGAGCACAACCACACTTCGCCGACGAGTACGTCACGCAGCGTGATCGTGTTTTTTCCCGCGATGGTCAGTTCGGCGCCGCTCGTCGACGCCGGCATGGCCTCGAGCAGCACGATCCAGCGGCCGTCGTAGCCCGCGGTCGCCTCGCGCCGCTGACCGGCGAACGAAACGGTGATTTTTTCCCCGGCGTCGGCCGTGCCCCAGACCGGCACGGGTTTGTCGCGCTGCAACACCGCCTGATCGGTGAACAGCGGAGCGGGCGTGACGTCGGCGTGGGCGAAACCAGGGAACAGCCATGCGATCGTCAGCGAGACGAGCACCGGTCGAAGCGGGAGATTCATCGGTGGCCGCACCCTAGCACGGGCGAATTCGTTTCCGAGCGAGAATTGGAACACGCTCATCGTCGCCCGACGATGTGCTGGGTGCGTGGGATCGCAGTCCCCAGGATCAGGAAGGTTTACAGGAGGTAACAGCGACCACGGAGTCACGGCCGCTCTCCTCTGTTTCCTCCGTTTGCTCCTGTAAGAAAGTGCCTTTGCCTGGATTCACCGCCGACCGATGCTTGCGTGCGACTTCGCTCGACGGATAGTTGCGCCATGACTTCCGTCCTGCGTCCCCTCGCTGTCACGTGTCTCGCGATCTGCTCCGTTGTCGCTGGATTCAGCGCGGATCGTCCGGGCATCAATTCCGACGAGAAAGCCGTGCGGCCGTACACGCTGCCGGATCCGCTGGTGCGCAACGACGGCACGCGCGTGCGCGATGTGGCCGAGTGGCGGACGCAGCGCCGGCCCGAGTTGCTGGAGCTGTTCGCCCGTGAAGTCTATGGCCGCACGCCGGCGGGCCGGCCGGAGAAAATGCACTGGGCGGTGACGTCGGTCGACCGCGCCGCCCTCGGCGGCAAGGCCGTGCGCAAGGAAATCACGATCTGGTTCACCGAGAAAAAGGACGGACCGAAAATCCATCTGCTCGTCTACCAACCCGCGGGCGCGGCCGGTGCGCACGCGCCGTGGCCGGCGTTTCTCGGGCTGAATTACTACGGCAACCCCTGCGTGAATCCGGATCCGGGCATCACGCCCTCGACCGCGTGGATGCGGCCGACGGCTGAATTCAAGATCGTGAACAACCGCGCGACCGAAGGCACACGCGGGGCGCACGCGTCGCGCTGGAATGTCGAGACCGTGATCGCGCGCGGCTATGCGACGGCGACGATGTATTACGGCGATCTCTGTGAAGATCGAAACGAGGGCTTGAATCGCGACGTCGCCGCGCTGTTCGGCACGGGCGCCGTCGAGGATCGCAAGCCCGATGCGTGGGGCGCGATTGGCATCTGGGCCTGGGGATTGAGCCGCGCGCTCGATTATCTCGCGAGCGATCCGGAAATCGACGGCAAGCGCGTCGCGGTGCACGGCCACTCGCGTCTGGGCAAGGCCGCGCTCTGGGCTGGTGCGCAGGACGAACGTTTCGCGTATGTCATCTCCAACAATTCCGGCTGTGGCGGCGCGGCGCTGAGCATGCGGAATTTTGGCGAGGATGTCGCCACCATCAACCGCTCGTTCCCGTTTTGGTTCTCCCGCAATTTCCGCGCCTACAACGGCCGCGAGGCCGCGCTGCCCGTCGACCAGCACGAACTCATCGCGCTGATCGCGCCGCGGCCGGTGCATGTGGCGAGTGCCGAGGACGACTCCTGGGCCGACCCGCGCGGAGAGTTTCTCGCGGCGAAACACGCCGAGCCGGTTTACGCCTTGTACGGCAAGAAAGGCCTCGGCGTCGCCGAGCAGCCTCCCGTGAACCAGCCCGTGCTCGGCGATGCGATCGCGTACCACCTGCGCACCGGCAAGCATGATATCAACGCGTACGACTGGGCGAGGTATCTGGATTTTGCGGACAAGGTGCTGAGGAAATAATTCGACGCGGATCGGGCTTCCCCTTGGACCGCGACCGCCCCCGGTCGCCCTGGGAAAGATGCGACCGAGGGCGGTCGCGGTCCCAACGGTGTCGGGCACCCCGTCACGCCCTCGTCGCTCCTACGCCGCCGGCGAATGCTGCTCGACGCGCGGCGCCGCGGGCCGGTAGACGACGAGCAGTTCACGCGCGTGGCCGCGAGTCTGCGCCTGGCAGCTGATGCGGCGGCGCACGAGCAGCTCGTGGGTTTCGTCGGCGTCGTGGTAAAGTTCGCGGGTCTCGGGCGTGTCGTGATTCGAGATGACGACGCAGGCGCCGCGTTGCGCAGCGGCGCGGCAGCAGGCCGCGAGGTCGATCTGATCCGTCGTACCGAAACCCAGCCGCGCGTAGGCGGTGAAGTTGGCCGTCGCGCTTGCCGCCACGTAGGGCGGATCACAATACACGAAATCGCCCGCGCCCGTCTGTCCGATCAGTTCGCGGAAATCGGCGTGGCTCAACGTGCACGTTTGCAGCACGGCGCGGAACCCGCGCATCGCGGCCTGCGGCAGCCGGGGGCGCGTGTAGCGACCGAACGGGACGTTGAAGCCGCCGCGCGAGTTGTAGCGGCAAAGACCGTTGTAGCCGTGCCGGTTCAGGTACACAAAAAGACACGCGCGGCGGCGTCGATCGGTCGTGGTGTTGAATTCGGCCCGCAGCCGGTAATACGCGGACGACACATTGTGCTCCGGTACAAACAGCGCCCCGCAGTCCGCGATGAAGGCTTCACCGTCCTGCAGCAGGAAGCCGTAAAGATCGATCAGGTCTCGGTTGGAGTCTGCCAGCAGGTTCCGCGCGTAGCCGAGATTCAGGGCCGCCGCCCCACTCCCCACAAAGGGTTCGACAAAACGATCTGCAGTGGCGGGAGCGACGGTGCGTATCGCAGCGACCAGCTTGGTCTTACCGCCCGCCCACTTCAGAAATGGCCGCTTCGGCTGCACGGCGTGACCGTAGGTTGCAGGATCGATCGGTCAATCGTGTTGTGGCAGCCTGCGCGCGGCCTGCGACCCGATCGGTGAACGATTGAGCCACCTGCGTGGCCGGCGTGGCAGTCGCCGGGCTGATGGCGATCGCAAAATAGGAGGAGGGTTTGCCAACGGTCGCGCAACAGAAAGACCGGGAAATGCCCGATAGAGAGCCTTGGGGTTTTCATCGCTCGGTCGGGCGTCGATTCGTGGAGAAGCGATGAGGTCCTCCTTCGTCGCCAGCCAGTTCTTCCAGACCGGACTCTTCCGTCACCAACACCCTTCGCGTCCTTCAACGTTCGCCTCTCACATGAAATCCTGGACTATCGGAAAACGCATCACGCTCGGATTCTCCGTGCTGCTCCTGCTCATCACCCTCCTCGGGGTGTCCAACTGGCTGGAGTCCCGCAAGATTGGCGAGGCCATGCAGAGCCTGTCCAAGGACAACCACCAGGTGCTGCTCACGTCCGAACTGCTGGCCGAGACCCTCGACTACCGGGTCATCAATCTGAGGCACGTCGTCAGCGCCGAAACCGCCGAGATGGCGGAGCTGGAAAAGAAGGCGGACGAGGAGGCGCAGAAAATCCTGACGCTTCTCGCGAATTACATCAAAACGATCGCGATGCCCGAGGAGCGGCAGCTGGCCGACAAGATTGAGCCGCTGCTGAACGAGTATCGCACGGCCTCCCGCCACCTGCGCAAGTCCAGCACCGAGAACAAGGCGGCTGCTTCCGAAGAGGCGCTGCACGGCAACGCGTCGAAGGCATTCGCCGCGTATGAAGCCGCGGTGCGCGCGGCACAGGAGTACAATGTGAAATCGGTGGAGGCCACGAATCTCATGCTCAACGATCTGCTGATCGCCTCGCGGGCCAAGACCGTCGTCGCAGTGATGTTGGCACTTCTCGTGGGCGCAGGCTTTGCCTTCACCATCATCCGCAGCATCAGCAAGGTTCTCGGCACCATCTCGACGTCGCTCGCCGAAGGATCCGCCCAGGTCGCTTCGGCCGCCAGCCAGGTGTCCGCTGCCAGCCAGTCGCTGGCCGAAGGCGCCAGCGAGCAGGCCGCCTCACTTGAGGAAACCAGCGCCTCGCTCGAGGAAATCTCCAGCATGACGCAGCGCAACGGCCAGAACGTGCAAAGCGCCAAGGGCATCACGGCCCAGACGCGCGCCAACGCCGAAGCCGGCGCCCAGAGCACGCACGACATGGGCACGGCCATGCAGGGCATCCGCAGCGCCAGCGGTGAGATGCGCGACGCGATGAACGGCATCAAGTCCGCCAGCAACGACGTCTCCAAGATCATCAAGACGATCGACGAGATCGCGTTCCAGACGAACATCCTCGCCCTCAACGCCGCCGTCGAAGCCGCGCGCGCCGGCGAGGCCGGCATGGGCTTCGCCGTCGTGGCCGATGAAGTGCGCAACCTCGCGCAACGCAGCGCCCGTGCCGCCAAGGAAACGGCCGACATGATCGAAGCCTCGATTCAACGCAGCGACGACGGCGTGCGCGTCACCGACAAGGTCGTGGCCTCCGTCGAGGATGTCGTCGCGAAGTCCCAGCTGCTCGAGCAGAAACTCGCCGAGATCGTCGCCAACGCGCAGAAGGTGGACGAGGAGGTGACGCAGGTCGCCTCGGCCTCGCACGAACAAATCCAGGGTATCAGCGAAGTGAATATGGCGGTCACGCAGATCGACAAGGTCACGCAGGCCAACGCCTCCACCGCCGAGGAGTGCGCCGCCGCCTCCGAGGAACTCAACGCCCAGGCTGCCGTGCTCAAGGACGCCGTGCGCGAATTGCAGCTGCTGATCCGCGGCCGTGCGCCCGGTGACGCCGCGCCTGCCGCCAGAAGCAGCGCGTCCGTTCGCGTGCCGAACGTGCGGTCCGTCGCCTCCGCACCGAAGTTCGCCCCGCGGGCCGCCGCACCGAAAAAATCATCCGCTTCCGCACCGGCCTCGAGCCACGGAGACTTTCCGATGCCCGAGCCCGTCGGAGCTGGATCGGGTAAAGGTGGGTTCAGGGATTTCTAAAGCAGCTCCAGGAGGTTCGAGTGGTTGTGCAGGCGGGGTACCCTCGCCCCGCGGGTTGTCGGCCACGATTCCAAGCGCGGGGTGAGGGCCCCCGCCCACAGCATACGTTGGTCTGGAGCAGCGGCACGCCTTCTTCGGTGAGCGGATCGGCCGCGATGCGACCCGGGCCGACGGCCGGCTCGAGCCGCTGGGCGACGTCGGCGCACGTGAGCGCGACGAGTCCGGCAAGCGCGATGACGAGGAGTCACCCGAGGAGAAAATGTTTCATGCGGTGCAGTCGCCCGCGCATTTCTTCGGAGCGGACGGGGGCGTCCGCGGTCCTAGGGAGAAGGGGAATTCAGTCACGCCGCTGGAGTCGCGCGCGGATGCGTGGATCAGGCGAAGAGTTTCGGCACGACATGGCCGGCGACGTCGGTCAGCCGGTAGTCGCGACCCTGGAAACGATACGTGAGCTTTGTGTGATCGAAGCCGAAGAGATGCAGGATCGAGGCGTGGAGGTCGTGCACGTGGACCGGATCCTTGGTGACGTTCCACGCGATGTCGTCGGTCTCGCCGATGACCTGGCCGCCCTTGATGCCGCCGCCGGCGAGCCAGAGGCTGAAGGCGTTGGGATGGTGATCGCGGCCGGTGACGGTACGCGCCCCCGGACGGTTTTCGCCGAGCGCGGTGCGCCCGAATTCGGAGCCGCAGATCACCAGCGTGTCGTCGAGCAGTCCGCGCTGTTTCAGGTCCTTCACAAGCGCGGCGATCGGCTGGTCGGCCATCAGGCAGTTGTGCGGCAGATCGGTGTTGATGCGGCTGTGGTGATCCCACGAGGCGTGGATGACCTGGACGACCGGTACGCCGCGTTCGACGAGCCGGCGGGCCATGAGGCAGTTCCGCGCAAACGTGCCGAAGAGCCCGGTGCCGCCGAGTTGGTTGCCGCCCTCGATCTTCGGCTCCGCACGATTCAGGCCGTACATGTCGAGCGTGGCCTGGGATTCGTTGGAAAGATCCATCAGCTCCGGCGCGGCGCTCTGCATCCGAAACGCCAGCTCGTAGGCGGCGATCCGGCTCTCGATCTCGGGATCGTGGACTTGTGCGTGGCGCAGCGCGTTGAGCTGCGTGACGCCCTTGATGTTGCGTTCCTGGATGGCCGACGTGATCGACGCCGGGTTGTCGAGGTTCAGCACGGGCGAGCCTTCGTTGCGGAACATCACGCCGGAGTACTTCGACGGCAGGAAACCGCTGGCCCAGCTGGCGGAGCCGCCCGGCACGCCGCGGCCAACGCAGATCAGGACGACAAACTCAGGCAGGTTTTTCGAGCCGCTGCCGAGACCGTAGGAAAGCCAGGAGCCCATGCTCGGGCGGCCGGAGATCGCCGAGCCCGTGTTCATCAACAACTGCCCGGGCACGTGATTGAACTGGTCGGTGTGCATCGATCGGACGAGGCAGATGTCGTCGGCGATCGACCCGATGTGCGGGAGAAGGTCGGACAACTCCATGCCGCATTGCCCGTGCTTCTTGAACGTGCGCGGCGTACCCATGATGCGGGCCGACTCCTTCGCGAGGAACGCAAAGCGCATGTTCTTCAGCATCGACTCCGGCAGCGCCTGGCCGTCGAGCTGGTTGAGCATCGGCTTCGGATCGTAGAGATCCATCTGGCTCGGTCCGCCCTCGAGATAAATGTAGATGCAGTGCTTCGCCTTCGGCTTGTGGTGGGTGTGGCCTGGCAGTCCGCCGGCCGTCGCGCCGAGCAGCCCCTCGTGGCTCAACAGATTCGACAGCGCGAGCCCGCCGATGCCACCGCAGGCCTGCATGAGAAATTTTCGCCGGCTGAACATGGGGGGAGAAAAGTTGAGGGTTGAGGGCTGAGAGTTGAGAGACGGAGAGGAGGTATGAAACGGATTTGGGACTGGGATAGTGGAAGGGTGCGGGACCGGATTCGGTTTTCGCTCTCAACTCTCAACTCCCTCGGCGTCATTCCCTCGTGATGAATTCATCCAGATTGAGCAGCAGGCGGGCCGTGGCGACCATCGCCAGTCTCGCATCGCCGTCGGTGAGTTTCAACTGGTCGTCGAAGTGCGCGCGGAGTGCGATCATCTCGGCGGGTTCGGGCGGCCGGCTCAGGCAGAGCTCGAAGCCCTGATGCAGCCGGCCGTTGACGTCGCCCGGCAGCGCCGCGAGCCGCTCGGCGAGCTTCTCGCTGCATTCGAAAAACACCGGATCGTTGAGCAGTGTCAGCGCCTGCAGCGGGGAGTTCGACCGCTCGCGCTGCAGGCAGGCGACGCTGGCGTCGGAGGCGTCGAAGGTGGTCAGCATCGGATAAGGCACGTTGCGGCGCAGGTGAATGTACATGCCGCGCCGATACACCTCGGCGCCCTTCGTCTCGGGCCACGTCTTGTTGCGGCCGAAGGCGAGGACGAACGAAGGCAGTGGCGGATGAATGCTCGGGCCGCCGACCTTCGTATTCAGCAACCCGCTACTGGCGAGGAACGCATCGCGCACAATTTCGGCTTCCAGCCGGTGCCGGCTCTGGCGCGCGAGCAGGACGTTCAGCGGATCCCGATCGATCAAGTCGGGGCGGCCGATCGCCGACTGGCGGTAGGTCGCCGACGTCACGATTAAGCGGATCATCTGTTTCCGGCTCCAGCCGCGCTGGACGAATTCCGTGGCGAGGTAATCAAGGAGCTCGGGGTGCGAGGGCCGTTCGCCGAGTGAGCCGAAATTATCCGGCGTGGCCACGAGTCCGCGTCCGAGCAGGTGTTTCCAAATATGATTCACCGTCACGCGGGCCGTGAGCGGATTGGCCGGGTCGACCAGCCAGCGGGCGAGGTCGAGCCGGTCGGGCTTCGGGCCGCGTGGCTTGAAGGGGTGAAGCACGGAAAGCGTGCCGGGTTGCACTTCCTCGCCCGGCTGCTGGTAGTCGCCGCGGAGATGGATGTGGGTCTTGCGCTCGTGCGCGATCAAGACCGGCGCCGCGGTCTTGGGAAACTCGGGCTTCTTGGCAATGTGCGCCGCGAGCGGCTTGAACAACTCCTTGCCCTGGGCGTCGGCGAAACGCGCGACATGTCGCGCCAGCTCCAACTTTTGCGCCGGTGTCCGTTGCGCGGGCGCCGTGTCGAGCGCCGCCAGAATCGAATCGGGCATCGGGCTGGGCTCGATCGGCAGGACTGCCGACGTGGTGGCGAAACGAAAGCGGTTCAGCACGCCGGTGATCCGGTGCTCGAGCTCGAAATAGAGCGTGGAGCCGGCGGGAAAGTCACGCGGCGCCTTCAGCTCGAAGATGATCACGTGGGAGTCATCCGTCTGTCCCGTGACGCTCCAGCCCGTGGTGTTGTCGCCGTCGAGCGTCAGCTCGGGCGTCGCGTTCTTCGCGGCGAAATCGGCGCGGGCCGTGGCGATCTCGAGCTTGTGCTGCGCGCCGTCGGCGGTTTTCAGCATCGCCGAAAATTCCGCGAGATTGAAATCGCCGCTGCGCGCGCGACCGACCTTGCCGCCGAGATCCGCGAGGGCCTCGAGGCGGATCGCGGTGACGCCCTTGAGCGGGTTGACCGGCACCTTCACAAGGTAACGGGAGCGCAGCGGGTCGCGCGGTCCGGTGGAGATGGAGCGATCGTCGTTCGGCGCGAAGATCCGTTCCTCGTCCTCGGTGACGATCGTGATCTCCTCGGGCGCGAGCACGGTCCAGCGCGCGGCGGGAATTTTCACGGTGCTTTCCCACGCCGGCACTTGAGTGTCGACGAGCGTGGCGATGTAGGCTTCGAGCGGCGTTTCCAGCTTCTTCCGCTCCTGGTCCCACGTGTCGTGCCGCTTGTTGTACGCGGCGAGTTCGTCGGGCCGCGGCGCCGGCACGTCCCGTTCCGCCGTGCTGTTGAAGAAGGAATACAGCTGGTAGAATTCGCGATGCGTGATCGGGTCGTACTTGTGCGTGTGACACTCGGCGCAGCCGACCGTGAGCCCGAGAAACACGGCGCCCGTCGTGGCGGTGCGATCGACAGCCGCCTTGGTACGGTCGAGTTCGAGATCCGCGCCGGCCTCGTCGTTCTTGAGCGAGTTGCGGTGAAACCCCGTGGCAATCTTCTGCTCGAGCGTGGCGTTCGGCAGCAGGTCGCCGGCGAGCTGCTCAATCGTGAATTGATCGAACGGTTGATCTTGGTTCACCGCGTCGATCACCCAATCGCGGTAAAGGTACGCGTAGGGACGCAGCGTGTCGTTGAGATAGCCGGCGCTGTCGGCGTAGCGCGCGAGGTCGAGCCAGTGCCGGCCCCAGCGTTCACCGAAATGCGGCGACGCCAGCAACGCATCGACGAGCCGCTCGTAGGCATCGGGACGCGGGTCGTCGACGAAGGCCTGCACCGCCTTCGGTTCAGGGGGCAGACCGAGCAAGTCGAAGCTGAGGCGGCGGTGCAGCGTGCGGCGATCGGCTTCGGGGGAAGGCGCGATACCGTCCCTTTCGAGCCGTGCGCGGACGAAGCGGTCGATCGGGTGCGTGACCGCGGGGCCGGAGGCGGTACGCAGGACGGGTAACACCGGACGCCGCGGGGCCTCGAAGGCCCAGTGGTGGCCCCACGCCGCGCCTTCGTCGACCCAGCGCTTGAGTTTCTCGATTTGGGCGGCGCTGAGTTTCTCCTTCGCGTCCCGCGGCGGCATGACTTCGTCCTCATGCGGCGAGGTGATGCGCAACACGAGCTCGCTGGCCGCGCTCTGGCCGGGGACGACGGCGATCGCGCCGCTTTTCCCCGCACCGAGGGCGCCCTGCTGGAGGTCGAGTCGGAGCTTTGCCTTGCGCTTCTCGGCGTCGGGCCCGTGACAGGTGAAACAGTTGTTCGAGAGGATCGGGAAGATGTCCCGCCCGAAGTCGATCGTTTCGGCGGCCGTACCGACTGAGGCGCGAACGAGCAGGGCGAAGCCGATGAGGCTGAGTGCTCGGGAGCGCAGGTGTCCCGCCTGCCTGATGACCCGTCGGCTCAATGCAGGCTGGAGGCCTGCGCTCCCGGGAAGAATCGATGAGGGAAGACGGGTCGCCGGCATGAGGTCGGTTTAGAACGCACCCTTCACGCCGAGCGTGAACACCCGGCCGAAGTTGGCGTGATAGAACTCGCGGGCGTAGCCGGGCGTCTGCGACCCGTAGGCGAATTCGTTTTGTACTTCATTGGTCGCATTGCGCAGATTGAAGTACAGCGAGGCGCGTTTGCCCACCTGATAATCCAGGCTGATGTCGAGCTGGGTGCGCGGTTGGGGAAAGCGGAATGCGTCCGGTCCCATGTCGGGATATGACACCGCCTTTTGCTCGCCGCGGTAGTTCCACTTGGTGATCAACGTCGCCCTGCCCTTGGCGATGGTGAATCCCCAGTTGACCGATTCCGGGAGGAAGCCGGTGAAGTCGGCGAGGTCGTGGCCGTCGAGCTTCAGTTTCGTCGCGTTTGCGAACACGATGATCTGCCGGCCCCAGGTGCCGAATGGCACGAGCGAGTGGCGCAGGTTGATCTCCGCGCCGCGCACGCGGGCCGAACCCGAGTTGAACTGCGTCGTGACGCGCCAGCCGAGGTAGCGCGGATCAAGTCCCAGCGTGGCCAAATCCGCCGCGGTCGCGTCCTTCACGTAGGCGCCGAAGAAGTCCTTCACCTCTTTCAGGAAGACGCCGCCACTCACCACGCCGCCGTGATCGGTGTAGTATTCCACGGATACGTCGTAGTTGTCGGCGGTCCACGGTTTGAGTCCGATGTTGCTGACGTTGATGCGGCCGAGCGTCTTTTCCGGATCCTGGTTCAGGTCGTCATCCTGGGAGACCGTGGTATTGGGAATGATATTGCTGAAGTTGGGCCGGCCGTAGGTCTTGGCGTACGCGGCCCGCACCATCAGGCGCTCGGTGGCGTTGAAGGTGAGATGGAGACTTGGATAGTAGCCGTGGTACGAACGTTCAGCGCGCGAGGCGCGCTCCTTGTAGATCAGCGCCACTTCCTCCACGGAGCCGGCCGCGCCTGCCTCGGGCTTCCGGATCCGCGCCCCGGCGGGAGTGCGGGCAAAGGCCCCCGTGGCAGTGCGAACGAAGACGGCGTTGGGATCCTGCAGCGGGCCGATGCCCTCGTCGGTCGTTCCCTCATAGCGGACGCCCGTGACGACGTTGAGCCGGTTGTTGAGGAAGCGGGCCTCGGTTTGGAAATAGCCGGCCGTCACCTTTTCCTCGATGTGTTTTGAATTGAGAATGTTGTTGCTCGCCGTGGTCCGCTGCTGCGCGACGGTCTGCGTGAAGAGCGCGGGATTCGCCTTGAACGCGGCGTAGACCTTGTGGGGCGAGACCCACGGCACGTACGGCTTGTCCGGGAACGAGGCCAGCTTGGTTGAGCCGTAGAACACGTCGGACAGGTACGGTGCCGCCGACAACGAGCCATTGAGACCGTTGTAGTTGTAGGCCCGGCCGTTCAGCCGCCGATCGTCGTTCGTCTGGATGCGGTGCAGGCCGCCGACTTGGACGGCGAGGGGAAACGAAAACCACCGCAGCTGGCGTCGCACGTCGAGATCGCCCGCGGCAATCGTCGAGCGAATGTCCGTCTTGGGCTGGTTCGTCGCCGTCGTCAGATTGTAGTTGTTGATGTCGAAGGCGTCGACCGGCTGGTTGGCGTTGTCGAACACTTGGAAATCGCCGACCTTGCCCCCGCGGATGTCGGACAACGTCACGCGCACCGGCACGCGCAGGCCCACGCCAAGCGCGTTGAAGAAGCCTTCGTCGATGTCGCGCCGCGTCACGAAGGAGTTCGAGGTGCTGAACGCCGACTGAATCCGCCACGTGCCGTCGTCGAGCCGGTAGCGGACGTTGGCGGACTTGCTCAGCCCGCCGCTGGTCAGGAAGCTGAACGCCATCGGCACGCTGCCACGGCCGGTGGCCCCGACGACGCGATCGGGCGTGTAGGACAGCGCGGTGCCGCCCGCGACAGTCGACGTGCCGGTGCTGCCGACGGTCGGGTTGAACTGGGAATTGGGATTCTCCTGGTTGTAACGCGTGACCATGCCGCCCACGGAAAGAACGCCGTGGGTCGAGGGCCGCCAGTCGACGCGGGCGGAAAGCGAATTGCGTTCGTAGGACCGGTACACGTCCACGTTCCGCGTGCGCTGCATGTACGGATTGGCCGGCGTCGCGCCCGTCGCGGTGCCGTTGGCCAGATAGTCCGTGTACCAGGTGTCGGTCTGAAAGGAAGAGGTGGAATGCAGGCCGGTGACGACCAGCCCCAGCCGCTTGCCGATCGGCAGCGTGTAGTCGAAACTGAGATCCGGATACACCTTGTACGTCCGCTTGTTGCTCGGGGCGGGCGTTTTCTTGAAGGCGAAGCTCTGCTCGTTCGAGGAAAGCCCGGCGCGGAACTTGAGCTCGGCCCGGCTGCGTTCGAAGGCGCTTTTGCTCACGAGATTGATCGAGCCGGACATCGTGTCGGCGGGAGTGGAGGGAAGCGGGACCTTGGTGACCTCGACGCGCGAGACGCTGTTCACGCCGATGCGCGACGGGGTGAAGTCGCGCTCGCCGCTCAGATTGGCGCCCGCCAGTTGCACGCCATCGAGCGCAACCACGGAGTAGTTGCTCGGAAACCCGCGGATCAACACGCCCTCGGTCTCGAGCGCGCCGTACGCGGCCGAGACACCCGGCAGAAACCGCAGGAAGTCGCCCATGCTCCCGCCGAGCGGATCGCCGAGCGTTTCCGTCGAGATCACGTTCTTGATGTTGGGCGCGAAGCGCTGCTCGTTGATCGCGATCGCCTCGATGTCGGTCTCGCGCGTCGAGGCCACCTTGTAGGAATCCAGCTTCACGACCTTCGCGTCGTCGCCGTAGCGCGCGACGCTCGTGAGGTCGACATTGCGTTCGACCGACTGCCCGGCGGCCACGGTCACAGCCGCGGCCTGCGGATCCAAACCAGTGTAGAACACCTCGAGCGTCACCGCGCCCGCCGCGACGCCCGCGAGTCGGTACGTGCCCGACTCGTCGGTGAACGCGAGCAGCGTCGTGCCCGGCACCGACACGCGCGCGTTGTTGAGGTACGCGCCCGTTACGGCGTTTTTCACCCGACCTTCAACTGCGCCGGTGCCGGCCGGGACGGACCGCGGTGCCGCCGCCGTGCCAGACGTGGTGCCGGTGGCCGCCGCCCGGTCACTGGCCGGACGGCTTTCGGCGTTTTTTTCCGCGACCCCGTCCTTGCGCACGCTGAGCGCGCCTGTGGTTTCGTCCTTCACCACGACCAGCGTGGTGCCGGCGATCATTTGTCCGAGGGCCTCGAGGGGAGTGAAATCGCCCCGGACGGCGCGGGTCGTGACGCCGCGAACGGCATCGGCCGGATACACCACCTGCTCGGCGGCCTGCGTGGCGAACTGGCGCAGCGTCGTGGCCGCCTCGCCGGCTTCGATGCGAAACCGGCGTTTCGCGGATTCAGCCGCAAACGCGATCACGCAGGCGAACGCGGCAAACCAGAAGCCGAGGCGCTGTGCGTGACGCAGCAATCCGCCCGGGGCGGGCGCGAAGAGGGAAGTCATGTGGGAGGGTGGGGGTGGAAGACCGGCCGGGCCCCGGGGTGGAGACGCGACCGACGCTTGTATGCCGTGCGAGGTGCGAATTTCCGTTATGCCGAAAGCGATTTATTCCCGCGCCCTGCTTGACCACGACCGGGACCGCGACCGCCCCCGGTCGCATCCGTGCGACTGCAACCAGGGTCGTCGCCGTCCCGGGGGAACCAGGCCCCGATCACTCCGGCATGATCAACACCACGCTGCCGTCGGCGCGCGCGGTGGCGTCGATGCCGAAACTCGATTTCAGCAGACGCACGAACGCCTCGGTGCCATCGGCGCGGAACGTGCCGGACACCAGCACGCGTCCGGTGGCGGAATTCGCGACCTTGAGAACGCGTTGCGTGGCTGAGCGCGCGTGGCGGTTGAATTCGCGCACGACCTCGGCGAGCGGCATTTCGCTGAACTCAAGCCAGGCCGTTTTCCACGCGGTGGCGCGTTCCAGCGATTCCGGTGTGGCCACGGTGCTCGCGGCCGGTGACGGCGTGCCAGCGGCAACGGGGATCACGACGCTGTGACCCGCGGCGAGCAACGACTCGCCCAAGGGATGCGACGCCGATGCCGTCGCCTTCGTCGTGGGATCGGGCGGGCTCGTCGTGGTTTCAAGCAGGCTGCGGCCGCCGGTGTCGTCGACGCGGACGCGGCCTTCGGTCACGACCACTTCGACCGTGGCGGCCGAGGCACTGACGGTAAATGCCGTGCCGACGGCGCGCACCGCAACCTGGCCGGCTTCGACGATGAATGGCCGTGTCGCATCCTTCACGACGTCGAAGTGCGCATCGCCGGCCACCAGCCGCACGCGCCGCTCCTCGCGCGTGAAAACGGATTCGACGCGGCTGCCCGGTTTCAGCGCCACCGTCGATCCGTCCGGCAGCGTGAGTTCCTCGGCGGCGTGCCGCACAAGGACGGTGCGCTCAACGGCAGGCGGCGGCGCGAGCAGCGTGCGCACGTTGGGCAGCACCCCGAACACCATCGCCGCCGCGGCCGCGAAGCCGATCGCGCCCCACGCGATCGCGCGGGGTCGTGGAGCCAGCGACGAACGGCGGGGCGCGTTGAGCAGATCGGGATCCGGAGCCGCATCGGCGGGCGGTCGCAGCGCCGCGAGGCGATCGAGGGCGGCGAACGGCCCCTCGAGTTCCGCGAGGCTGCGGGCATGCGCCGGGTCGCGTATCCACCGATCAAATTCCTGCTGCTCCGCGGGCGAGAGGCCGCGATCGCGCCGCGCGAGCCATTGCTCCGCCGTGACGGTATGAGTCGCGGACGCCCTGCGGGATCGGGAGTCGGTGTGTTTCATCGGCTGATGCCCTGCGCCCGCAGGTAGTCGGCGCAACGCCGCGCGCCCTTGCCCATCTGCACTTCCACCGTGTGCTCGGAGATGCCGAGATGGGCGGCAACCTCGCGTTGGGAGAGACCGTAGAGTTTGCGCAACGTGAACACCTGCCGGCACCGGTGGGGCAGCCGGCGGATCGCCTCGGCCAGGATCTCAATCTCCTGTTTGGCCGCGGCGCTCTCGGCTGCGTCCGGCCGTTCCTCGAGGAGGCTGAGGCTGGCACCGTCGTCGAAGGCTGCGGCTGCGCTGATTTTCTGACGGCGAAACACATCCAGGGCCGCGTTGCGCGCCGCGGTGAAGAGAAACGCCTGCACGGAACGAATTGCGCCCTGGCTCCGGGCCCGGAAGAGGCGGACGTAAGCGTCCTGCACCACATCGTCGACGTCGCGCAGCTGCGGGAAACGGCCGGCGAGCCACGCCCGCAACCTGAACTCATGCGGCGCCACTTCCTCCGCGAACCAGCGCGCCGGGTTTTGCGGCAGCGCGGGCGCGGAATCGGAGGGGGTCGGGTTCATCGGGGCCATGAACGGGCGCAGCGTGCAAGGGCGCGCGCGATAAAGGCGAGTCGTTTTCGTGCGGTGGTGAACGTCGGAGCGATCACCGGAGCGACCGGGGGCGGTCGCGGTCCCAAGGGGCTGCCATCCCGGATCGAACCCAACGCAGCCTGACCCGGTTCGAATTCCCCCTCCATACGGGTTTGGATACGGGTGCCACCTCGGAACCAAGGTGCACCACGTTGTGCGGTATCGGGTCACGGGAATGAACTCGCCAGTGCCGGAACACTTTTGAAATGTCGGCCCGCTCCCGGTCCCCTTCACCCCTGCCCGTGTCCCTCTCCGACGCCAAAGCCGTCTTTCTTTCGTATGCCTCGCAAGATGCGGAGGCCGCGAACCGCATCTGCTCCGCGTTGCGCGCCGCGGGCATCGAGGTGTGGTTGGACCAGAACGAACTCGACGGTGGCGACGCGTGGGATCGGAAAATCCGCGGCCAGATCACTACGTGTGCGCTGTTCCTGCCCATCATTTCCGCCAGCACGCAGGCGCGCCATGAGGGTTATTTCCGGCTCGAATGGAAACTGGCGGCGCATCGCACCCATATGATGTCGGGCGCGAAGGCCTTCCTTCTGCCCGTCGTGATCGACGCGACGCGCGACGTCGAGGCGCATGTGCCTGAGGAGTTCCGCGGCGTGCAGTGGACCCGCCTGCCCGGCGGCGCGGCGACGTCGCACTTTGTCGGGCGAGTGAAGACCTTGCTCGCGATGGATGTAGTGGCGTCGCTGGACGGCGCGCGCGCTGCGACTACGCCGGACGGACATGGAAGGGCCGCGTCCCGACGTAAGCGCCTCGCGAAGGTGTGGGCGGTTGCGATTGCGGTCGTCGTGATCGGCGCGGGCTCCGCCTTCATTGCCACGCGCAAATCGCAATCGGCGTCGCCGAATGCGGTCGCAGCCCAGGCGCTGAGCCCGTCGAACGGAGCGCGCTCGCCCGCCGCCCCATCGTCCTTCCCCTTGAACCCTGCGCCCGCGGCGGCTCCGGCCGCCGCTTCCGTCGCCGTTCTCGCCTTCGCCAACCTGAGCACGGACAAGGACACCGAGTATTTCTCCGATGGCGTGAGCGAAGAGATTCTCAACACGCTCGCCAACCACCCCGGATTGCGGGTCGCGGCGCGCACGTCGTCCTTCTCGTTCAAGGGCCGGAACGTGCCGATTGCCGAGATCGGCCGTGCGCTCAACGTGGCCAGAGTGATCGAAGGCAGCGTGCGCCGGGCGCGTGACAGCGTCCGCATCACGGTGAAGTTGATCAACGTTGCCGACGGGTATCTCGTATGGTCGGAGACTCTCGATCGCCCGTTCATCGAGATTTTTTCCCTGCAGAGTGAGATCGCGTCCCAGGTCGTACGGAGGCTCGCCGCGTTGGCCGCGGGATCTCCTGCGGCGTTTTTCGCCCCGGAGGCCCCCAGGAATGCGGCCGCCTACGACCTTTATCTGCGCGGCCGGGCGCAGCAGCTTGCTGGGAACGGCCCGCGGGCCCGCCAGCTGTTTGAGGAAGCACTGCAGCTTGATCCCGGCTACGCACTCGCCTGGGCCCGCATCTCGCAGACTCACATGCGCGTGATTCTGGGTGGCTATGATCGCAGCGAGGCCACGGCAAGCCGGGCGCGGGCCGCCGTCGCCCACGCGCTGCGCCTCGATCCACGTCTGCCCGAGGCGCTTCTCGCCGATGCGACACTCCGCATTGGCGCCGACTACGATTTCGATGGCGCGGAGCATGCCCTGCGGGAGGTCGAACGGCTGAGGCCCAACGACCCCGACGCGTCCCTGCTGCGCGCGATGCTGGCGCAGGCGCGCGGGCTTTGGAACAACAGCCTTGTCAGCCTCACGCGCCGGGCCGAGGAACTCGATCCGCAGAACACCGAGTCACTGGAGCGGCTCGGCCTCATCCTCCAGCGCGCCGGCCAATTTTCCGAGGCCGAACGATTTTTTGCGCGCAGTGTGGCGCTCAGCGTAAACCGCGACGCGCCCTTCCGTTTTCGCGCGGCCAACCATGCCGCGTGGACGGGAGACATCGCGGCGGCACTCCAGATTCTAGAGTCCGCTCCCGAAACGTCCCGCTCAGCCGAACTCTATCACATCATGCGTGGGACGTGGCGCGCCCAGCGCGGCGAGCTCGACGCGGCAGCCGCTGACTTTGAAAAGGCGCGCACGGGGGCGAATCAAAATCCCGCGACCGGACCGAGAATCTGGCGAGCCCGTGCCACCTATCGGCTCGCACGGCTGGAGGCACAGCGCGGGCGAGCCGACCGCGCCCGCGAACTGTTCGCCGAGGCATCATCGGCACTCCGCAAGGTTGAAGAAAGTGTCCCGGATCTCGTGCGCACACCCTACGAACTCGCCTTGATCTACGCGCGTCAGGGCAATCGGTCCGCCGCCCTCGCCGCGGTGGATGAGTCGACCCGCCGGGCCGCCCGAAACGGGGACGCCTACGAAATCGCGACCGTAAAAATCGCCCGGGCCGAGATGCTCGCTGCGCTGGGTGAGAAGGAATCGTCGATCTCTGTGCTGCTTGCACTGCACAAAATGGGCTATGGCTTCGGCTACACCCTGCGGACCGATGTCGAATGGGAATCGTTGCGTGACCATGAGATGTTCCGCCGGCTTGCGGATGAGGCGGAATCCCGCGCCCAAGCCCGCCCCTTGCCCTAGAAACGAGCAGACCCGAGGCGACGCAGCGGGCAAAATGCGGCCATCCAAGAGTGAACATGATCCCACGCCGCGCCGAGGTCACAGCCCTCTGCGAGCAACTGATACCAATCGTCCTTTCCCTTTGGACTTTAGCCGTGGCTACGAGCGCCAGCGAGTGGTCGTTCGGCCACTCGCTGGCGCTCGTAGCCACGATCGATCCAGAAGTCCAAAAGCAAGGAGCGATTGGTATGAGTGGGACACGCCTTGGGAGCAGATCGGTTGAGCCGATCACTGCCCCTGGGACCGCGCCCGCCCCCGGTCGCCCTTACGTACTGGGTTCAGTTTCCGTCGGCTCAATTTTTCCTGAAGCGCTGCTCGGCTCGTGAGCGTCCAGGATCGGTTTCTTTTCCGGGGCGGCGTCCGCGCTGCCGTGGAGAAATGCATGCAGTTCCGCCGCGAGCTTGCCGCCGAAACCGTCGACCTCGCCGAGTTGTTCCACGCTCGCGGCGCGCAACCGATCGATGTCGCCGAAGCGCGCGAGCAGCGCGGCGCGGCGCACGGGGCCGAGGCCCGCGAAGTCGTCGAGCACGCTCTCGCGGATTTTTTTCGAGCGCAGGTTCGCGTTATAGGTGTTCGCGAAACGGTGCGCTTCGTCGCGCAGCCGCTGCAGCAGGTTGAGTCCCGGATGATTCAGCGGCAGGTTGAGCGGCGGACGTTCGTCGGGAAAGATGATCGTCTCGTGCTGCTTCGCGAGGCCGATGAGCGCGGGCGGCACGAGATCGAGGGCGACGAACGCCTTGAGCGCCGCGCCGATCTGACCGCGACCGCCGTCGATCACGACGAGATCGGGCAGCGGTTTCTTTTCCTCGGACAAACGCCGGTAGCGCCGGCCCACGACTTCCTCCATCGCGCGATAGTCGTCGTTGCCGATGAAGCTCTTGATTTGAAAACGGCGATAGTTGTCCTTGTCCGGCTTCCCGCCGGCAAAGTGCACCATCGACGCAACGACGAACGTCCCGGAGATGTGCGAGATGTCGAAGCACTCCATCGTCTGTGGCGGTGCGGGCAGCTGCAGCGCGCGTTGCAGGGCCTCGAGCGCTTCGTCGGTTCCGGCTGCGGGCGTGGGGTCATGACGCTCGAAGCGGCGCGTCTTGCGCAGGGTCTGCTCCAGTGCGAACACCACGTCACGCAACTCCGCCGCCTTCTCGAACTCCTGGCGCGAGGCCGCGGCGGTCATCTCGGCGCGAATCGTTTCGAGCCACTCGCGCGACTTGCCCTCGAGGAAGGCGCACGCGTCGTCGACGCGCCGCCGGTAGCCTTCGTTCGTGACGATGTTCTCCGTGCCGTAGAGTTCTTCGCGCACGTCGTCGTAGAGCCGCCACGATCCGTCGGGCAGTTTCTGCGGCGTGCCGTCGCCGAGCAGGATGCCGAACTGGCGTCGCATCTGCGCGAGCGTCTTGCGCAGCAGCCCGCTGTGCGCAAACGGCCCGAAGTAACGCGAGCGATCCTCCTTGCGCAGCCGGGTGAGCCGGAAGCGCGGCAGTTCCTCGGTGAGATCGACGCGCACCTGCAGGAAACGTTTGTCGTCGGTGAAGTCCGTGTTGTACCGCGGGCGCCACTGCTTGATCAGTTTGCCTTCGAGCAGCAGCGCCTCCGGTTCCGACTTCACTTCGATCGTGTCGAAGTCGGTGATGAGATCGATCAGCGCGCGGATCTTCGGCTGGTCGACGGTGCGGGCGCGGCCGCGTTGAAAGTAAGACGACACCCGTTTCTTCAGACTGCGCGCCTTGCCGACGTAGATGATCCGGCCGAGGCGATCCTTCATCAGGTAGACCCCGGGTTTCTCGGGAAGCTGACGCACCTTCTCCTTCAGCGTGATGGCTTGATGCTCGCTCATCGCATCTCCGATCGGCAAAGGCGCGCGACGGACGAAGTGGTCCGGGTCGTGACGTCAAGTCGGATGAAGTGAATTCGCTGCATGGGAGTACGTGACACCCGCGGGGTCGGCCCCTAGATCGTCACTGGCATTTTTCCAGAATCCGCCTAATTTCGCCTCTCGCAAGTATGGTTTCAGCCCACAACGCCGATGGTACCGCTTCGCGGTCGCCAGCCAGCAAGACTCGTTACGAACTGCTCACGCTTGGTGACGAGCTGCTGCTGGGCCTCACGGCCAACGGGCACCTCACCTTCATCGGCGCGCAATTGGGGCGCCGCGGCGCGATGCTGCAGCGCAATGTCACGATCACCGACGAAGCCGACGCGATTGCCGCGCAGTTTCGCGAGAGCTGGGCCCGATCCGATGTCGTGATCACGACGGGCGGGCTCGGCCCGACGTGCGACGATCGCACGCGCGACGCGCTCGCCGAGGTGCTGGGGCAAAAACTGGTGTTTGACCCGGTGATCAAGCAGGCGATCGAGGAACGCTTTACCCGGCTCGGCCGGAAGATGACGGACAACAACCTGAAGCAGGCGTACGTGTTCGAGCGGGGCGAAGTCCTGCCGAATGCGAACGGCACGGCGCCGGGACTCTGGGTCGAACAGGATGGCCGCGTGCTGATCATGCTGCCCGGTCCGCCGAATGAGTTGCAGCCGATGTTCACCGAACAGGTGCTGCCGCGGCTCGCGGAGCGTCGGTTGCTGCTCGGCAGCGAAGCCTACATCCAGTTGCGCACCGCGGGTGTGGGCGAGTCCGTGCTCGAGACGAAACTGCAGCCGATTTTCGATCGCGCGGGTCCGGCCCTGAGCGTGGCGTTCTGCGCGCATCAAGGTGCAGTCGACTGTCGCGTGAGTTCGCCGGGTGGCGAATTGTCGCATGAGGATCTCGAGCGGATCGCGGCGGAGTGCACGCAGCTGTTGGGCGATGACTTTGTCTGCTACGGCCACGAATCGCTCGCGCGGGTGTGCGCGGATTTTCTCCGTCAGCAGGAGAAGCGGCTGGCGGTGGTCGAGACTGCGACCGGCGGACTGCTCGCGCATGCGTTCACGGAAGTGTGCGGGGCGTGCAAGTTTTTCGCCGGTGGCGTCGTGTGCTGTTCGAACGATGCGAAGATGCAGCTGCTGGATGTGCCCGAATGCCTGTTGTTGCAGCATGGCGCGGTGAGCGATGAGGCGGCGGTGGCGATGGCGACCGGCGCGGCGGAAACGCTCGGGGCCGACTACGCGCTCGCCGTCACGGGTTTTGCCGGTGCGGCTTCGACGGGGGCCAAGGGTGGCAATCCTGTCGGCACGATCTTTGTCGCGCTCTTTTCGCCCGCCGGCGTGTGGTCGAAGAAACTCAGTTATCCCGGCCCGCGTTCGACCGTGAAAGTGCGCGCGGTGAATGCCGCGCTCGACTGGCTGCGCCGCGAGCTCCTCCGCGCCCACCGCGGCGAGGCGACGCCCGCGCGCCGCATCGGCGCCATGCAGTAAGGGCAGGGTCGTGGGACCGCGAGCGCCCCCGCTCGCCTCCGCTGATTACCGAAGGCGCGGGACCTTGGCGTTCCCTTGAAAACCTCAACCGCCGAGCAAAGCCTTCAACGCCGCGAGGTATTTCTCCTGCGTGCGCGTGATGACATCAGCCGGCAGGTGCGGGCCGGGGGCCTTCTGATCCCATTTGATCGCAACCAGGTGATCGCGCACGAACTGTTTGTCGTAGCTGGGCGGCGACTGGTTGGGCGCGTAGCTTTCGGCCGGCCAGTAACGCGAGGAATCGGGCGTGAGCAGTTCGTCGATGAGCCAGAGTTTGCCCTGGGCGTCGGTGCCGAACTCGAACTTGGTGTCGGCGAGAATCATGCCGGCCTGCCGCGCGCGATCGTGGCCGAACTTGTACAGCGCGAGGCTGGTGGCCTTGAGGGTTGCGTAGAGCGCGGGACCGACGATCGCGGCGCCCTGGGCGTCGTTGATCGGCTCGTCGTGCTGACCCTTGGGTGCTTTCGTTGTCGGCGTGAAAATCGGTTCCGGCAAACGATCCGCCTGGCGGAGCCCGGCCGGGAGTTTGAGGCCGCAGACTTCGCCGGTTTTCTGGTACGAACTCCAGCCGCTGCCGACCAGGTAGCCGCGGACGACGCACTCGATGGGTACGGTCTTTAGTTTCCTCACCACCATGCTGCGCAGCTGCAGATCGCGATCCGTGATGCCGCGGCGGGCGAACTCCCCGGCCTGGTTCGGCAGCAGGTGGTTTTGAATGATGCCGGTGGTCTGGGCGAACCACCAGTTGCTGATCTGGGTGAGGATCGCGCCCTTGCCGGGGATGCCGTCGGGGAGAACGACGTCGAAGGCGGAGAGCCGGTCGCTGGCGGTGAGGAGGAGGGCGTCACCCAGATCGAAGATCTCGCGCACCTTGCCCGAGGCGATGCGGGGAAACGGCAGATGGTCGATGGAAGTGACCGCGCGAGGGGGCAGGGCGGCGGCGATTTCGGAGGACGTCATGCCGGCGATTTTGTGGACACCTCCCGGGCAAAGGTCCCGAACAAAGTTTGTCACCCAACGAAATCCGGAAGCGTCCCGGCAGAACCCCGAAATTTGACCTTGCGCGCAAGGGTTCGCGCCGTACCGTTCGCCCCTCCGCGGTTAGTCCCCATCGTCTAGCCCGGTTAGGACACTACCCTTTCACGGTAAGAACCGGGGTTCGAATCCCCGTGGGGACGCCAATTTTAAGAAGCCCGCTGCTCTCGCAAGAGCAGCGGGCTTTTTTTGGGTACGCAGGCGTGAGGGCATGCTTCTGCCCTTGAGAGGCTGCGGCGTGGTCACGGGAGCGGTTCCAGCCGCGAGTGACCGAGCGCCGCGCGGTTCAGAACGTGCCCTTGAGGCCGAAATTCCAGTTGGCGCCGTATTCCTGGTATTGGCGGAGGACGCGCTGGCGGCGCTCGGCGACCCCGGGCGGCGTGTCGAACCACTTCAGCGGCTGCCCGGTGATGTTGCGGCCCTGCACATAAAGCGTGGTGCGGCGGGTGAGCTTCCAGTTGAGCGACGTGTCGAATTGCGCGACGGCTTCACGGAATCGCCCATACACGCCATCGGGGCGCTCCGCGGTGAACACGCCGCCGAGCGAGCCGTTGAAGCGGCGGTACGCGTAGCCGAGGCGGGCCGACACGCGGTGCGGCGCCATGCCGTTGCGACGCTGGCTGGCGTAGGTGCGCGAATACGAGACGTTGACGCTCGTGCCACGCAGGATCTCGGGGAGAAAACCCAGCGTCTGGTTGTACGAGAGCTCGAGGTTGCGAAAGCGGCGCGTCTCGGTGCTGTTGCGCGTCGTGCGGAAGGAGTAGGCCTGAAGATCGGGATCCTCCTCGCCGAATTCGGAGGCGGTGAAATCGAACGTCTCGCGCAGGTTGCGGATGTCGTTTTGCGAGACCTGCAGCGTGAGCTGGCCGGGGGCGCGGTTGCCGAAGTAGTACGCGAGCCGGGCCTGATAGTTCTTGGAATGCTCGGGCTCCAGGTCGGCGTTCGGGGCGTCGACGCGCTGGGCGTCCTCCACGATGTTATAGACCCCGGTGAGCGAATCGATCGGTGGGCGCGAGATGGCGCGGTTGAAGCCGGCCTGGAACTCGAAGTTCGGCGTGAAGCGATACTTCGTCAGCACCGAGGGAAACGCGTTCACGTAGTCGCTCTCGCGCACTTTGCGCGGCTGGCTGAAAAATTGATACTCGATGCCCGGAATCGTGGTGGCGCGGCCGGCGGCGTTCACCGGCAGGCCGGCGGCGAGAATCTCGCGGCGGAGGCGCGGGTCGTATTCCAGGAGACGGTTCTCGGTCTGCTCAACCCGGAGTCCTCCGCGCAGCATCCAGCGCGGAAGCGGATTCGCGTCGAGCTGCGCGTAGCCGGCGGACACCGTCTGGCGGAAATTGCGGCGGTTGCCGATGAACGCCGTGTAGTAGTTGTCGACCGTGGCGGCGCGCACGAATTCCTGCGGGCGCGACTGGAAGAGCTCGCCGATGCGTTTCCGATCGGCGCGTGGCAGGTTCCCGGTGACGCCCGCGAGATTGGTGAAGGTGAGGGCGTTGGTGGTGCCGGTCTCGAACGGATGCACGGCGATGTAGCCCAGGTTGGCCCAATTGCCGCTCGCGGTGATGTTGGGGAGGCCAGTCGTGGCGTTGAAACCGGTGAGCACATCGCCGCCCGAACCGATGTAGCGCCATAGTTCCCACGGCGCGTAGTTGTTGTTCTTGCGGCTCTCCTCCGTCCACTTGCCGCCGAACTTCAGGACCATCGGCAGGGAGCGGAAGAACGGCACGGTCCACTTCGCGTTGGCCGACGCGAGGTAGACTTCGGTGATCCAGCGGCTGTCGGCGCTCTGTACCCGCGTGCCGCCGGTCCAGTTCCGGAGATCGAAGGCGTCGGGCCCCGAGGTCTGCCGGATGGCCCATTCGTGCGAATCGGCGGCCGGCCGCGTCGCGGTCCAGTCGGCGGCCAGCGAGAGTGTCTCGGCCTGGGAGAAGCCGCGCTCGAGGGAGACGTAGCTGTTGACGGCCCGGGAGTAGTTGAAGCCGCCGTCGATGAGCAGGGTGTCGAGCTTGTATTCGAATTTAGGTGACACCGTGCGGGTGTAGTTCTCCAGCGCGGCGGTGCCGCCGCCGTTGTTGATCACGGGAACGGTGTTCTGCGCCGTGCGGCGGGTGGAGAGCGTGAGCAGCCCGTCGCCGCCGACCGTGCCACGACCGTTGTTGACGTTGGTGTTCGAGTTGGCCGCGACGAAGGTGAAGTTGCGGTTCCAGAACTCGCCTTCGACGTAGGTATAGACGGCGTTGAGCGAAAGCACGAGGCGTGAGGTGGCCTTGTAGTCGACGGCGGCCGAGACGGCGTCCTTCCAGATCATTTTCGGGCCGTCCTTGAAATCGAGCTGGCGGATGACGAGCGGACGCGGATCGGCGGTGGTCGGCGTGCGGTTGTAGTCCTGCGTGAACGAATATTGTTCGGTGTAGGAGTTCGCGCGGGAGGCGGTGAGCATCACGCCGAGGCGCTGTTTGAAGAAGGCCTCGGAGTATTCGAGCTGGGCGTTGGGCCGCCACTTGTAGCGCTCGCGTTCGGCCGGGCCGAGGGTCTTGTGCAGCGTGAATTCCTCGGCGTTGAAATTGAGGCTGACGTTGTAGCCGACGTTGCGGCCGCGGCGGTCGAAGGCCCGGCGCGTGCGCATGTTGATCGTGCCGGACGGGGAGTCGGCGTCTGACTCCGCGCTCGTGGTGCGGCTGATCTCGATCGATTCGATGCCGGTGATGAGAATGCTTTCGAAACTGGTGGCGCGCGAGGCGTCGCCGCCGCCGCGATTCGAGTCGGCGCTGGCGGAGCGCATGCCGTCGACGGTGACGCCAACGTACTGGCCGTCCATGCCGCCGAGCCGCGGGCCGCGGGCCTCGGACTCAACGTAGTCGATGTCGACGCCCGGAAGATATTTCAGGAACTCACCCATGTTGCCGTCGGTGATGTCGCCGAAGATGTCGGACGACACCGAGGTGATGATGTCCATGTTGCGACGCTGGGCCTGCACGGCCTTCGCGTTGCCCTCGCGCTCGGAGGAGACGCTGAAGGCCGCGAGCTGAATCGTTCCGTCCTTGCCCACGGCGGCGGACGCAGCGGCGCTGGTCAGGTTGATTTCACGCACTGCGATCTGGCCGTCGGAAACGGTGAACGCCTCCGTGGCGGGCGTGTAGCCGGAGAAGGTCACCGTGATTGACGCGGGGCCGGCGGCGACGTTGGGAATCGAAAACGTGCCGTCGTTTTCGGTGAAGACGACGCGGTTGGTGCCGTTGAGGCGGATCTCGGCGTTGCCGACGTATTCACGCGAGACGGGGTTGAAAACGCGGCCCTGGATGGAGCCGGAGGCGGCGGGGGCGGTCGCGGCGCAGGCCGCTGTGGGGCACAGCGTGGGCACGATGGGCAGCAGAGCGGCGAGCAGGAGGGTGCGGGACAGAACGGAAACGCGGGGCATGGCTGGGGATCGCCTGGAGCAGGGGAAAGGGGCGGCACCGGGGCGAAACTGGAGCGTCACTGTGCCAGCCGGGCCGGCGCAATGTTTTCCTCGTCGGGCTGTCCCTGCCGTCGTTCGAGGCGGCGGGCGTGCACCTCGACGGGTTCGCGCTGATTCACCGCTCGCGTCGCGCACGGCGGCGTAACGCTGCCCGTGCTGCAGGGCCGAGTCGAAATGTCGCGACAGGTCCGGGACGAAACGGGCTAGATCGCCTGCTGGGAGGAGATGACGTTGCGGGTGGCGGGTGGAAACGCGGGCTTCATTTTAACTGCCGCAGCCGGGTGTCGGTGAGGTCGAATCTCCCTGCCTGATCGGGCGGAAGCAGGAAGCGCAGCACGTTTTCCTCCTTGGCTGTGCTCGCGATCTCAAAGTCGGCGCCGTGCAGCTGCCACTCCGGCGACAGCAGCATCGTGGCCCTTGGGGCGACCGCACGCCGGCCGTCGGTCACCTCGAATTGGACGGCCTGACCCGGCGTGCCGCGCACCCGGCATTCGAACCGATAGCGCCCGGGCTCGAGTTTGGCCGCCGGGAAGAACGTGTAGCTGAGGCTCGACCCGCGCTCAAAGTTTCCCACCACGCTGAGCACCCGGCGTCCCGCCGCGCCCTCCACCGGTCCATCCGTGGTCACCTGTTTTTCCACGGCCTTGGAGCGGGTTTCCAACGTCCAATAGCGCCACGGGTCGATGAGTTCCTGCCGGGGATTGGGAGACCAACGGGCGATCGCCTTCACCGCGGGGGCAGGGGGCGGTTGAACCGCTCGAAGTTCGGCCGGCACCTTGTAAGCAAGGCTCGGATCAAAAGCGGGGCTGTCGAACGCCATGGCGCCCAAGGCGGTTTGCGCCGGTGCCCGGCCCACGCCGATGAAACCGAAGGGATGCCAGCCGCCGCGGAAGTAGTTTTTCGCCGCGAAGCGGACGCTCGGCACCATGCCGCCCTGGCGGTCGAGAATGCCGAGGGCGAGAACGTAGTCTCCGTGCTTGAGGTCGCCCGGCAGCATCGCAACACCCGAGGCGTGATGCAGTGGGGCCGGGCGGCGGTAGGCGTGCACCGCGCCATCCCAGTCCTCGCCCGGGAGCCAGCGACGCACGTCGATGCCCGCGAGGGGGGCCGACCACACCGGCTGCCTCGTTTCGGGATCGAGCAGTGCCACGGCCACCGGCCAGTCGAGATAGAACGGCGCGCTGCCCGTGTTTCGGACCGTGAGTCGGATCTGCACCTCGCCACCCGGTTGCGCCGTGTGCGCGTAACTCAGGGCGTCGATCACGAAGCGGTAGCCAAACGCCTGCTGCAGTTCGGCCGCACCCGCGAGGACGGTCGGATCGGTCGGAGTGTAGTTGCTGATCCACCCGAGGTAGCTCGCGTGGTAGCGACGGATCGTGTCGATCAGGTAGCGACGAAAGGCAGGCACCCTCATGGTCTCGTCCGGCGTGCGGCCAAACGTGGCCTCGGGGGCGGATTCCGGGCGTAGGTTCTGCCAGTTGTATTCCACTTCCCCCTCGATGGGCGCACGTTTCCAGATTTCGCGATGAACGTGGGTGGCCTGCCACGGAAATTGATCCTCCGCCTTGGTGGGAGGTTCGCGGCTCAAGGTGGCGAAGGTGTCGTAGTAGATGCCGAATCCGGCTTCCATGAACTCCGGGTCGGTATGACGGACCAGCACGGGTTTGTTTTTGAACGCGGCCTTGAAAGCGTCCGCAAGCAGGCGGCGTTGTGCCGCGGTGGGTGCGGGATGGTGATGTTCGCCGAAATGTCCGATGAGACCCATCTGCACGGCGAAGATGCGCGGGTCGTTGTCCCAGGCTTCGCCGAGCTTGGCCACCAGTCGCCGCAGCCGCTCCTGAAACGCGGAGCTGTCGTAGTCGAAAGCGGCCAGATCGGCCGGCCAGTGCTGACGTCCGGGAGTTCCGTTCCAGTCGAGGTAGACCCGGGGCACGAGCTTGACGTTCAGGTCCTCGAAACGCCGGCCCCGGGTCACAGTGATTTGATTTGTGTGGGCGATGATGCGTTCGACGGTGTCACCGGCACCGACCTCGATCTCCTGCCACTTGATGTATTTCCGCTCGAGCAGCCCGAAGCCGTCGGGCTTGTAGGCGCGAAAGCCCTTGAGCGGGTTGTTGATCGCACCGGAAAACTCCGGCGGCCGGACCGTGACCCAGCCGTCGCGCATGGCGGTGCGTTCGGATTCCGCCGCGGGCGCGGCGTTGACGAAAACAAGGAACAGCGCGACGGCGGGGAGAAGGCTCGTTCTCATCGTGCGGACAACTGCTCGGCAGGAGTGGGCGCGGCGCGGGACGTGGGTGGCCTCGGCTCAGCGCGCGCCCAGCGGTTTCCGGGCGATTTCGATATCGGCCCGGACGGCGGACGTGAGTGCCGCCCAGGAGAACGGCTGCCGCGCGCTCGAAAGCACCGGGAGGCGGTTATACTTTGCGCCGAGTTCGGCGAGGCGTTGCCAGTGTCCCAGAGCCCGCTCCAAGGCGGCGATGGCCGCGGTCTGCCGGGCCGGGTCCTGCTGCGCCCGGGCGGTCGCGAGGGCCACACCGCCCCGCAGCTTCTCGGCGAAATAGTTGCCGTAAGCCACCCAAGCCTCGAGGTCGGTGAGTTCGCATTCCAACGTCGGCGACGGCGTCCGCTGGGCGCGGATGGCGGCGACTCGGTGCATCGTTTCCGCCCCGTCGCGGTCGAGCTGCGCCGCGAGCGCGAGGGGCGAGAGGACGCCCGGTGCCGTCACGCCGCCGGCCTGCACGAAATCGGCGATGTTGAGGTAGCGCTTCGTATCGAGCACGGGCCGTTTGATGAACGCGTCGACGTCAAAGAACGTGCGCGCGCCGTCATCCCGGTCGATCCACGAGGAAAATCCCTCCGTGTAGAGCGAGCCGTCCCACGTGCCCCGAAAGAACGACGCGAAATGGAGCGGCACCTGGCTCGCCCGTTTCCACGCTTCCAGCAGATCGTCGCCGAGGCCGGGGCCGAAGCGCTCCTCCAGCAGCGCGGCGAAGACCCGGTCGGGGGTTCCGCTGTCGTAGAGCACCCGGCCCCACACTGCGTAGAAAAGCCACTGCCGCTCGAACGCGAAGCGCCAGTCCCGATGCGGGCCGGGCGCGGTGATGTAGTCGAGCGCGGGGATGTAGCACTCCGAGCCGACGATGGCGCCTCCGACGTGCGCCTGGCTTTGGTTCCGCACGAACGCCCGGACGAAATCGGGCTGCCCCCAGCGCAGGACGAAGATGTCCTCGTTGCGCATGGTCCAAACGACCTTGTGGTGCGTCGGCACCGGATTCCAATAGGCGTCGGAAAGTTTGCCGCCGTGGACCATGAACAGGTCGGGCGAGGAATGGGCGTGCGACCAGTTGTGTTTGAATTCCACATACACCGGACCGGTGACGTTCCGCGTCAGGCCCTCGATCTGGGCGCGGGTGCGGCGGTCGTTCTCCTCGCTCGTGGTGCCGCCGGAGCCCACGTTGGCCGAGAGCGGCGCGCGGTAGATGAATTTTGCCGGCCGTTTCGCGTCGGCCATCCCGGCGAAGAAGGTCCGGTCCAGCCAGGCGCGTCGTTGGTCGGGCGACATGCCGCCCATCTGTTCGCCCAGCGTGATGCCCAGGCCGGTGAGATCGGGATACTCGTCGAGCACCTGCGTCACGACCTCGCGCGTGTAGCGGACCACGATCTCGCTGTTCTCGGCTTCGGACCCGATATGCCGGCCGCCATCGCTCCAGCGCGCGACGTGGTGGGCGCGGGCGAATTCCGGGGAGACGAAGATATTCCAGTTCACCAGGTAGGTTTCGATGCCCCGTTCCTTCGCCAGCGCAAAAATCCCGCGCCAAAGCGTGCGCCACTCGGCCAGTTCCGCGTCAGTGAACGAACTCGCCTCGGGGAAGTTCCGCGGGCGAACCATGGAGTGGAACGGATGCAGGCTCCACAGCGTGAGCGCGTTGAAGCGGTTCGCCGCCATCATATCGAGAAACGCCTCCCAGAATTTCAGATCGCGGCAGGTGGCGTCGTGCTGCTCGATCACCGGACTGGTGCGGTAGGCCGCCCACGGCAGATTGAACTTGAGGGCGCGAAACTCGAACGACGCCTTCACCGTGCGATCCGCGATCGTGTTCCAAGCCGTGCCCAGGCGGATTTGCTCCGCCGCGTCCAGCACGCCATACATCGCGCCCCGTTCGTCGCTCCCGGTGATGTTCAGGCCCTGGCGCGAGTTGACCCGCCGGAAGCCATCGGGGCCGATGGCGGTGACGGCGGCCGCATCAATGGAGACCACGATCGCCGCACCCTGATCGGGCGCTTCAGCCGGTTTCCTCTTCAGGGTGTCGCCTTGCCGCTGGAGTGCCGATTCCAGTTTGCCCACGGCGAAGCGAAGGAGCGGCGAATCAGGTGCAACGATGGTGACCTCGGCGGCGTGGAGCGCGCCGGCGCAGGCCAACAGCGCGACCGGCAGCAGCGCGAGTCGGACGAGAGGGAATGTGAGGGCCCGCGACCCCAGGCTGCACAGGGGCGGGCGGGTGGAGCGCTGGGTGCTGGCGGTGCCTTTCGTTTTCATCGGAATGACGGCTCAACGGCTGAGGAACAGCTCGCTCGTCACCACCGCTTCGATCAGCGAGCGCAGGCCTCGCTGGCGCTGCGGTAGTTCCGCGACGATTTTCTCCACGACAGGTTCGTCGAGCAGGCCGATGCGGCGGCCGCAGCCGTAGGTAAGGAGGCGATTCGTGAGCATGCGGGCGAAGAGGTCCTGTCGTCTGACGAGAATCTTCTTCAGTCCCGCCACGTCGGAAAATTTTTCACCGCCGGGCAGTTCGCCGGCAGGGTCGATCGGGGTTCTGCCATAGCTCGTGCGCCACGCACCGACGGGATCAAAGTTCTCCAATGCGAACCCGAGCGGATCGATCTTCTGGTGACAGCCGTAGCAGTTCGGCGATTCGCGATGCTTGCTGACCAACTCGCGGATGGATTTGGCCCCGCGCACATCGGGGTCGATCGCGGGCACGTTGTCGGGCGGTGGCGGCGGCGGGGTGCCGAGGATGTTTTCCAGCAGGAACACGCCGCGCACGACGGGTGAGGTTTCGATGCCGTTGGCCGAGACGGTCAGGACGGAGCCCATGCCGAGCAGACCGCCGCGCCGGGCGTCGGGCAGCGAGACTTTGCGGAACGCGTGCGCGCGGGCGGGATCGCCGAGATCGCCGAGTCCATAGTGCGTGGCGAGCGGCTGATTGAGGAAGCTGTGTCTGGCGTCGAGGAAGCTTACGATGCTGGCATCGCGCTCGATGAGATCGCGCATGAAGAGCCGGGTCTCCGCCTTGAAAGCGTGCTCCAGGTCCTTGGAGTAGTACTTCTCAAAATCCTTCCGGTCCGGGGGCATGGTGCCGAGACTCCGGAGGTTCAGCCAGCTGTCGAGGAAGCCGGACACAAAGGCGTCGGAGCGCGGGCTGGCCAGCATCCGGCGCGTCTGTGCGGTGACGACCTCGGGCTTGATGAGCTCGCCGCTGCGCGCGAGCTCGAGCAGCTCTGCATCCGGCATGGACGACCAGAGAAAATAGGAGAGTCGTGCCGCGAGCGCGTAGCCGTTGAGCCGGGGGCGTGCCTTGGGGTCGTCGTTGGCGGCCAGGGTGTCTTGAGCGAGGTAGAGGAAGGAGGGCGAGCTGAGCGCCGCCTTGAACGCGTCCTTCAGCGCTTCCTGCGGCGAGTGGCCGGTGTTAATCCGTTTCGTGGCCACGCCCATGAGACGATCCACGTCTTCATTCGTGGCCGGGCGGCGATAGGCGCGTTCGGCGAAGGAATGGAGGACGGGGCGCATGTTTTCAGGAGCGAAAGCCTTTTCCCCCAGCACCGCTCGTTGGGTCGCGGGCGGCCACTGCTCGAAAATGGGGCCGCGGATCTTGACCTCGTGGATACGGATGTGCGGCACCTTTCCCTCTACAATGCTGAGGATGCGATTCTCCACGATGCCGAGGCCGTTCTTCCGGTCGGACTTCGGCCCGGCCGCCGGCCATTTGTCTTTGTGGTATTCCACAATCCGGGCCCAGGAACTGCGGGCGCTTTTCGAGCCGTTGGGGAAGACAAACCGCGGGGTTTGCCCGGCGTCCAGCCAGACCCGCAGCGTGTGCCACACGGGTTCGCCATCGCTCAACGCCAGTTCGGCGAGCATGGGCTGGAGCGGCTGCGGCTGATACAGCGGACCGGCTTTCGCATCGCCGGGCACCAGGCCGAGGCGGAGAGGCTCGCGTGAGTCGGTGCCGAAGATTTTCGGGTCATACGGGTGCTGCCGATTCATGGCTTGGGCGAGCACGCGAATCTCGTAGATTCCGTCCATCGGCACTCCTTGCTGAAAGTCGCTGATGAAGCCGAAGCCGCCCTCGTGGTTGGGGGTGTCCATGCACTCGTAAAGGCCAATAAAACTGTTCTTGAGCCGACCATGCGCGCGAGTCAGCTCCTGCTGGGGTTTGAAGTTCTCGCGGAAGTGCCACACGCGTTCCTCCGGCCGCTCCTGAATCGCGAAGGCCTTGTCGACGACGATTTCCGCCGCTTCGATATACTGGTCCAGGAGGTAGCCCGAGGTCTGGAGCACGTCACCGAGGTTGTCCATCTGCTGCTCGGATTGGTCGCGGGGAAACTTCGTGGTGGGATCGAAGGCCGCCATGTTCATCGCGAACAGATCGCCGATCGTGTTGATGTATTCGCGGCGGTTCAACCGGCGCAGCACCGTGCTGCCTCCGGTGCTGGCAAGTGCCTCCCGTCCCTGCGTGAGGGCCAGCGCCAGCTCCGCGAGGAAGGCCTTCTGTTCCGCGGGCGAGGGCTGTTTGGCTTTTTCCGGCGGCATGTCGCCGAGATGAAGCTGATCCATCATGTCCTTCAGATCGATCAGCGTGTCCATTTTCGCCGCCGGCAGCAGCAGCTGGTCGAAGCGCCGCTCGCCCTTCTGCTTTTCGGGGCCGTGACACTCGATGCAGTAGGTGCCGAGGAATTGTCTGACCACGGTGGCGTCGGCTGCGGCGTGAACCGGCGCCACGGCCGCCGCGAGCAGCAGCCACGCGAGTTGGGACGGGAAGCGATGCATGGGGCGCGGGCGAGAGGAGTGAAGTCGCGGCCGGCTCACGCGAGGCCGGTGAGCGTGCCGGTGCTGGTGCCGAATTTTGCCGTTTCGATGCCGAAGCGCTGCAGCATCGACACGTAGAGGTTGCACAAGGGCTGGCGGCCGGGGCCCGTCGCCGGATAGGCTTTGTGCTCGCCGTGCCTGAATCCGCCGCCGGCGAGGATGATGGGGAGGTTGCCGTTCGTATGCGCGTTGGCGTTGCCCATGCCGCTGCCGAAGAGAACCATCGAGTGATCCAGCAGCGTGCCGGTGCCTTCCTGGATGGATCCGAGCCTGGCCAGAAAGCGGGCGAACTGCTCAACCTGGTAACGCTCCATCTTGATGAGAGCGGCTATCGCCTCGGGGCGCTGGCCGTGGTGCGAGAACGCGTGATAGCCGCCGTTCAATCCGAAGGCCGACGCTTCGAAGTCCCCGCCGATCTCAAACGTCGCGATGCGCGTGGAGTCCGTCTGCAGCGCCAGCGCGATCAGGTCATACATCACGGGGAGGTCGGAGACGAAACTCTTGTTCTCAGGCTCCTTCATTTTCGGATCGGGCTTCGGCACGTGCGCCCATTGGCGGCGCAATTCAATCTGCTTTTCCACGTCGCGGACCGAGGTGAAGTATTCGTCCAGCTTTTCCTTGTCGCGCTGGCCGAGCTGACGTTCGAGGGATTTCGCATCGCCCTGCACCGCATCGAGGATCGAGCCCTTGAGATCGAGCCGGTCCACAGACGCTGAGAGTCGCGCCGCGCTTTCCGAGACAAACAGCTTCCGGAACAGCTCGCGCGGCGTGCTGATGGGCGGCACCCGCGTGCCACTGCGCGTCCAGGACATGAGGCAGCCGCCATGAATCCCGCTCTCAGAACCGAGCGCTAGCGAAGGGAAGCGCGTCGCGCCCCCCATCGTCTCCGCCGCCCGCTGATCCAGCGTGAGATTGCCCTCGGGCATGCCCTTCGCATCGGCCGTGCGCACGCCGCTGAGGAAGGAACTGATTGCAAAGTGCCCGCCCTTCACGCCGTGATCGAGCCCCGAGAAAATCGAGAGATCCTTCTGGTGCGGTCGGAGAAATTCGAGGTCGGTCGGCAGGTCGTAGCCGGTGCCGGCGGTCGTGGGAAAAAACGCCGGCGGGTGAAACCCCAGCATGTTTCCGACGCACACCATCCGTTTGGGCCGAGTCGCGCCGACGCCTTTCCCCGGCAGGGTGCTGATGGCCGAACCTTGGGCAAAGACGCGTCCGCCGAGGGACTCCAGCAGTGGCAGCGCGAGGGTGATGCCGGCGGCCCGCAGGAAATGGCGTCGGGTTGAAGCGAAAATGGGGAGGCGGGAGGCGGACATGGAATGAAGCTTGGTTGGGATGAGATTCGACTGAAACATCAACGAGGATAAGCCCCGGACGCTGTGCCCCGCTCGGCCCGGGCATTTTCAGCGGGAACGTCTGCCACCCGCGGGTCCCGAGTGCGTCTCGATCCGCTGCGCCGCCCGCACCACGCCAGCCGCGTCGCCTGCTGAGCGGATGTATCCGTGACCTCACCACCCGGGGTTCCCGGCTCGAGGAACACGGGCGTCGATCGCGCATCGGTCGCAGGCGCCGCCCGGCCGGGCCCCGCGAGCAGGGGCCGGCACTGGCACTTGGGAATCGAGTGGCGGGCGATCATGCCGGGCTCAAGGGCTGCCTTTGCGGGCAATTTCGATGTCTGCTCTGGGGCCTGAGTCATCGAACCAATCGAAGGTTTTCTGTCCGGCGATAAAGAGCTTGTTGGTGTAGTGGGCATCGAGCTCCCTGGCGTAGTCGTGCCACGCGGCGAGCGCTTTTTCGAGGTGGGCGACGGCCTCGGTCTGATGCCGGGCCTCGCCGGTCTTGCGAAAAAGGCCCACGGACACGGCGCCGCGGATCTTGGCGGCGTAGTAGTGGCCGAGCCGCGCCTGGGTGCGGATGTCGCCCAGCGTTTCGCGGAGTTCAGCATTCCCGCCGTCCTTGATTTCAGCGGCGCCCTTCAAGGCTTCGCCCGCGAGCGCATCGAGTTGATCGGCGGACGCGAGCGGGGTGATCCCGGCCGTCCTGCCCTCGACCACGTACTCGTGGAGGCCGATGTGCTTCGTGCCGTCCATTCCTCCCCACCGCTTGTCCAGGAAGATGTTCACCGTGTGGAAACCCTGGATACTCTTGTCGAGCAGGTTGCCGCGGCAGCCTTCCACCCACCACATGTAGTCCCACGGGACGTAGCGGGTGCGGTTTACCAGGGGAATGATCCGGGAGGCGGCCTGCCAGGTGTCGTAGAGCTCCGCGCCCTGCGTGGTCTTGAGACGCTCCGCAATGAGGCCTTTGAGCAACTGCGGTGAAGTCTGTGGATCGTAGCCCAGGCGACCCCAGAGCATGAAGGAATACCAGTGCTTCTCGTTCTCCAGCTGGCGGGGTGAACTGGGCGTCTTGCTGGCGCTCTCGCGGCCCCAGCAGAATCGGTCCGAGCCCAACACATACCCGGCGGTCCGGCCGTTGCCGGGGAAATTGAGCACCGTTTGTTTCACATAGTCCGGATCGCCCCAGCGCACGAGGAAGATGTCGTCGTTCCGGAGATTCCACCAGGTCTTCATTCCGGCCGGAGTGGCGTCGAGGATGTCTTTTTTGACGAACGGCGGATTGGGCGCGGAATAGAGGCGGGCCCGGGAGTATTTGTATTCGAGGTCGTAGCCATCGGTGAGCTTCTCGAAGCGGTGGCCGATGTACTTGAAATCCGTGAGCCAGTAGCGGTGGATGAATCCGATTTCGCGTTGGGGATTGATCTTCTTGTAGTCGAGGATGCCCTCGCCGTAGACGTCCCAGCACCACTGTTCCTTGAAGTCGTGGTCCTTGTTCTTGTCGCCGAAGTGTTCTCCCGGGCACATGCCGAGGCCTTTGAGCTTCGGATAGGTGAGGAACAGTTGGGTGACTGACTTGCGGATATAGTCCTTGGTGATCGGATTGTCCGGGCTGTCGGTGAGGCCGTAGTGGGTCTCCTCCGTGCCGTAGACGTGAATGTTCCAGACGTACCACCACACCTCGATGCCGCGGTCCTGGGCGTAGGCGATCACCTCGTTCCAGAACTTCACCTTCTCGGCATGGGGCATTTTTTTGATCAGCTGGCCCTTCTTGTTGTAGACATCGTCGAGGGCCACGGCTTCGTAACCGGGCACTTTGACCAGCGTGGGAAACGGATGCCGGTTCCAGAGACTCAGCACATTGTATCGCTGCCGCGCAATCGTATCGAGGTAGTCCTTCCAGAAAGCCATATCCCAGACGTGCTGGAAGTTCTCCTGACCCGAGGTGCCGTTGTCGTCGAAGCTGGGCTGCCGCTTGTCGAGGGGAATGTTGAACTTGATGCCACGTTGCGCGATGTGCGGCTGGTGGTTGGAGTTCTGCAACGAATCGAATGTGCCGGTGCGAATCGCTTCGGCGATGTCGAGCCCGCCATACATCGCGCCGGTGGCATCGCCGCCGATCACGCGCACCTTCGCGCCGTCCCGCTCGATGCGGTAGCTCTGGGCCGCGCCGGCGACCACGCTGATCGCCACGTCGGGCGCGGGCCTTTGGGAGACTTTCACCGCGTGTTCGATTTCCGCGGCGGCAAACGTCAAGGGCGCCGAGTCGGCGGGCAAAAGGGAGACCCCGGCATGACCGAGGACGGCGGACCCCAGGAGGAGTAGGCCGAGTTTTTTGACGGTGATTTTCATGGGTAAGGCGCGGACGAAACTTCCGCAGGCGTGACCGGCTGAGGGTGGGCGGCTCTCGCTAGGGCGCGGCGCGTTTGAGTTCGATCTTCGC
Source organism: Terrisphaera buseokensis (assembly GCF_047521145.2). Lineage (GTDB taxonomy): Bacteria > Verrucomicrobiota > Verrucomicrobiia > Opitutales > Opitutaceae > ER46. The sequence continues at coordinate 6,794,211 of NZ_CM134186.1, read as the reverse complement.
CAATTTTTCGAAGTAGCGGACGATCGCGCCGTGGTCGGAGTTGCCGTGGTCGTCGTGCTTGAGCGTTTGGAGAATCTCCATCACGGAGGCCGTGAGCGGCAGGGGCGCGCCGACCTCGTGCGACGTGTCGAGCGCGTTGGCGAGATCCTTGATGTGAAGGTTGATTCGGAAACCAGGATTGAATTTGCGGTCGAGCATCAGGGGCGCCTTGGCGTCCATCACGGTGCTGCCGGCCAGGCCGCCGCGGATGGCTTGATACACGAGGTCCGGATCGGCGCCGGCTTTGGCGGCGAGTACCAGCGCTTCGGATACGGCGGCGATGTTGAGCGCGACCACGACTTGATTGGCCAGTTTGGCGATGTTGCCGGCACCGATGTCGCCGACCCGCACCACGGAGGCTGCCATCGACTTGAAAACGGGCACGCAGCGATCGAAGATCTCCTGCTTGCCGCCGACCATGACGGAGAGCGTGCCGCTGATGGCCTTGGGCTGGCCGCCGCTGACGGGCGCGTCGAGCATCTCGATGCCTTTGGCCGCCAGGCTGGCGGCGATCTCGCGACTCGCAAGTGGGGCGATGGAACTCATGTCCGCGACGATGCAGCCGGGCCGGGCACCCTCGATCACGCCGTTCGCACCGAGGACGACTGCTTTCACCTCGGGAGAATTGGGCAGCATGGTGATGACAACATCAACCTGTGCGGCGACCTCCTTGGGCGTCGCCGCAGAGGTGGCGCCAGCGGCGGTCAGCTCGGCGACCGAGGCGGCGTTGCGGCTGCAAACGACGAGTTTGTAGCCGGCCTTGAGAATATTTTGGCCCATGGGCTTGCCCATGATGCCGAGTCCGATGAATCCGATTTTCATAGTGAGAGTGTGGGCTGAAATCTGGCTGGATGCGGGAGTGATGCGGGGAGCAGGCGCTTAAGTGGACGAGGCCATGGTCTTCATCCAGTCGAACGATGCGGCGGAATTGGGCTTGGGGATGTATTCAAGGCCGACCCAGCCGGCATAACCACATTCGTCGAGCTGGCGGAAAATAAAGGGGAAGTTGATCTCGCCGGTGCCCGGTTGATGTCGTCCGGGATTGTCCGCGATCTGGATGTGGCCGATGCGGGCAAGGTGCTTGAGGAGATTGCCGGTGAGTTCGCCTTCCTCGCGTTGCGCGTGATAGAAGTCGTATTGCACGCGGACATGGGGGAGGCCGACCTCGTCGATGAGGCGGAGGGCGTGATCGATGCGGTTGATGAAGAAGGCGGGGATGTCGAAGTGATTGATCGGCTCCACCACGAGCTCGATGCCGGCGGTCGCCAACGCGGTGGCGGCGAAGCGGATGTTTTCCACCAGCGTCCGCCCGTGTTCGTCGTCGCTGGGCCCGGCGAGGCGTTTGCCCGCGAGGCAGTTCAGGCGGCTCACGCCGAGAACCCGGGCGTATTCGATGGCCTTGGACACGCCGGCGCGAAACTCCTCGCTGCGGCCGGGCAGGGCGGCGATGCCGCGTTCGCCCGCGGCCCAGTCTCCCGCCGGAAGATTGAAGAGGACTTGGCTCAGTCCGTGTTTGTCGAGCTCGGCTTTGAGGTCCGCGGCTTTGAACGGATACGGGAACAAGTATTCGACGTGGCTGAAGCCAGCCGCGCGGGCCAGAGCGAAGCGCTCCATGAAGGGCGCCTCGGTGAAGAGCATCGTGAGGTTGGCGGCGAATTTTGGCATAGGGAGAGAATGGGTTGGTCGGATGACCTGTTCAGCGGGCTCCCTGCATGGAGGAGGCCAGGAGGCCGCACAGAAAAATGATCAACGCGCCGCCGATGCTGGTGGAGAGGCGGGCGAACGGCATCAGTTGCATGCGCTTCGCGGCCGAGAGCACGGCGACATCGCCGGTGCCGCCCATATTCGTCATGCAAAGTCCGGCCGTGAGGGCCGACTCGATAAAATAAAATCCCACCAGTCGCCCGACCAGTCCGGCCCCGAGGATCGCTCCGATCACCACGACCGCGCAGAGGAAAACATAATGTGGCGTGATGGACTGGGCGACTTCGCCCAAGTCCGTGAAGACAACGCCGATCGCCAGCAGCACGATGCCGACGAAGGCTTTCACCACGGCCTTGAACCAAGAGTAGCAGGCGCTGATGAGGTAGGCCGGGAGCAGGCCCGAGATATTGGCCAACGCCACGGCGACGACCAACCAGGCGAGGTTATGCACCGAGGGGACGAAGTGGTTGAGCACTTTTCCCAAGGCATAAAAGCCGCAGGCGACCGCCGCACCGATCAGCAGATTGGCGGGCGAAAAATCAACTTTCGGTTCTTCCTGCACGAGCGAGGCGTCTTTCATCAGCTCACCGTTGCCGCTGAGAGCGGGGAACCATCCACCCAGCCGATTGAGCAAGGCCGCGGCGATGATCGAGAAGACATTGCCCAGCACCACAGCTGGAACGAAAATCGACATGACCTGCTTCATGTCTTGCCCCGTGATGCTATTGACGACCTTCGCCATCGGCACCGCGCCTCCACCCATGCCGCCGCCGAGAATGGGAAAGCCGATGTTCAGCACCAATTCCGCCCAGCCGCGACCCAAGATGACGCCCACCAGCGCGAGCAGTGCGCAACTGGCGATGACACCGCCCGCGACCGGAGCAGCGTAGCGCAGGCCGGCTTTGACCAGCATCCTGGAATGAATGCCGAAGATGGCTCCGGTGATCAGACTGCAGATGAAGAAGTCGAGGAAGTTGGTGCCGGTTTCCTTCATGAAGCTACCGAAAGACGCCACCACCGGCGGGGTGAGAATCTTGAAGTGCACCAACGCGGCACCGAGAAAAATGAGCAGCAGCGGCGAGCCGCCCAGGTAGTCCTTCAGGATCGGAGTGCGCTCGCCCAGTGGTTCGAGGACGAGCGCCAGTGGCAGGAGTAAACAGGCCGCGCCAATGATGCCCGTGGGCATCACTCCCAGATACATGGCGAGGAAGCCAAGACCGAGGAACACATAGACGGGTCCCCGGAGGAATCGTTTTTCAGGAGTGAGCTCAGGCATCGTGGTTGGTCGCAGCGGATGAGTCGTGGACTTTTGAGAGGTCAATGGGCCAAGACGGCCAACCCGGCCTGCGCGACCTGCCCGTCCTGAGCACTCGTGCCGCCGGAAATACCGATGCTGCCGACGACCGCTCCGTTGATGATGATCGGTAGTCCGCCATCGATTGGCACGGCCCCGCTCATGACCAGCATGCGCAGCCCCTCGCCGCCGGCGGCGACCATGTCGTGAAACGCCTTGGTCGGCCGACGAAACGCCACGGCGGACCGCGCCTTGTCCTGCGCGACCTGCACGCTGCCGAACTGGGCTTGGTCCATGCGCTCGAGCAGCACGAGATGACCACCCGCGTCCATGATCGCCACGACCATCAGCCAGCCGTTCTGCCGGGCGTTTTGTTGGGCGGCGGCGGATAGTGTTCGTGCCTGCTCCAGCGTGATGGAAGGTCCGTAGGTCGGGACTTGTGGTTTGTTGGTGCTCATCGATTCCAGTTTTCTCATTGCGATGATTTCGCGCTGCGCGTCTTCACCTCGCGGCGGCGGGCGTGGAGAATGAATTCGGTGTAGCCGTTGGGCTGCGCGCCGCCCTTGAAGATGAGGTCGCACGCGGCTTGAAAGGCGGTGCTTTGATCGAAGCGCGGCGCCATGGGACGGTAGTTTGCGTCGCCGGCGTTCTGGCGATCCACGATGGCGGCCATGCGCTGCAGCGTCTCCGTGACCTGTGACTCGGTGCAAATGCCGTGGCGCAGCCAGTTGGCGATGTGCTGGCTGGAGATGCGGAGCGTGGCGCGGTCTTCCATGAGACCGACGTCGCTGATGTCGGGAACCTTCGAGCAGCCCACGCCCTGATCGATCCACCGCACGACGTAGCCGAGGATGCTCTGGGAGTTGTTGTCGAGCTCCTGCTGGATCTCCGCCGCAGTGGGTTTCGCGGTGCCGAGCAGCGGCAGCGTGAGGATGGCGGCGAGACTGGCGCGCGGCCGTTGGGCGATCTCCTCCTGACGCTGCGCCACGTTGACCTCATGATAGTGCAACGCGTGCAACGTGGCGGCGGTCGGAGACGGCACCCACGCGGTGTTCGCGCCGGCTTTCGGGTGGGCGCTTTTGGTCGCCACCATCTGAGCCATGAGATCGGGCATCGCATACATGCCTTTGCCGATCTGGGCGCGACCGCGCAGGCCGCAGGCGAGGCCGTTGTCCACGTTCCAAGCTTCGTAGGCGAGAATCCAGGGCTGCGATTTCATCGCGTTCTTCCGCACCACCGCGCCCGCGGCCATGCTGGTGTGGATCTCGTCGCCCGTGCGATCCAGGAAGCCGGTGTTGATGAAGGCCACGCGCTCTCTCGCGGCGCGGATGCACTCCTTGAGATTGATCGTGGTGCGTCGCTCTTCGTCCATGATGCCGACCTTGATCGTGAAGCGCGGCAAGCCCAGGGCGTCCTCGATCCGACTGAAGAGTTCGCAGGTCAACGCGACTTCGTCCGGCCCGTGCAGCTTGGGCTTCACGATGTAGATGCTGCCCGCGCGGGAATTCCGCAGGCGGGACAGGCCCTTCACATCATGGAGCGAGATCAGGGCGGTGAAGAGCGCGTCGAGGAACCCTTCGGGGGTTTCCCGGCCGTCGCGATCGAGCACGGCATCGGTGAACATGTGATGCCCGACATTCCGCGCGAACAGCACGCTGCGCCCGGACAGGGTGAGCCGGCCGCCATCGGGGCGGGTGTAAGTGCGGTCCGGGTTGAGCGTGCGCGTGTGCGGCTTGTCGCCCTTCACGAACGTCTCGGACAGATCCCCCTGCAGCAGCCCGAGCCAGTTGGCGTAGGCCTGGAACTTGTCCGCCGCGTCCACGACCGACACGGAGTCCTCGAAGTCCTGAATCGTGGTGAGGGCGGATTCCAGCACGACATCCTTGATGCCCGCCGCGTCGGTCTGCCCGATGGTGTGGGTGCGGTCGAACTGGATTTCGAAATGCAGCCCGTGGTTTACGAGGAGAATGGATTTCGGCGCGGTGGGTTCCCCGGTGTAACCCGCGAATTTCGCGGCGTCGGCGAGCGGGGTGATGGCACCCTTCGCAAGTTGGATGGAGAGCTTGCCCCCGTTCACCGCATAACCCGTGGCGTCCGCGTGACTGCCGCTGGCGAGCGGTGCCGCTTGATCCAGAAATTTTCGGGCGAACGCGATGACCTTCGCGCCGCGGGTGGGATTGTAACCGCCGGACTTTTCGCAGCCGTCGTTTTCGGGAATCACGTCCGTGCCATAAAGCGCATCGTAGAGACTGCCCCAGCGCGCGTTGGCGGCGTTGAGTGCATAGCGGGCGTTGGTGACAGGCACCACGAGCTGCGGCCCGGCGATCAGAGCGACCTCGGCGTCCACGTTGGCAGTCGTGGCGGAGAAGTCCGGGCCTTCCGGCAGGAGATAGCCGATCTCGCCGAGAAAGTTCTGGTAGGCGGCCGCGTCATGCGGCGTGCCCGCCTGCTGCCGGTGCCAGCCGTCAATCTTCGCCTGCAAGTCGTCGCGCTGGGCGAGCAGGGCGCGGACCCGCGGAGCGAGGTCCGCGACGATTTTTTCCAGCGCGGCCCAGATCGATTCGGGCGCGAGCCCCGTGCCGGGACAGATGCGCTGGGAGAGCAGATCGTGGAGGACGGTGGCGACCTGCAGGCCGCCCTGTGGAATTCGATCGGTCATGGCGAGAAATGGTTCCTGTTCAGTCATGGTCCCCACGGGAGTACGTTGAGGTGGTCAAGATTCACGACTGCGCCGGGGCGCAACTCGATCCGGTTGGCGCCGCGACGAAGCGTCACGATCTTTCGGTCCCACGCCCAGGAGTTGCCGCCGCCCGTGGGCCACAGTATCAGCGGCATGGTGACGCCGTTTACGGTCAGGTCGGATTCCGTGACCAGCCCGCGCCGGATCGCATAGCGGAATTCCAAGGCATAGCGCCCGTCCTTGGGCGCATCAAAGGTCCACACCACCTTTCGCGGATCGAGCGTGTGAGAAAACTCAAGGTAGCCACGGCCCGTATAGCCGGCGGCTTCGGTGTGCAACGGCTGCTGCGCGTCACCTGCGACCGCGTCTTCGGCTTCGAGAATCGTGCCGCCGGGCGTCGGCGCGATGGCCGGGACTGCGGCCGTCGCGCCGACGATCGTCAGGTCATAGAGCACACTGTAAAACGTCTGGCGCCAGTCCACGTGCCCCACGCGATTCGTCCAAAGGGGATTGCGATACTGCGTCACGGCCGTCGCGCCGTAGAGCCGCCAGGCCTGGGCCGCGCGATTGAGTTCGTCGGCCAGCAGCTTCTGTCGCGCCGGGTCGTGGGCGGCACGTTGTTGGGCGAGCGCGAGCGCGGCCCGGATTTTGTGCGCGTAGTATTTTCCCAGATACGCCAGCGCCCGGATGTCCTCCAGGTTGGCGCGCAACTCCGCGTCCGAGCCAGCCGCAGCTTGCAAGCGATCGGCTCCGGCCAGCGCACTCGTGGCGAGTGCGTCGAGTTGCGCCGCGACCTGCGGCGGCGTCGTGCCGGTCGCGCGGGGATTTTTCACGTAGTCCGGAATCGACACCATGCCCGACGCCGGATGCGTGCGCAGCGAGATGAAGCGGTTCACGTCGTGGAAGCCCGTCGGCGTCTGTCCCTGCTCGGGCCGGCCCTGGCAGGCCTCGACATACCAATGGAAGTCGAGCGGGCCCCAGTGAAAGGCCGTCACCGTCGTCGGCACGAGCGAGGCATCCTGCCAGGCGGTGAAAAGGACGCGCGCATCCGCCGCGGGAAACCGCTCCTGGAGCAGCGCCGTCAGCCGCGTGTTGTCCAGCCCCGGATCGTATCCGAGGCGGCCCCACAGGCGCCAATGCCACGCATGTTTCTCCAGTTCGAGCGGGCGCGGCGCATCCTCGGGGCGGTTGGCGTCGAGGAAATCCCGCCCCCACACGTGTCCGTCCGAGCCGTAGTAGAAGCCCCGGGTCGGCCCGGCCGGCAGCCCGCGCACCAGGTCGCGCACGAAATCCGGCGCGTGCCAGCGGAAGTGATACACGTCGTCGTTGCGCAGCGTCCACATCGTGTCCCGTCCGCCGAGGTCCGTGAGATATTTTTCGTGAAACCGCGGCCGGGTCACCGCCAGCGCGTGCGCCTCCGCGTATTTGAAGCTGTAGGTGAAATCGACGCGCGGGTGGTCGAGCAACGCGCCGAAATGCCGCGCGATCTCCGCCGCGCCGGCTTCGTGCTGGCGGTGGACGAACAGCACGCGCCGCTCCGGCTGCTCCGCCAGGACATCGAGCACGCCCTGCCCGTAGGTCCTGGCCAGCCACGCTTCTTTCTCGGGTGCAGTCGCGCCCACCATGTTCTCGCCAGCGGTCACGCCGACGCCCGCCAAGTCCGGATAGGTGCGCAGCAGCGCGGCGACACTGCGGCGGAAGTAATCGGCCGTTGCCTCGTTTTTCCAGTCCGGCGGCAGGCCGCGCGCGGGATCGATGCCGTTGGTGAAGACGTTCCAGGTCACGATCGCGAAGCGCACGTTGCGGGACTTCCCGTAGCGCAGCACGTCGCGCCAGAACGCGATCTTGTCGTCGATCGTCAGGCGGCGGAGCGTCTCGGTTTTCCCGAGGATCTCCGGTGCGTCGAGGCCCATGGCTTGCAGGGTGTAGTGTTCCTTCCACGCCACCGTCGATCGCTGCACATCCGCGAGCGCCACGTCCGGATACTCGGGCACCTTCACGAGCGAGGGAAACGGATGCAGGCTCCAGAGCGTGACAAGGTTGAACCGATCGCGGGCCAGCCGGTCGATCAGCTCCCGCCAGAACGACGCGTCCCACATCGTCGCGATGTTCTTCTGGGCCGCATCGGAGGGATCCGAATAGCTCGGCGTCCGCGCGTCGAGCGGGGCGTTGAATTTCATTCCGCGCACGCGGAGGTGCGGCGTCCTTTCCAAATCCTGCACGGCCGCGGGCCCGCCAAGCCGGATCGTTTCGGCGACCTCCATCGCGCCGTACATGGCGCCGGCCGCATCCGCGCCCTCGATCTGGATCTCGCGCGCCGCGCCCTCGCCGCGCACCCGCACGCGGAAACTTTCCGGCGCGCCGCCGCCTGCGACCGACAACACGACGCGGGTCTGCGCTGCGCGCATACGCAGCGCCCCCTCGAGCTCCGCGGTGCCGAAGTCCATGGGGCCGCCGTCGCGCGTGTAGTCCACCGCGCCACTTCCCCGCGTGGCCAACGTGAGCGCGAGCACGGTCAGACCAATCGGAATGAGCCAATTTTTTTTCATGGAAGATGAAAGTGGCGGCGCTCGGGTGAGTCGCCGTCGTCTTGATCAGGCAAAAGGAACCCTCTTCCGTTCAGAGTCCTTCTCTGCCCAGGAGAACGCTCCTTCGCGCTGGAGGACCGGATCGGAATTCGAGTGTGTTTGTCAGCATTCAGGTTTGCGGGGTGGAGATGCGCGCGCTGGCAATCGTGCCGTCCGGCTGGGCGCTCTGGTCAGCGGCACCGAGACCACGGACGCGCGGGTTGCTCGGGGTGCCGCGCATCGCATGGGTGAATTCCTGGAAGCCACCGGAATTGAAACCGGATGCGCTGAAATCACCGGCGACGCCATCGACCTCCGTGCCGGCGGTGTAAGTGAGCAGGTCTTCGAGGTTGTTCGGCGCGAGGTCGTTCATGAAATCTTTGGTGATGACCGAAATCGAGCCGGCGACATCGCGGAGTTCGGTGCGGGGCGATTTCATGGGGTTGGGGTGGTTTGGGGTTCGGTGGCTTTGACTAATCCTGGCGGGCTATGGTCGCAGAACGCGTGGCCGGCGGGGAGTCGGCTCGCCGGTTCTGCCTCGCCGTCAAGGCGGTCCCCGCCAAGGCGTGAATTCGCCAAGGCGGGGTTGGACGCGTCCTCAGAAGTCGAACTTGTTGCTGAGGGTCCACGTCATCGGTTCGGCGATCCGGTTCACGGCGATGCTGCCGTCGGGTTGGGCTGCCACCGGAATGAGTTTCCGGTTCACCCCGAGATTGCGCACGTTGAGCTGCATCGACCACTTGATGTCGTGCCGGATCCGGCGAGAATAGCCGATCCAGGCGTCGTAGTTGGTTTCAGTCGGACCGTAGTAGGGGTGCTTCACATCGTTGATGGGATTGAAGGTCACGACGCCCGAAGGCGCATTGATGACCGGGTAGCCGATCGCGACCTTGTCCTGCCAGCGGATGGCCCCGCCGAACTTCACGTCTTTCAGCCGGCCCTCGGGAACGGTGTAGTTGGAGACGAGATTGAAACGCCACTTGCGCGCTTCCGGGGAAGGGCTGCCGTCCAGCGCGAGTTCCTTTCTGATGTCGACGACCTGCTGCGCGAATTGGTCGCGGAGCGCGGAGGTCGAGTTGGTGCCTTGGGGAATATTTCCGGCCGGTCCCCGCATGAGTTCGGTGATGCGATCGCCGAATTCGTTGAGCGCCGCGCCGGTGTTGTTGCGGATCGCGACCGATTGCGACGCGTTGGCAGCAATCCGCCAGCTCTTGGTCGGGTTGTAGATCAATTCGTAGTCCCAGCCTTTGGCGACGACATCGGACGTGGAGACCACCGTGTCCACCCGATCATCATGCGTCTGCGCGGTCGTGCCGACGTTCTTGTAGAGAAACGTGTCGAGGAACTGTCTCCCAAACGGGGCGGTGAAAAAGTCGTTCCACGCCTTGAGGGCCTCGACCGCGCCCGGGGTGTTGGGCAATCCGGTGTTGTAGGGCTGCGGATCCGTGTAAACGCGGTTCGCGCTGCCGGCGGCGATGTTCAGGTAGGTGGTGTTGACCTGACGCTGGATGGCATTTTGCGGGTTGCGCAGATTGCTGTTGGTCGAGTTGGCGGCGGTGGTCTCGAAATTGATGACGCGCAGTTCGAGCTTGCCCTTGAACAAGGCCAGGCGGCCGCCGAACTCCCTGGTTTGTCCCGTCGGTGCCGCAATCACCTTGCCATCCAGACCGGTCCGCGGGCTCGTCGGCGAGCTGTTGTCGGACCTGTTGTAGGTGAGCGAAGCGTCGGAGACGACGCGTACTTTCTCGAGGAACGATCGCGGGGCGTGCCCGACAATTCCGTAGTTGAACGTGTTGACCTTCGAATGGACTGCCTGCACGAGCGGCCAATTCTTGTAGTCGGTGAGCGTGACATTGCTGTTCGGGTCGCGGTTGGGCGCGCCGGCATCGTAGGCCTTGAAGTCATCGCTGCGCCAGCCGAGCGTCGTGATCAGATTGTCGTCCAACAGACGGCTGTTGGCGATGATCACCTTGGAGAGCGATTTGCTGCTTCGGCGGCTGAGGGTGTATTGGCCATTGCCGTCTTGGAAGTCCCAGTCGCTGGCATTGCGATACGTGTTGAAGGCCTTGTCCTGCCATTGCGCCGGTGCCTGGGAATTGATGACCGGCGATTGATAGTAGCGGGTGAGAATGGAATTGGAGCCATGAGCGCTCGTATTCACGCGCGTGTTCTGGACCCCGGCGTTCCGTCCGTCCACCGAGCCGACCAACGAGGGCCCCATGTAGTTGAACTGCCAGACGGCGCGCTTGTCGGCCGAAAAGGCGCGGTTCACCGTGGCCGTCGTGCCGGCATTGCTGGCCTGTTCCGAATCGAGGTAGTCGGTGCCGCTGTAGAGCGGGCGACCGCCGAAGGATTGGATGAAAAAGTCCGCCGAGCTGATGTTGCCGGTGAAGACATGCCGGCCGAGGACCTTGCTCAGCCAGCCCCGAGCGTGAGGCCGAAGATCCAGATCGTAGTAGCCGGTGACGCGGGCGCCCTTGCGATCGCGCGTCTCGGACTGGGCCCAACCGACTGCATTGGTGAAAGGCCGGCCGAAATTCGGATTCGTTGTGCCGTCGAGCAGCTTGGTGTTGATGTCGACGTTGATGATGTAGTTGCTGGGGTTGTTGAACGCCGCGTCCATATACTGCCAGTCGGCGGCGAACTCCACGCCCGCGCGGGAGCCGAGGCGCTGTTCGATCGTGGCATTGTAGGTCTTCCACCGCGAACGCTCCTGTTTGTTGGGTCCTTCGATCAACTGGGTGAAGTAGTCATAGACGGCGGTATCGACGTAGCGCGGCGTCTTCCAGAAATTGTAGGTCATGTTGGTGGGCGTCCAATTGGCGGCGGTGGGCGCGCTCGTCAGGCCCGTCTTCAGACGGCGGAGAAAATCCTGCGCGCTGCCGATGCCCACCATGGCGTCGCTCACCAGGGGATCCGCGGCGTTTGGCGTCGTGATGAAATTGGGATGGAGCCGTCCATTGTTGAACTCGAACCCGATGACGCCCCGTTCCTTGTAGCCGGTGATGCCGAGGGAGCGCACATTGGGGTTTTCGTTCACGACGTAGATGGCGTCGGTCAACGTGCTGGTCAGGGTGCCGTTTCGGCCGCCATTGAAGGTATTGGGAACTCCGTTTACGGTGGCGACTGAGCCCGGGAAAAACGGATTCAGCGTGCCGTTCGCCAGCAAGACGGACGGCGGAGTGCCGAGGAACGACAGGCGCGCCGTCGTCGGATCGTAAGTGGGCTTCCCCATGGCAATCCAATTCCCGATCAGGCTGTTCGGGAGCCAGTTCTCGGGCTTGTTGGTGACGCGATTCCCGTGCTCCACGCTCACCTTGACGGTGGTGGTGGCAAACGGCTTGTAGGTGGCGGTGCCATAGTAGCGCTCGTTCCGATCAAAGGCCGGCTTCTGCATGAACTTCTGATCGCCCGAGAGCGTGGCAAAACGGAGGGCGAGCTGATTCTTGAGCAGCACTTGATTGTGGTCCAACGAACCGCGCATGCTGCCGAAGCGCCCGTATCTGAACTCGGCCGAGGACGCGTTTTTCTGCGGATTGGCCTTGATGAGCGAGGCGTTGACGACACCCGAGGGCGACCCGAGCCCGAACAGCATGGCGTTGGGGCCGCGGTTGATTTCGACGCGATCGATGTTGTAGCCATCCGAAGGAATTTCGGTGGTGAAAAAGTCGCGCGCCTGATCGGAGCCGCTCGTGCCCGAGCCGATGGAGCGGATGCGGACGATCGACGCGGGTTGGCGGTTCACTTGCTCCGGGTCCACGCCGCCGGCGCTGACGTCAAAGCTCGACATGTTGCCCCCGAGCCCGGAGACCTCCGTGCCAGTCGTATAGACGAGGAGTTCGGCGAGGTTGGTGGCACCGAGGTCGTTCATGAAATCCTTGGTGATGACCGAGACGGACGCGGCGACGTCCTTCAGATCGGTCCGTAGGCGCGTGCCGGCGAGCGTGCCGTTCGCACGGTAGCCGTTGTCCTTGTCGGCCAAGACCTCGAACGGCGACAACTGGACGGTTTCAGCCTTCGATGAAAGAGGAGTAGGTGTTGGGGCGGGCGTGGTTTGAGCCACAACGGCGATCGTAGCCGAGAGCCAGCCTGCGAAGGCGGCAAGGAGCGTGCGAGGGTGGGGGTTCATGGTTCCAAATTTGAGTGGGTGTCTACGGTTTGGAGAAAATCTCATTTGCGGAGTCCTTGCCCGTTTCCGAGGCCACGCCGGAGGGAGGTGAGCGCGAACAAGCGCGACACTGCTCGCGGGCGGGGTGAAACGACGGCAGGCGTCAGAACGTGCCTTTGATGCCGAATGTGACCAGCGCCCCGACTTCTTCACGGCTGCGGAAGCGCGCCTGGCTCGGCGTGCTGGGGCCGAAGATCTTGTTATCGGTCGGAGCGGAATCGCCGAAATTCCGGATGGCCGCAAACAGGGCCAGCTTCCGGGTGAAGGTGTAATCTGCCTGCAGGTCCACGTAGAGCTGCTTGGCATTCCAGTTATACGTGCCGGGCTCGATGCTGCGGCCGGTGACCACGGCGCCGCGCTGACGGCCGCGGTAGTTCCAATTGCCGCGGAGAGTGAATTTCGGACGAGAGAGACTCACGCCCCAGTTGTAGGTCTGCGGGGTGAAACCGTCGAAGTTCGACGCCGCGTCGCCCTGCGTGCGGACGATGCTCGCGTTGGCGAAGACCTGCACGCCACGCGCCCAGTGCGGGAGAAAGGTGAGCGCCTGCTTGTATTCGAAATCGAGGCCGGTCATCCGCACGGTGGTCGGGACATTATACTGCGTGGCCACCGGATAGGCGCCGTAGGTGGCCGGATCGAGATCGTAGAGCGCGAGGAACTCTGGCGTCGCGGGGAAGGTGACGTTGCCGAAGAAATTCTCGAAATCGCGGCGCCACGCCCCGACGGAGAGATTGCCGACTCGCTCGAAATAATACTCGAGCCGCACTTTGGTCGTCTTCGCACTCCAGGCCTTGATGCCGGCGTTGTTCACCCCAATTCGACTGTTGGCGTTGCTGGCGTTGGGCGTGTTTTCGGTGTCGGGCAGCGTGAGGGCGCCGGCGTATTGATTGAAGTTGGGCCGGCCCACCGAGGTGTAGAAGGCGGAGCGGAGGATCAGGTTTTCGCGGAGGTTGTAGCTCGCGTTCAGGCTCGGAAAGAGCCGCAGGTATTCCTTCTCGGCGCGCTGGCCGCGATCGATGAAAGTGAGCTGGGAGTAGGCCAGGCCGGCGTTCGTCGGCACCATGAGGAGCGGAGCGCCGGCGGCGTTGCGCAGGATGCGACCGCTGGCGTCGCGCTGGTAGGCGCGCGTCGGATCGGTGAGCGCACCCTCGCCCGAGACATTGGTCTGCTCGGCGCGCACGCCGCCGACGAGCTTCAGCCGCCGGTCGAAGAACGCCGCGTCGCCGCGGACGTAGCCGGACGAAATCACCTCGGCGGCGTGCTGCGATCCGGTCACCTCGTTCCGATAGCGAGTGTTGGGATCGACCGTGAAATACTCCGGGTTCGACTGGTAGAGGGAATAGAAGCGGGTGTTGTCGAGCCACTGAATCCGGCCGAAGCCGAAGGGCGCGGTGTTCTGCGAGTTGAAGACGTCCAGGGCCGCACCGGCCCGGTCGTCGCTGCCGAGCGGATCGGCGGGCGTGGTGGTGGCGCGTCGGTCGGCCCCGACAAAGGTAAACGTGGGCGCACTGCGACGGAGGTCACGGACCTGCTGACGGACGTCGAGTCCAGCCTTGAGGGTGACAGGCACCTCGCGCACCACGAAATCGCGGCGCAGATTGGCGTAGGCGCTGCGCTTCAGGTCGGAGGACGGGCGCTGGTTGCTGCTGCCGGTGGCGAGCGAGTAATTGTCAAGCACACCGGGATCGATCGGTGCGCCGTTGGGGGCGGTCACGGTGATGCGGCGCGGACGCAGATAGAAAATATCGTCGAACGCGATGGTCACGCCCGTGCGCCGGGCGAGGGGCGTGGCGAAGAACCCCTTGTCGACATCGCTGAAGATATTGGTCGAGTGGGAGTGGCCGGCGCCGACCTCGGATTTCCACACGGGTCCGTCGTGCCGCCAGACGAGCGTGGGCATCCACGTGGTGCCGACTTTCCCGTCCGCATCGTTTTCCATGCGAATCTCCGCCTGACCCGGCGCGCTGCGGGTGGACGTCGGCGTGAAATCGCCGGGGAGCACCTGGTTGATTTGGAAGTGCAGGGTGCGGTTGCTGCGCCGCTTGTCGGAAAACGCATATTGAAACGCGAGCGACACGGTGTCGTTGCGCGTGAGCTTGTAGTCCATCGTCAGGCCGGCGGAGGAGCGGCGGCTGATCTTGCCGCCGTCGCGCACGGAGTAGTCGGTGAGGTACGGCTTGTCCGGCGTGGTGTCGGGGAAGTTACCGGGATTGGTGATCGCGCCGTTGACGATCGTGGGCGCGCTGGTGGCGGAGCCCACGCCGCGCCACGAAGTCTGCATGGCATCGAGCGGCGTGTATTGCGTGCTGTTGCCGGCGGACAGCGTGAAGCCGAAGCGCTTGTTCACGGGCACGACGTAGGACATCTCCCAGCCGGGATAGGTCTTGGCGGCATTCTTGTTCAGCGGGCCCGGCGACTTCGTGAAGGGAAGCTCGCGGTGGTTGTCCCGCATCAGCAGATAGGCGCTGTAATTGAAGACGGGCTTCGAACGCTCGAACGCGCTGCGCGGAACCATGTTGACCGAGCCGGCCAGCGCCATGCCGGGCGACTCGGGCGTGGGCGTATGGAGCACCTCGATACGCGAGATGTTGTTGAGCGAAATCTGATCCAGCAGAACATTGCGATTGGTGCTCGAGCCCGAGGCCCCGGCGAGATCGAAGCCGCCGACGGAGATCGGCACGTTGCCGGCGGGAACGCCGTTCATCGAGAACTGGCGCGCCTCGCCACCGGCGACGTTGATGTTCATGCCCGGAAGATATTTGAAAAACTCGCCCACGTTGCCGTCGGTGATCGCGCCGAACTCCTCGGCGGAGACGACGTTCTTGATGCTCGCGGCGAAGCGCTGCTCGTTGATCGCGATCGCGGCGCCATCCATTTCCTTCGACGTGGCGACGACGAACTCACCCAGTTTCACGACGCCGTCGGTGGATCTGGAGTCGGCCCGCCGCGCGCCGGCCTCAAGACTGAAGTCGCGCTGTGCGGTGCCGCCGGCCGTGACGACCACCGCTTCCGTCTGCACATCGAGCCCCGTGAAGAATACGCGCACGCGCGCCGGGCCGGCGGGGACGTTGGTGAGGCGATATTGTCCGCTGGAGTCGGTGAAGGTTTCGAGGCCGGTGCCCTCGACCGTGACGCGGGCGCGCTCGAGGTATTCGCCGTTGCGGACATTGAGCACGCGGCCTTCGACGCTGCCGGTGGCGACGGATTGCGCGCAGGCAACAGCCGCGGCGAACGCAGCGAGCGCGACGACGAGAGTCACGCGACGAATCGAAGTGAAGAATGAAGGGGTGTTCATCGGGGTAGTGGCCCGAAAGTGCGACCGGCCGCGACGCGGTCAAAAATGGAATCGGCTCTGTCCGTATTGCGGGCAGTTTTTTTCGCACCGCGGAAGCCCGACGGCGGTCAAGCCGGGCCGAGGTGACGGCGGATCGCCGCGAGCGCCTGCCGAGCTTTGGCCTCGGTAAAGCGGAAGAACGGCCACTTCACGCAAATCACCGGGGTCACCGCCGAAGCTTTGCCCGCCCAGGTGGCGATGGCGGTGATGTTGGGATCGGATTCGCGGCGATTCCACGCGATGCCGGTGCGGCGCGCCTCGTCGATCTCGGTGAGCAACCGCCGATCGGTCAGGCCGGCGCACAGATCGGGCCGCTGCGAGAGCAGGAGCTTGCCGGTCGCAGTGCGGTGGAGCGGGTAGAGGGCGCTCTTGAGCGGATCGATGGTGATGGGATGAGCGGCCTGCACCCAGTCGATGTAGCGCACGCCGCGACCCTCGCCGAGGCCGAGTTCGACCAGCTCGTCGAGCTCACCGGCGATGGCGTGGAGCGCGCGGTGGTTGCGTTCCTTGATTTCCCGATACATGTCGCGGTTGCACCAATCGTGAAACCGCTCGGTGGTGCCCCACACATTTTCCTGGTGCGCGATCAGGCCGAACTGCTCCAGCGTCCCAAGCATGCGGAGCACGGAGGTGCGCGGGAACTTCAGGCGCTGACGAATTTCGGGCACGGTGAGGCCCGCGGGGTTGCGGGCGAGCAGCGTGAGCAGATCGAGGCCCTTGAGGAAAGACGTGGCGATTTCGCGTTTCTGCCGGGAGTCGGGGGCGGCGGGAGTCATGACGTGGTGGATCGGCTGGCCGGCGGCGGCGTGGGGTGCGGATGCCGCGGAAATCAGCCAGGCGGGTGCAGGACGGTCAGGTTCACTTGCGAAAGCCCTTCTCGCTGCCGGAGCGTTTGCCGTCGTCCTTGAGCGTGCCCGGTTTCCACGTGCGCGCGAGGTCGACATCGGCGGCCACGTTTTCGGTCAAGGCGGTGATGTTCACGAAACCGAGGCGATTATAGAGCGCGGGAACGTAGTGCGCATCCCGCACGGCGGCATATTTCTTCCAGTGAGCCAGGGCGTCGCCAAGGTGACGGAGCGAGGCAGCTTGTTCGGATGGGTCGCCGCGGGCGTCAAACAGCGCGAGCGCGCAGGCGCCGCGAATCTTCGCCGCATAGTAGCGGCCCAACCAGGCCAGCGCCTCGCAGTCGTTGATGTTCTTCTGGAGCTCGGCGTCCTGCTTGGCGGCATCACGCAGCGCATCGAGCGCCGCGAATGTCTCCGCCGCCGCGCCGTCGAGCGCAGCTGCGATGTCCGGAGGCGTGGTTTCCACCATCGGCTTGCGGCCGAGGAGGCGGATGCGCCAGTCGCGGATCGGCAGCACGTCGGAGCCCGGCATCGTGATGCCTTCCATGAAATGGCGCACGGTGTAGAAGCCCTTGCTGCGCGGATGGCTGAGGCAGGCTTCGGGAAACCACTTCAGATCGATGTCGCCCCAAAAGAAGCGCGTGGTGAGCGGCATGACCTGGGCGGCACCTTGCAGGGCGCGGAAGAGGGCGTGGGCCGGGGCCGACGGATGCCGGGCCGCCAGCGCGCGCTCGAAATGCGAGTCCGGGAGCGCCGGGTCATACGCCAGCCGGCCCCAGAGCATGAACGCATACCACTGCTTCTCCATCACGAGCGGGCGTGGGCCGGGCGCGGGGTTGCGTTCGAGGAAGTCGCGGCCCCAGGTGTAGCCGTCCGGCCCCATGTAGAAACCGGCGATCTTGTCCGCGGGCGGGATGTTGGCGATGTAGTCCCGGGTGTAGGCCGGATCGCCGAAGCGGAACGTGTAGATGTCGTCGTTGCGCACCGTGAGCCACGTCTTCCGGCCCGGCGCGAGATTCTCCAGCAAGGGTTGGATGAAGTTCGGTTTCGTGATCGAATACATGTGCGCCACCGAATACTTGAAGCTGAACTCGACCTGGCCCGGGTAATCCTTGAAGGCATTCAGGATGTCGCTCTGCGCCGTCCAGTGGAAGCGGTGGATCAGTCCGAACTGCCGTTGCGGAGTGTCCTTCAACCCGTCGCGCACGCCTTCGCCGTAGGTGTCCCAGAGCCAGGCTTCCTTCGCGGTGGAAGCCATGGCATTGGGCATGTTTTCGCCGGCGGTGATGCCGACGCCGGCGAGCAGCGGGTAGGTCTTCACCATCTCCCGCACGCTGGCGCGGAAATAGTGTTTCGTGATCGGGTTGTTCAGGTCGTCGGTGATGCCGTGTTTCCCG
The DNA here is from genome assembly GCF_047521145.2 of Terrisphaera buseokensis. GTDB lineage: Bacteria > Verrucomicrobiota > Verrucomicrobiia > Opitutales > Opitutaceae > ER46. Next base: position 6,776,183 of record NZ_CM134186.1, on the reverse strand, counting down.
GCGGCACCGAAGGTGAAGACATTCCAGGTGAAAACATAGACGCGGATGCCCCGGTCGGCGGCCTGCTGCATGACCCAGCGCCAGAACGCGATCTTCTCGTCGATGGTGATGCGCTTCACGACCTCATGATTGGCCAGCATGGCGGGGCGGACCATGTCGGTGCCGTGGAAGTGAAACGTGTCGTCGAGCGTGGCGCGGGTGCGCCAGACGTCGTGCAACGCGACCTCGGGAAACTCCGGCACCTTCACCAGCGAAGGGAAGGGATGCAGGCTCCAAAGCGAGAGCACGTTGTAGCGATTGCGCGCCATCCCATCGAGAAAGCGCGTCCAGAAATCGCGCTCCCACATTTCGGGGATGTTCGCCTGGGCGGCGTCGGCGCTGTCGCTGTAGCTCGGCGTGCGCAGATCGAGTGGAATATTGAATTTGATGCCCCGTTGCGCGATGTGCGGCTGGTGATCGGAGTCCTTCAAGGCATCGACGGTCCCCGTGCGAATCGCTTCCGCGATGTCGAGCCCGCCATACATGGCGCCCGTGGCATCGGCACCGTTCACCTCAATGGTCCGGCTCCCCTCTTTCTTCAGCACGCGAATGCTGTAGCTCTGTGCGACGCCGCCTGTTTTCTTTCCGACGGTGAGAGAAACGCGGATCTCTTGAGCAGGACCTGGAGTCATCGTTGCCTTGGCTCCGGCTTCACGGCGAATCTCCGCCGCAGCAAACTGCCCCGGCTCGCCGGCCGCGGAGTCTGACGCCACCTCGGTGGTCGCATTCGCCACCGGCGTGCACAGAGCTAGAAGGAGAGCTGTCGCGGGTGCGGCAGTGGTTAACCAATACAGGCGGTGATGGGAGATGATCATACTGAGAAAACGCCGTTGAAGCAGAGCCGCCTCTTTTCCGCACCTGGTGAATCGTCACCGGCTGGCCGGGGAGCAGTGTTATACCAATCGCTCCTTGCTTTTGGACTTCTGGATCGATCGTGGCTACGAGCGCCAGCGAGTGGCCGTTCGGCCACTCGCTGGCGCTCGTAGCCACGGCTAAAGTCCAAAGGCAAAGGGCGATTGGTATTACCACCGGGCTGTCGTTCGGCCCCCTGTTTATAGCGAATGATATACCCGCGTCCGTCGGGGACGGAGACGCCGCGTTCCCCCTTGACCGTGATGGACGGGTAAGGCCGGGGCAGCGTCGGGCATGGCCAGCACTGACGGCTCAGAACGCAATCGTGTTGGTCAGGATGAACCGGCGGGGATCCGGCACGTTGTAGTTGGTGATCCAAAATTTCGTCGTTCCATCCGCCTGTTTCCGGCCGTAGCCGCGCTGCGGGATGAGTTCGTCGTCATCCAGCAGGTTGCGGACGTTCAACTGCACCGACCACTCGTAGCGGCCGTCGACGATCTTGCGGCGGTAGCCGAGGAATCCGTCCAGCGACGTCAGGGGCCGGCCGCGGAGCGGACTGTCGAAGTCGGGCACGTCGTAGCTGCCGGCACCGATGCCGGCGAATTCCCGATATACTTCCTTCGCCTGGGCGGGCCGGCTGCCATAGGCGAGAATGCTCCGGCTGCGCCAGCTGTAGTTTCCGCCGAAGAAGAGACCCTTGAGCGGGCCGCGCTGGAGGCCGTAGCGGCCAGTGACGTTCACCCGGTATTTGCGCTCCTGGGGATTCGGCATGCCGCTGGACATCTTCATATAGCTCATCGTGGGCAGGATGATGCTCTGCATGTATTGCCGGATGGTTTGGGTCATCCCCGGGATAGCGCCGATCGGCTGATTGGCGATCGACTCCCAGTCGGTCCAGCGCGCATCGGCATACTCAAACCAAGGCAGGCCGGCGTTCGAATCGGCCGTCGTGCTCTTCGCCCCGCGCAGCGAGAGCGCCAGGCCGGGCAACGGATTGGCGGTGAGCGTGATTTCCACGCCCTCGGATCGCCGGTCGGCCTGCACCGCCGAAGTCTCACGATTGGGTGCGACCGGGAAATTGTTGCCGACGAAGTTGGTGTTCGCGTTGACGTTGGCCGGCAGACTCGAGTCGCGAACGCTCTGCAGATAGTACGCGTAACGATTGCCGGAGATATCGAACCCGGGGCTGAAGTTCAAAAAGGTCTTGTCGATGTAGTAGACCGTATCGCGCAGGGACCGCATGCCGTTGGCGATCTGGCCCTGGAAGATCGAGTTTCCGCCCTGCCGCGTGCTTTCATACCAGTTTACGCGCACGGAAAATTTTCCGTCGGGCGCGGAGACCGAGAAGCCATAGTCTTTGCCCCTGCCGTCATCGATGGCCATGGGGCTGCCATCGTGGTTGAAGCGGCTGAACTCCGCCGCGTAGGCGGACGTGGATTCGTTATAGAACAGCGAGAACCAATTCAGGGGATGGAGAACGATGCCTTTGGAAACCGACTTGGGCTTCTCTTTCTGGCGGCTCGCGAGGTTCTGCGTTCGGGCCAGTCCCAGCTTTTTGAAATCCTGCCAGCTCATGAAGGGCGCATTGGCGAAGGCCGCGTTGCCGGGGTCATTCGCCGAGGGCGGGAAATAATAGCCTCCGGTGCTGGCGTCGTAGCGGGGCTGCATCCCCCGGTCCAACCAACTCGTGTAGGTGTTGCTGTCCTGACGGTGGCCGAAACTGGTGATGATGCGATTATTCAGGAACGAACTCTGCAGGGAGAACACTTTGCCCACGGTTTCCTTGCGTCCGTTGCTGACGGCGTAGGCGCTGCCGCCGCCGGGCAGGTTCTCGCCGGCCACGACCACGGGCTTGCCGCTGGCGTCGACGCCCAAGGAGCCCCAGTTCCAGGCATCGACCTTCATGTCGACGTGGGGCGCGCCGCCCACGCCCGCCGTCGGGCTGCCGAGGTAGTGACGCACCTGGAGCTGGCGGTTCGCCTGGGTCATGTCCACGAGGGCGGAGCGGAGCGGAGTGGCGACGTTGTTGGCGATGGCGACCGTGAAGTCGTTGTCGCTGATCACGGTGGCGGCGGAGGCGCCGTTGCGGACCTGCTCGAAGCGCTGACTCATCTGCGAGGTCCAGACTCCCAACAGACGGTGGACACCGAACCAATGCGTCCCGTTTTTGTTCCTGGTGAAATCGAGGGTGTAGGTGGCCGTCACGCGGTCGTCGGCTTTCTCCTGCTGATTGTCGCCGCCCGCGACGGAGCTTTGGGCGTAGTAGCGGCCAAAGTTGGGATTGGCCACGCGGGCGGGCGCGGGCTGACCGGGTGCCCATTGGGCGGGCAGGTAGCGATTCAGGTCGATCATCAGCTCCGTGCCGCCCGCGCCGAGCGCCTCCACAAACGAGTAGGTGACGAACTCGCGATTGCTCGCGAGCTCGATGAAGAGATTCTTGAACGGGTTGAACTCGACGACTGCACCATAGATTTTGGTGCGGGTGGAGTTCTGCAGGCCGTTGCCGACGAGGTTGATTTGCGTGGGGTAGATGGACCCATCGGTGAACGACCAGTCGGAATTCTCGCCGATGAACGGCCCCGGGCCGTTCTGGAGAAACCCGGTGTTGTTCCATGACATGATGGGGAGCGGGCTCGTCGAGGCGCCGCCGAGGACCAGGACCGGACTGGAGCTGGTGAAGCGGGAAAGGATATCCGTATTCGGGATACCAGCGACGGGAGGGCCGAAGCCCTGGGCCGTCAGTGCGGCGGTGATCGCGGTGGTGTTGGCGCCGATGTTGAAGGAGTTGAGCGCCGAATTGTCGAAACCCTTGAGGACCGACGGATCATACGTGGCGAGGAAGCGCGCCTTCTGGTCAGGGGTGAGGAAGCGGTCAAAATATGGCGTGACCTTGTCCTGCACGAGCGTCGAACGCACCGGCGATTTCTTGATGAGGCCCGACTCGTAGTAGCCGCGGAGGCGGAGCTTCGGCAGCGGATCAAAGGAGACACTGCCAAAATGCCGGTCCGACCGATCGTACGAGGGTTTACGACTGGTGGCGAGGTCCTGCTTCATCGAGTTGAAGCGCACGGCGAGGTAGTTCTTCTTGAGGACCTGGTTCAGATCGACCGTCGCGCGGTAGCCATCGTCGCTGTCCACTTGGAGCGAAGCGCTGTATTTGTTTTTGTCTACGCCGGCGCGTTTGAAGGACGTGTCGATCGATCCGCCGGCCAGCCCGTTGCCGAAGAGAATGGCGTTGGGCCCGCCGACGAACGAGTAGCGTTCCGTGTTGTAGCCGTCGACCGGAGCGGAGGTCTCAAAAAACCCAACGGAAGTGCTCGCGCGCGCCAGGCCTCGCGCGCGGTTGCCGGCCGAGGGATTGAACGGATTTCCGCCGAGGGTATTCTCGCTGCCGGACGGGTCGTACCAGTCGGTCTGGCTTTCAACGTTGAGCGAGAACCTGAGCGCGTCCTCCAGGGAGTTGATGCCAAGGTCGGACAGAAACTCCTGCGTCATCACGTCCACCTGGGCGGAGACATCCTTCAGCTCGGTGCGGAGACGGCCCCCGGCGATGGTTTCGCGGGCCTGATAACCCACGTCGGAGGTGGCGTTGACCTGGAAGGGGGATAGGACGACCGCCTCCTCCTGCGGCGGACGGGTGACGCCTGGGGCCACGGATTGGGCTGAGGTCCCTGTGCCGAGGGCGAGCCAGCCGGCAATGGCGGCGAGCAGGGTGCGGGGTTTCGAGGTCACGGTTGGCTTGGACTCGGCTTGCGAGTCGGAAGCGGTTGCGGCCTCCCCTTTGCGCGGTGAGACTGCCGTGGTGCGCTTGCGGCTGACGACGAGCGCACCGGTGGCGGCATCCTGTGCGGCCTCCAGCGCCGTGCCGGCGAGCATGCGCTCCATCGCTTCGCGCGGCGTGAACTCGCCGCGCACCGCATTCGTCTTCTCGCCGCGCACCTTGTCGGTCACAAACACGAGCGAGCGGCCGGAGGCGACGGCGAACTGGCGCAACGTCGCCGCCGCGTCGCCGCGCGGAAGGTCGAAGCTCCGCTTGGCCTCGGTGGTCGCTGCGCCCGCGGGCGCAGCAACCACGACGCTGCACGCGGCGAGCACGACGGGAAGCGCGGAATACGACGGGGTAAGACGGAGCAAGGCCACCAACCCTGTAACGCTCGTGCGCAGGATTCTGTTTATACCAATCGCTCTTTGCCTTTGGACTTTAGCCGTGGCGCTCGTAGCCACGATCGATCCAGAAGTCCAAAAGCAAGGAGCGATTGGTATGAGTCGCATCGGGTTGGTTTTCGCACGCTGGGCCACGCTGCCGGCGTGAAAAGCGCGGGCGGCTCGACTACGGCACCCGCAGCCACACCGTGTCGCCCTCGCGGGTTGCGCGGACGATGCCGTCACGCTCGAGCAGGCGCACGAACGCTTCCACGTCGTCCAGCGCGAATATCCCGCCGATGCGCCGCGCGCCCAGCACGGGATCGCTGATGACGAGTTGGATCGCATGGTGCCGGTTGAAACGCGCGGCGACCTCGGCCAGCGGCGTGTCGGAAAAATCCGTGACGCGGCGCTGCCACGCCATCGCGGCGCGCACGTCGGCGGGGTCGAGGTGTTCAACCGCGGTCCCGGTCCCGGCCTCCTCGCCGGAGGCGGATGCCAGTCGAATCGCCAGACGTTCGCGGACGTTCAGGAGCGTGGAGCCGACGTTGGCAGACGCGGCATCCGCTTTCGCGTCACTCCGGCGGGACGAGGGCACGGGCGCCACCGTCACCTTGCCTTCCGTCACCATGATCTCGACGGTGCCCGAGGCGAAACGCACGTTGAAGGCCGTGCCAACCGCGCGGACCGTCACTCCGCCCGCACTCACCACGAAGGGCCGTGCCGGGTCGTGCGTGACCTCGAAGTGCGCCTCGCCCGACTCGAGTTCGACGCGGCGCTCCGCGGCGGTGAAGCGCACGCGGGCGGCACTCGCGCTGTTGAGTTCGAGCGTCGAACCGTCGCCGAGGCGGGCGCGCTCGTAGCCGGCCGCCGCTGTCGCGTAGCGCGTGTCCGGCGCAGCCGTCAGCAGCGCCGCGCGAAAACCGAAAAAGCCGACCACGGCCAGCGCGGCTGCAACGCCGCCCCAGGCGACCCGCCTCCGCCAATGCCCGACTGGCACCGGTGCCGGTACCGGTGCGGGCGGCGGCGGCGAGACGCGGTCGAAGTGCGTGTTCAATTCCTCGCGCCGCGCAGCCAGACCGGCGAGTTGCGCCAGCACCTGCTCCAATTCGGCGACAGACGCGGCATGGCGCGCATCGCGGCGGCGCCAGGACGCAAAGGCCTCGGCCCGGCCCGGTGCGAAGCCCTCGTCGCGCTCGGCGAGCCACGCCATGGCTTCAGCCTCGATGTCCGCGGCCTCGCGGCCTGCGTTCTGGTCGGACGGTTTCATGATTCGGCGTCCCCCGGTTCGGCGGCGTCGAGCAGGCCGCGCGTGCGGAGGAACTGCGCGCAGTCACGCACGCCTTTCATCAAATGGACGCGCACGGTCGCGGCCGCGAGGCCGAGTTGCACCGCGATCTCCTGGGCGGAGAATCCATCCACGTAGCGGAGCAGCATCACTTCGCGGCAGCGCGCCGGAAGCGCCCCGAGCGCGTTCAGCATCGCCTCGTGGCGGTGCGCATGGTCGAGCAACTCCGCCGCGTTCGGCGCCGTTTCCAACAAGGCGAACTCGGCGGTGTCGTCGATGGAATCGACGGGCGTGCGGCGCTTGCGGCGGACGTGGTCGATGGCGACGTTGCGCGCGATGGTGAACAGGAAGGCGCGCGTGTGCGCCAGCCGTTGCGGCTCGCAGATGCCCAGGAGGCGCACGTAGGTTTCCTGCACGAGGTCGTCGTGGTCGGGCAGGCTGGAAAACCGCCGCAAGAGAAACGCCCGCAGCGCGGGCTCATGCGGTCGCACGCTTTCGGCAAACCATAGCGCCTGATCCGAGGGTGACATGGCGGGGTCGCGCGCGAGGCGTGGCCAGACGCCTCTTGCCGTGCTGATCGCGCCGTTTCGGTCGAGGGAGTTGCTGCCGGTTTTCAAGCCGCGAGATGGTTTGAAGTGGGACGAACGAGGGTGCGCATGGTGAGTTTCTGGCGCCACGCGGCTCGGGTCGTCGGATGGACGTTAGAACTCAAACGACGTCGTGAACGACCACGTCTGCGGTTCCGCGATGCGCATCGAATCGTAGGTGCCGTCGGGCTGGGCGCTCACCGGGATGAGCCGGTTGCCCACGCCGATGTTGCGGACGTTCAACTGGGCGCTCCAACGGATCTTCTCGCCCAGCTTGCGGCTGTAGCCGATCCAGCCGTCGACGTTGCTTTCGGTTGGGCCGTAGAACGGCCGCTTCACGTCGTAGACGCCGGAACCGTCCGGAAAGACTTTCACTGGGTAACCGATGGCTGACTTGTCCTGCCAGCGGTAGGCGCCGCCGACGCGCCAGCCCTTGAGCAGGCCGCGATCGAACGAGTAGTTCGAAACGACATTGTAGCGCCACCGGCGCAACTCGGGTGACGGCGATCCGTCGAGCAGCACCGCCTTCTCGGCGTTCGCCTTGATGCCGGCCCACGTCTGGCCGAGGTTCGTGGTCGCAGTCGCCGAGTCGGGCAGCGCGGCCGCGGAGCCGCCCCAGATCGGATCGAGCAACGCGATCATTTTCGTGAAGCTCGAGCCGGTGTTTCCGCTGACGGTTTGCTGGCGCGCGGCATTGAAGGCGATGCGCCACTGCGGCGTGGGATTGACGACGACGTCGAACTCGTAGCCCGTCGCGAGGATGTCGGTGGTGTTCACGGCAAGGTCGATCCGATCGTCGTGGTCGACAATGACGGTGTTGTTCGGGCCGGGGTTCGACTTGAAGTTAAACGTCTGGAACAGGTTCTTCGCGACCGGGCCCTGGAGCCACTGGTTCCAGGCCGACAGTGCGGCGGGCGGGGCGACCTGCTGGTAGATCTCGCCGGAGTTCGTCTCGATCTGCGAGTCGAGGCGCCGCACGAGTTGATTTTGAAGTTCCCGAAACACGGTGGCCGTGGCCAGGGCCGCCGTCGTCTCGTACTTGGTGGCGCGCAATTCGAGCTTGTTGTTGAAGAGCGAAATCAGGGCGCCCCACTCCTTGGTCGCTCCGGTGGGAGCGGAGAGGTTCTGGCCAAACATGTCGGTGCGCTGCGCACTGGGTCGGAAATTGTCCGACTTGTTGTAGGTGAGCGAAACATCGGCGCCCAGCGGCAGCTTGCCCCGGAGAAACGGCGGCTGGTGCAGCACGAGGCCGTAGTTGAAGGATCGCGCGGAGTCATCGAGCGATGGCGCCGTCCACTTCCACGTCGCGGGACTGGTGATCTTGAGACCGGTGGCGGGATCCGTGAGCGCCGTCCCGGCGTCGTAGGTCTGGAAGGCATCCTTGCGCCAGCCCAGCGTGCTCACGAGCGTGTTATTCCACCAGTAGCTGTTGGCGACGAAGACCAGGGATTTGACGTCGTCACGGTTGCGGCCGGGACTCGAGGCCGTGTTGCTCAGATCGTATTTTTCAGTGGGCACGACGGTGAACGAGCGTGTCTGCCACGGCGCGAGGGCCACCGGAGTGGCGGCCGGCATCTGATAATAAAGCGTGGTGACCGTGGCGGCACCGTCGATGCCGTTGATCGCGCGCACGCCCTGGAGGCCGTTGTTTTGCGGACCGCTGGCGGTGAGCAGGCTCGGTCCGATGTACGTCTGGCGGGAAAGGACCCGGTTGCCGTCGCCGACGGCGATGGACCTCGTCTCGTTCGCCGATTCCGCCTGCCAGTAGTCGACGCCCAGCTGGTAGGGCCGGCCGCCGAAGCTCTGGCCGAAACGCTTCTGGCCGGTGAACGACCCGGTGAAAATGTGCCGGCCCAGCGCCTTGCCCAGCCAGCCTTCGCGGCTGCGGGTGAGATCGAGATTGTAGTAGGCCGTGGCGCGGTAGGCCTCGCGATCGGTGGTGCTGTAGCTCTGAAAACCTTCCGCGCCGAGGATGACGGGCCGGCCGAGATTGGGGTTGGGCTGGCCGTTGGGCAGCCTGGTGTTGAGGTCGATGTTGATCGCGTGATTGCGGAACTGAAACGGCTGCACGTAGCCGGCGTCCAGGAACTGCTTGTCAAAAGCGATCTCCAGGCCCGCGTGGGCACCGAGGCGCTGCTCGAAGCTGGCATTGTAGGTTTTCCAGAACGCCCACTCGCGCTTGTTCGGGCCCTCCAGCGCCTCGTCGTAGAAGTTGAAGATGGACGGATCGGTCAGCTTGAAATCGCGCCAGAAGTTGAACAACGCGGGGCTGGCGGCCTGGTTCAGGCGCTGCACGTAGGCTTTCGAGCTGGCCAGGTTGCGCATCGAATCGTTCGCGAAGGCCGTGCCGGCGGCGTTGAGGCGCACGCGATTGTTCGATCCCTCGATTGCCTGGATGGCAGGATCGAGCCCGGTGATGCCGAACTTGGTGACGTTCGGATTCTCCATCGTCAGGATGGGCTGCCGGGTCGCTGCGCTGATCAACCCGCCGATGATGCCGCCGGTGGCATTGAACGACTGGAGGTTCACGTCGGTCGGCGCGGTGCCGAGATACTGGCCGACTCCCGTCGTCGGATCGTAGACCGGCCGGCCGATTCTCCACCACCAGGAAAAGTTGTCGGTGGGCGGCGTGTTGTAGGCCTTGTTGGAAAACTGCTTCGCGTATTCGGTGCTGGCCCGCAGCGTACCCGTTTTCCAAGGACGCCAGGTCGCCGTCGCATAGACGCGTTCGTCGCGAATGTAGGCGGGCTTGATCTGGTAGCGCTTCTCGCCGTAGAGCGTCGCGACGCGCACGGCCAGCCGGTCTTTCACGATCACCTGGTTGTGATCGAAGGAAATGCGTCCGCTTTCGTGCTGCCCGTACTGGCCTTCGACGCGGGTCTTCGTGCGGTTCGGCATGGCCTTGATCAGGCCGGTGTTGATGATGCCGCCGGCGCTGCCCAGACCGAAGAGCATCGAGTTCGGGCCGCGATTCACCTCCACGCGATCCGTGTTGTAGCCGTCCATCGGCAGGCTCGAGATGAAGTAATCGCGGGTCTGATCCGCGCCGCCGAGGCCGCGGACCCGGTTCGAGCCCTGCACGCTGCGCACCGGGCCGAAGAAGTCCGTGAAGTTGGCGTCGGAACCCGCGTTGCTGAAATTGCCGCCCAGGCCCGCGACTTCGGTGCCCACCGTGTAGTTGAGCAGCTGGTCGAGATTGTTGGCCCCGATGTCGTTCATGAAATCCTTCGTGACCACCGTGATCGAGGCGGCGACATCGCGGAGTTCGGTGCGCAGGCGCGTGCCGGCGAGCGTGCCGCTCGCCTTGTAGCCGTCGTCTTTTTCCGCCGCGACTTCGAACGGCGACAATTGGATCGTCTCGCTCTTCGTCGGCGTGGATGTGGGTTGGGCGGCGACCGCATTCGAAGCGGCGAACAAGCCGGCCAGAAGGGCCGGGAGGGTACGGGGGAATTTCATCGGGGTAACGTGAGAGGCAGGCAGCGGATCAAAAAGGGGGTCGTGGCCGCCCGGTCGGTGGCGCGGTTCCGGCGTTGGACCTGCGGCTCATGACCAGCGCCAGCGCCGGTCCGGCGAGGCTGTGCTCCCCCGCCCGACGGGGCGTGACTTCACCGCTCCCAAGGGCGCAGGCGCCGCCATCACGCCGCGCGAGGCGTTCACGATCGAGGCGGTGGAGAACGACGGGGTAAGACGAAGCAGGGCCACCACTCCAGTAACGCTCGCCCGCAGCATCCTGTTTAGTCGCGCCGGAATAATTCTGCGTTCCGTTTCGATGCCAGCCCGGATCGCGCCGGCTTTGTGCGGACTGAAGCAGGCTGCACCCGGTCCGTGCCTCGGCTGCGACTTGATGGTCACCCCGTCGCGGCGTCCGTTCTTCTCCGCCGTCTTCACGATTCGCCTTTTTCCGCAGCAGTGGCGAGCAGCAGGCCGCGCGCGCGGAAGAACTGCGCGCAATGGTGAAGAAAAAGGCCCGCGCGTGAGCCAGTCGGCGCGGATCGGAAACGCGCAGCAGGCGCACGTAGGTCTCCTGCACGAGGTCGTCGTGGTCCGGCAGGCTGGAAAACCGTCGCGAGAGAAACGCGCGTAAGGCCGGCTCGTGCGGTCGCACGCTCTGGGCGAACCAAACGGCCTGATCGGAGGGCGACATGAGTCGTAGCGCGGATTGATCCTCAGTGCTGGCGGCGGACGATGGCGAGCCAGTCGTCGGTCGAGGGTGCGGTCAGCATGCGGGGGGTGCCGCCCGCGACGCGACCCGCGGACTGCAGGGCGCCGCCCTCGCGGGGGTTGAACCAGGAGAGCGCGAATTCACCGCCGGCCTTTGCGAGATCGAGCGCGGCGGAGCCGCCTTTCGGGAGATAGACGAGGTAGAGCTCGCCGGGCTGCGCGAGGCAGTAGACGGAGTTGTCGTGGGCGGCATTGCCGACGAGTTCGTCGGCGTTGGTCATTTTCTCCAGCGGGATTTTCTGGTCGCGGAAGCAGCCGAGGGCGATGCGGCAGTAGTCCCAGGACTTGTCACGGCTGCGGAAGTCTTCGAGGAGGAGATCGTTTTCGGCGAGCTGATAGCCGAAGTAGTATTCCACGCCGGCGCCGCCGGCCATGAAGGTGCCCCAGAGCGTGTTCTTGCGGATGTCGTGAAGATCGTAGCCGACGGGGTTGCCGCGGCTGTTCAGGCCGGCGTAGCCCTTGTAGCCGGGGTCGGGCGGGACGCCTTGGTTGGCGGGATTCTGCTCGTCGTTGCAGACCACCCACGGGCGGCCGGCGGCGGCGGAGGCGCGGACCCATTTCAGGGTCCACTGATGGGCGGATTTCCAGCCGTTTTGGGTGGAGGCGCCGGTGAGAACGGACTGTTTGCCGAGGAGGGCACCGTAAACTTCGTCCTGCTGGTTGGGGAAACTGTGGATGACGATCAGGTGGCGGTAGGGATCGGTGTCGTGGATAAACTGCGCCATGGCGCGCTGCTCCTCGGGGGTCTGGGTGTTCTCTTCGCCGAGATTCCAATTCAGGGCCAGGAGGTGGCCGAAGCGCGCGATGAGTTCGCGGAGGTAGAGTCTTCGCTCGGGTCCGGTGGCGCCGCTGTCGAGCGATTCAACCACACGACCGGGTTTGCGCTGGGCGCCGATGCGGTCGTCGTCGCTCTCGTTTTCCTGAAGCTTGAAGTGCAGGAACACGCCGCGGGCCTGCGCGTGCTCGAAGACGATGCCCCACTGGTCGAGGCGCGAGCAGTCGTAGTGAAATTTTTCATCGCGAGCGACGAAGGGCCAGACGTTGTCGCCGTCGCCGGCGGCGTTGTAAGTGAGAAACGAGACCGCGTTGGCGCCTTTCGCGCTGAGGTAATTGACGGCGCCGATGAGACCTTTGCCTTTGCCGCCTTTCCACGTGGGATCGCCGGCGCGCCAGTCGCCGACGTGCGGCGTGTAGGTCTTCAGGGGGACTTCCTTTTTTAAAGCGAGGGTGTCGTCGAAATCGGCGTAGGCCAGAAGCGTCTCGGGCGCGTCGGCACCCGCCTTGAGGAAAGCCTGCCGGCTGCCGGCGGCGATGAGGTAGTGACCGCCCTGGTAGGTGAGCCGGCCGCCGGCGCGGAAATCGGTGCCGGTTTTATCCGAGGCCCCGATGGAGAAGGAGCCGGTCTTGCCGTCATAGGGCGCGAGCGCCGTGCCCTGGCCGTAAGTGGCGGCGTTGGGGCCCGCCGAGAAGGCGACGCGGTAGTTCCACTTGCCGGGCTTGTCCGGCGAGAGGTGGGCGCGCCAGACGGTGCCGGCGGTGGCGGAGGTCTCGGCGGCCTTGCCGTCGGCGGCGAAGTAGCCGGGCACCACGTAGGCCGGCGAGCCGGACTCGTGGGTGAACGTGACGTCGAAGCGGTATCCGGTAAACGGATTCGGCGCGGTGTCGGTCTCGGCGGCGAAGGGGCCGGCGAGGTCGAGCGTGACCTTGTGCCACTGCTTGAGTTCGCCGGCGATCGTCACGCTGGCGTTGCCGGACGTCTGGCGCGGGACGGGGCGGAAGAGTTTTTCGCGCTGCGCTTTGGCCAGATCCAGCTGGGACTGACCGTGGCCGACGGTGGCCGGGTTGCGGGGAGTGAACACGATCTTGGACCACCGGGCGCGGGCCCACTCCCGGCCATCTTTCGAGCCGATGCGTGCACGCACTTCGACCAGCGTGCCCTCGCTCACGTCGACATCGAACCACGCCGTGTTGTAGCGCTCGCCCTCCTCGAATTGCTCGTTGGAGAGAGGGGGCGTGTAGCGGCCGAGCAGTTTGTCGGCGAGATAGACCTCGTAGCTCGACGAACCATCGTTTTCCCCGACGGTGTGGAGTTCCACGCGGTAGACGCCGTTGCGGGCGGGAACAGTGAACTTCACCGAGGCCTCCTTGCGCTCGTCGGGGTTGATCGCGGCCCACTTGCCCTTGTCGAGGTAGAAGCCGGTGCCCTCGAGTGTGAGCGCGGCGGCGGTGACGGTGGTGGTGGCGGAAGCGGTGGGATTGAGCGGGGCCGCCTTGGTGGACTTGGGGGCTTTGGGGGCGTCGGCGCCCTGCAAGGGCGACAACAGCGCGGTGAGCGCGAAGGCGAGGAGGCTTGCGCAGGTTTTCATCGTTCGTTGGAAAGGGTGCGGGAGAGGAGGAAAATGGGAAAACTCACGGGGTGGCGGGAGCATGGCCCGTGATCTCGGCGATCCGGGCGTGGAAAGCGCGTTTGCGGGCGGAGCTCAGGCCCCAGTTGATGGGCACGGATTGGTAGCCTTCGTCGAACGACTCGCCCGGGCGGCGCCAGTCGAACCAGCCCCACGAGACGTGCTCGGCGATCGGCGGCGTTGACGGCAACCGGCGAGACAAGCCCGGGCATCGGCGCGCCTAAAAAGGAGGACAGCGCATGACGGAGGGTGCGGAGCGAGACGGGCATGCGAGTTGGAAAAGTCAGGAGCGGCGGAGACGCGTGACGAGATCGGCGAGCGCGGCGTCGGAGCCGACATTTCCGGGAAAGACGACGTAACCGAGACCGGGGAATTTGGCTTCGGGGCCGAGTTGCCAGACGGGGACCCCGGGGAGAGCTTGGCCGAGGACGAGCGCGCGGCGGACGCCGAGACCGAGGGTCGCGGTGTCGCTGGAAGTGATGCCGCCTTTGGCGATCAAGTAGCGCGGGGCGACCGCAAGATTCTGCACGAGGTAAATGAGGGCGTCGGAGACGCGCCGTCCGATGGCGAGACTGGCGGCGGCGTCGGACGAGGCGATCAGTTGACGACTCGTGTAGACGACGGTGTCGCGGCCGGCGGCGAGCGCGGCGTCGAGCGTGGTAAGAGTGGCGGCGAGCGTGGGTGCGCGCCGCGTGTCGTCGAGGAGTGCGGTGACGTCGAGTTCGATGGGCGTGACCGCGGCCGAGGCGAGGAGGGCGGCGAGTTGAGCGGTCGTTTTCGGGACGTAGGAGCCGACGATCGTGAGGCCGCCGAGCGATGTAGGCGTGCTGAAAGCGGCGGGTGAGACGAGCGCGTGTTGCGGGGACTGGCCGATGCGGGCGGCGACGAAGCCGGCGGCGGTGCGATAGATGAAACGCGAGCCGGTGGCTTCGGCGGCGAGCGTCGCGGCGGCGAAGACCTCGATGTCGCGGGGCGCGGCGGCGTTGACGATGCAGACCGTGCCGCGCGGGAAGGTGCGGAGTTTTTTGGCGACGGCGACCGGGCCGCCGGTGCGAAGGAGATCGAGCGAGATCGTGGCGACGTCGGCGGCGCGAGTGCGGCCGCTGGTCTTTTCCTCGACCCACGACGGGACGTGGGAATGCCGGTAGCCGAAGGCGGCATCGCGGGCAAACGGCGTCTCGGCAGCGGGGACGAGGCGGTCGCCCTCGGCGACGTAGTGGATGTCGTTCAGCGTGTAGCGGCCGCCGGCTTCAAAGTAGGGGGTGATGAACGTGGCGTCGAAGGGGCCGAGCATCTCGGCGAGCGTGTCGGTTTCGAGTGGGTAGTAACCCCGGAGCGTGGAGTCGCTGCGGCTGGCGACGACGAGGGGGCGGCCGGTGGCGAGGGACGCGGCGCGGAGGTTGGTGGCGAGCTCAACGTGCAGCGCGCGCGTGGCGGCGGGCGTGAGGCTGCGGGAATTGGTGAGGATGTAGAAACACGGGGGCGCAGCGGAAAGTTCGGCGGTGAGCGTCGCGACGTCCCAGGTGGTGACGACGGCGATGTCGCGCACCGTCTGCGTGCCGGTGGGATCATCGTCGAGGACGACGAGCGTGCGACCCGCGGCGTTCGCCGCGGCGGCGTTGGCGCCGAGGACGTCGTGCGGCCAGACGGGAGGAAGCGCGGCAAAGGTCGCGCTCTTGGAGAGTGGAGTGGAATCAGGCACCGGTGATTTCTACCTGGACGTTTTGCGTGGCGGCCTTGGCGAGAAAAAGCGCGCGTTTGCGTTGGGTGCCTTGGTGGGGAGTCGGGGTGGCTGGAGCGAGTCCCGCCGCGATCAACTCCGCATGGGAGGTGGCGACGTTGCCCACTTTCAAACAAAAGTGATGCAGCCCCGGCCCGTGCTGCGCGAGCCACGCCTGAAGGGGATGATCGGGGGTGAGGGGTTCGACGAGTTGGAGGTGCGTATTGCCGAGGTCGAGGTGGGTGAGGCGGACAACGCCGCCGTTGACGACCTCGCTGCACACGACGGGGAAGCCGAGTTGGTCCCGCCAGAGCTTCAGCGCGTCGTCCGTGGACGGAACACAGATGGCGAGGTGGTCAAGGCCTTGGTGTTTCATGGATCGGCGGCGCGTGCTAGTTGCGGCCGGGAGTCGCGCCGGTGATCTCGGCGAGGAGGCGGAAGAAGCCGGCCTTGCGCGGCGAGTTGATCGTCCAGTTGGCGGGGATGCTCTGGTAGCCCTCGGCGTAGCCTTCGCCCTTCATGCGGAAATCGAAATAGCCCCAGCCGCAGTATTCGCCGACGGCGGCGGTGAAATTGTTGTCGGGGACTTCGAAGTTGAAGTGGTCGTCCTCGTTGAAAAAAATCGGCTTGGGCGTGTAGCCGGCGACCTTGCGGGTGAGCTGGACCAGTTCGGCGATGCGCTTTGGGTCGCTGACGCCGTTGCCGTGGAGCAGCAGGTAGTCGGAGGAGCGGACGACGTTCTCGAGCGGGACTTTGTTGCCGCCGTAGGAGGTGCTGACCAGGAGGCGGCGTCCGTCGGGGGCTTGGGTTTTCTTCACGCGCTCGATGAGTTCGTGCACGCGTTCGGGCTGCAGAATCGCGTGGTCGTAGCTGACGTTGCATTCGTTGTTCACCTCGATGATCACGTTGCGCCAGTCGTGATCGAGGACCCAGCGGGTGGCGTGGTCGACCGCGCGGATGACTGCGGCCTCGTCAGTGATGTGCTGGTCCTGCCCGAAATAAAAGTAGCCGAGCACCACGACCATGCCGAGGTCGTCGGCGAAATCGACGATGCGCTTCAGGCGCGCCATGTAGTCGGGCCGGAGGCTGCCGTCGGCGGCGATGGCGGAGTTGCGCCAGGGTTGACTGCGGGAATAGCCCTCGGGCGAGCCGCCCTGGAGATTGATGGTAAACGACAGCAGCCCGTGCGCACGCCAGGCGGGCATCGCGGCGAGAAACTCGCGGGTGTTGCGCTCGGCGTCCCATTTCCCGGTGTCGGGATAGGCCCAGCGTGAGATCGTCTCGGGGTTCAAGTCGTCGAAGATGCCCTGCACCATGCGGGCGTTCATCATGAGGCCCTCGATCGTTTTGCCCTTCCACGTGCGGCCCTCGTAGGTCGGGCGGCCGTTGATGAAGAAGCGATCACCCTCGATGGAGACGGTGGTTTTGGGCGCGGCGGATGCGGCGCCGAGCGGCGCAATCGCGAGGAGCGAGCAGGCAAGGAGGTGGCGGAGTTTCATGGACGGGACAGGGTTGGAAGGCGGCTCAGAGATCGAAGCCGACGGTGAAAACGAAGAGCCGCGGCTCGACGCGCGCCCACGCGACGTATTCGCCGGTGGAGATCACGCGGTTGGGTACGATCGTCTCCGGTTGGAGCAGGTTGCGGACGTTGAGCTGCACGCGGTATTTCACGCCGCCGAAGTATTTCGCGGTGCCGCGGTAGTTCACGCCGAGGTCGGTGAAGAACTCGCTTTTCCCCTCGAGTTTCTGGTCGAGGTCGAAGCTCACCGTGCCATCGGGCAGCGTCTTCAGGCCGTAGCCGAGGTTGGGCGCGGAGCGGTACCGGAAGGCGAGGTTCGTGCCGAGACCGCGGAGGCGGCCTTCGGTGAACTTGTAGTCGGCGATGAAATTCCAGCGCAGCCCGCGGCCCTGGCTGCGGCCGCGTCCGTCGACGGCTTTGATGAACGCGACCGCGGAGCCGACGTCCTCGGCGTAGTAGCGGTCAAACGTCTTCGACGCCGGGTTGTTGCCGTCGAAGGGCGCAGTGGTCCACGTCCAGGTGCCGATGCTGCCGTTGCCGTCGACGTCGCGCGGATTGGTTTTGCCGCCCTCGGGGACGTTGAGCGACTGCCACACCGGCAGGCGTGCGGCCATCCACTGGAACCACTCGGTGCCGATGTTGGACTCGGTCGATTCCTGTTTCGCGGCGTTGGCCTTGAAGCTCCAGTTGCGGTTGGGCAGCCAGCTGAGATCGAGTTCATAACCCCTGGCCTCGCCGTCGAACATCACCCAGTAGTTGGCCCGGCCCTTTTCGCGGTAGCCGCCGGTGCCGGCGCCGATCACGGGGAGCTGCGGGTCGAGGGTGCGCATGGCGTTGTCGATGTTGTAGAGCTGGTCGCGCCACGGGTCGTTGAAGCCCTGGTTGCCGGCGCGGGTGGGGCCGGCGGTGTTCGTGAAGTAGCTCGCGCGCGCGATGAGTTTGCCGCCGAAGAGACCGAACGAGACGCCAGCGTCGTCGCCGAGGCCGACGGCGCCCGGGTACTCTTTGCCGAACGGATCGAAGCGGCCGATGTTGGGTTGGAACGTATCCGAACGATTGTACGTGAGCGAGGCCCAGGGCGTGACGTGGAAGACGCCGCCGAAGGTGCGGGTCAGGCCCGACTGGCTGGCGCCCCAGCCGCCGAAACGCGCGACCTCCACGCTCGGATAGAGGCCGCTCCAATCGCGCACCTGATAGCGCGGGTCGATGGTGGCACTCTTCGCGGTGTCCTTGCGGTAGCCGAAGAGCAGCACGAGGCGGTCTTTGAAGAGGTAG
Organism: Terrisphaera buseokensis; assembly: GCF_047521145.2. Taxonomy (GTDB): domain Bacteria; phylum Verrucomicrobiota; class Verrucomicrobiia; order Opitutales; family Opitutaceae; genus ER46. The sequence goes on along the minus strand of NZ_CM134186.1, from coordinate 6,758,134 downwards.
TTCTGCCACGCGAACATCTGCGTCTGCACCTTGGTGCGCGTGCCCTCGGGCCCGGAGCCGGTGCGGACGAGTTTCCAGCCTTCGCTGTTCTTGTACGGTGAGTCGAAGAGGTAGGCGCCCATGGGCTGGCCGGCGGCATCGGTGAAGCGCCACGTGCTGAAGAGGTCGCCGAACGGTTGGAACGCGTGGTTGCCGGCCGGGCCGCCGAGGTAGAGCCGCGTCTGGAAATCGCGCACACCGTTGGAGGCCCAGAGTTGCGCGCCGGTGCCCGTGGGCGCGCCGACCGAGCCGGTGGTATAGGTCACGCCGGGCACGGAAGGGGTCTGCTCGAGAATGCCGCGCTGAACCTGCTGCCGGCGGCTGATGGACTCGGAGCCGGAGCCGAGCAACGCGAAGCGGTTTCGCCCGAGCCATTTCAGGACGCGGTTGGAGCTGAAGCGACGGCCGAAGTCGAATTCGTAGGAGAGCGTCGCGCGCCAGTCCTCGCGATTTTCCCAGACCTCGCTGCCGGTCGAGCGGCCCTGGATATAGTAGCGGCCGGCGTTGGGATTGAGCGTGGTGCCGTCGGGCAGATAGCGGTTGGCATCGACGAAGAGCGTGCCGGGACCGAAGCCGGAGTCGGCGGTGCGCTCGTCGTAGTCTTCCTTGTTGAAGGCGAGCTCGAGGTGCAGATCGGGAGCGAGGCGCTGCTCGACGAAAACATTCAAGAGATCGGAGCGCATGCGCTGGCCGCGGCTCATGCCGTAGAGATTGGTGTCGAAGGACGACACGCGTTCGTCGCCGAGAGTGAAGGACTGGCGGTCGAGCGCCTGATAGGGATTGAGCGCGGCGGGAATATCCTGCGGCTGACGGGTGACGACGGCGTTGTTCCAGCCCCGGAAGGTGCCTTCAAGGCTGCCGCCGGCGCCGAAGAGCCAGACGGCGGGATTGCCCTGGCGGGCGAAGAGCGGGTGGTTGGCGAGGTTGGCGAGCGTGAAGTTGCCCGGGTTGGTCGCGCCGGCCGCGCGGTTGTCGAAGATGGGGCGATCCGTGGTGTAGGCGCTGCCGCGCACGGAGCCGGCGGTCTCCCAAAGCGAGATCGCATCCACGGGCGTGATGCGCGGAGCGCGGTTGCTGAAGCGCTCCACCTTCTCGCCGTGCACGGAGATCGTTGTGTGCTTGAACGGCTGCGCGGTGAGGGCGCCGTAGTAGCGGTCCTGCCGGTCGAGATTGGGTTTGGCGAAAGTCTGCGATTCCTCGGAAAGCACGGCGGCGCGAAGACCGAGTTTTCCTTTGAGGATCGGCTGGTTGAAATTCAGCGACGCGCGCCGGGAGTCTTCGGAGCTGTATTGGAGTTCGGTGGAGACGCTGCGGCGCTGGAGGCTGGCGCGCTGCAGGCTCACGTCCACGATGCCGGACGGACTGCCGAGGCCGAAGAGGATGGCGTTCGGGCCGCGGGCAATGGTGATACGGTCGAGGTTGTAGTTGTCGGTCGGCATCCCGGCCTCGAAGAAATTGCGCGAGAGAGTGGCCCCGGTGAGCCCGCGGACGCGGGTGTTGTTGCGCGGCTGGAACACGCCGAAGCCGGTGCCGTCACCGTCGACGATTTCGTCGCGGCCCTCGATGTTGGTCGAATAGATGAGCGCCTGCTCAAAGCTGTTCACGCCGAGGTCGCGCATGAAATCCATCGTCATCACCTCCATGGGCTGCGCGAGGTCCTTGAAATCAGTCTTCATGCGCGAGCCGCCGAGGGTCTGCGTCGCGACCCAGCCGGTTTCCTTGCTCTCGTCGATGACGAACGGCGAGAGCTCGACGACGGAGCCGCCGGCGGCGGTCGTGGCGGAGGTGGCCGCAGCCGGGCCCGCGGGCGGGGAGGTTGGGGTGGTTTGCGCGCGGGGTGCCAGCGGGAGAAAAAACGCCAGGAGGACGGCGGTGCAGGAGCGGAGTCTCAGGCGGGGCAGGTTCATGGCCGGGGTTGGGAACGGTGGTCTAGCGCGTGAGATCCACCACCTGGCCGGTGGCATGGGAGCGGTAGCAGGCCTCCATCAGCGCGGTGGACTTGAGGTAGTCTTCGCCGGTGTTTTCGAAAGGCGCGCCGTCGAACATGCGATCGGCAAAGTGCCGCTGGAGCGCGTAGACGCAGTCGCCCGCGAAGCCTTCGCGCGGGTGCGGATAGTCGAGGCGCCGCGACGGCTGGCCGAGGAGCTTGAGCGTGAGGTTCCCTTCGAGATCGAGCTCGAGATGGCCCTTGCTCCCGTCGAGGCGCACGGTGCCGAAGGTGTGGCGCGCATCGGCGGCGTCGGCCTCGTTGTAGCGGGAAGCGTCGAGCATCGCCGTGGCGCCGCTGGCAAAACCGCAGACGATCTGGGCGGCGTCCTCGCCCTTGATCGCGGCGTTGCGCCGTTGCAGCCGCGTGTAGACGGACGTGATTTCGCCGCCGAGATAGCGGAACGTATCTAGGAAATGGATGCCAGTCTCGTAGACGAAGAGCCGCGGGTAGGTCCGGAAAAAGGGCTGGCGCGCAAGATAGGCGTTCTCCTGCCAGCCGTCGCCCATGCGCATCCGGATGTTGATCGAGAAAAGTTCGCCGAGCGTGCCGCCGTCGAGCAGCCGGCGCATCTCGCGATACCAGGGCTGCCAGCGGAAGTTCTCGTGCACCATGAAGCGCACGCCGGCGCGACGCGCCGTCTCAACGACCGCGACGGACTCGTCCCATGTGGGCGCGAGCGGCTTCTGGCAGATGATCGCGATGCCGCGATCGGCGGCGAGGCGCACGGCTTCCAGGTGCGTCTCGGGGGGCGTGATGATATCGACGAAGTCGGGCCGCTCCGCGTCGAGCACGGCGGCGAGATCGCTCCACGCCGCGGCGCGCGGAATGCCGTGCTGCGTGGCCGCGGCGCGGGCCTTGGCGACATCGCGGTTCACCACCGCGACGATCTCGACCTCGGGGAGGCGCGACCAGGCTTCGTATTGGAAGCGGCTGAAATAACCGGCGCCGAGGCAGAGGCCGCGGAGGCGACGGGCGGGAGCGGTGGACGCGGGAGCAGGCATCAGGCGGGTAGGTCGGAGATTTTTTTCGTCGAGTCCGCGAGCATCCAGCAGCCGGCGGCGACCACGCTGCACGCGGCGACGATGTAGAAGAAGACGTTGGCGCTGCCGGTCCATAGGAGCAGCGACGGGAAGAGCGGGCCGATGATGGCGGAGCCGATGTTGCCGGCCATGTTCATCGTGCCCGAGACCTGGCCGGCGTGTTTGCCGCCGATGTCGATGCAGAACGACCACGACGGGCTCAGCACCATGTCCACCCCGAAGACCGCGAGCGACAGCCAGAAAATCGCCGGTCCGACCTCGGCCTGCCGCACGCTCATGACCATGCCGATGGCGGTGAGCGTGAAGCCGAAAATCGCGGGGAGCTTGCGCGACAGCGCGGGGCGGCCGGTGGCGTAGATGCGATCGACGAGCCAGCCGGAGACGACATTGCCGAGCGCGCCGCAGAGCAGCGGGATCATGGCGTAGAGGCCGGCGTCCGCGGAGTTCAGCTGGTAGGTGGCCTTGACGTGCGGATAGAGCCACGTGAGGCAGAAGAACGTGGTGAAGTTCGCGAAGAGGTATTGCACCATCATCAGCCACAGGCCGGCCGAACGGAACATGCGCCTGAGTGGAAGTTTGCCCGCCGGCGCGGTGTCCGTGCCGGCCTGCCGGTGAGCGACGATGTAGGCGAGTTCCTCCTTCGCAATCGTCGGGTGACTCATCGGGTCGTCGCGAAACCAGAGCCACCACGCGATCGACCAGAGGCAGCCGATGCCCATGAGCATGGCGAAGGTGAGTTTCCAACCGACCGAATCGATCGTGGTGGCGAGCACGGGCAGCGCGAACGCTGCGCCGAGACGCGAGCCCGAGAAGTTGATGCCTTTCACGAGTCCGCGCTCGCGGGTGGGTATCCAGGAATAGACCGCGCGCGCCATCCCGGGAAACGCGCCCGCCTCACCCGCGCCGAAGAGAAACCGAATGACGAGCAGCGAGGTGTAGTTCCATGCCAGCGCGCTCAGTCCGGTGAAAAGCGACCAGAGCGTGACGATCGCCGCGAGGATTTTGCGCCCACCGATCTTGTCGGCCAGCATCCCGGAGGGTGTCTGGAAAAGGGCGTATCCGATTGCAAATGACGACAGGACCCAGCCGAACTGGGTGTCGGTGAGTCCGAGTTCCTTCGTGATCGGCCCCTTGGCCGTCGAGATGCACACGCGGTCCACATAGAGGAGAACCGAGAGGAGGAACGTTCCGGTGACAACGAGCGCGCGGCGGGGCAGCATGGCGGGGTTTTCGATTTTCGCTTCCTGACTTTCGATGAGTCGGGAATCGGGCGGCGCTAGCCGCCGAGCGCTGAAGGATCGACTCCCTCGGCTGCGAACGCCCGCACCGGGCAGCCGTCGCCGCCGGCGAGCTTCAGCGGCAGCGCGACGAAGAGCACGCGCGGTTGCGTGAGTTGATCGAGATGGGCGAGGCCCTCGACGATCGTTACGCCACCCCCGAGCAGGAGGAGGTGGATGCGGGTGACCTCGGGGAGGTTGTTCACGTCGGCGACGGAGGGCGGCTCGACGCCAAGAATTTTCACGCGGTGCGCCACGCACCACTGCGCGAGGTCTTCGCCGATGCGCGGGAGACCGTCGCGGTAGATCGCCGGAACGTTGGCGTGCCGGTGCCAGTCGGTGCGGAGCAGCAGGCTTTCGCCGGCGGTAAAGGTGGCCGCGACCGGGCCTAGGTGCGCGATGGTGAGCAGCGTGCGCGGGGCGCAGGGCGCGAGGTTCACAATCGTCGCGGGCCCGAGGCATTTCTCGAGTGGCGTGGTATCGATGGTCTCGGTCCCGGCGCCGAAGTGGATCGGCGAGTCCATGTGGGTGCCGGCGTGGGAATAGAGGTGCCAGGTCGCGGCGTTCCACCCGTCGTGCGCGACGGTGAACTTCGGGTCCATCGCGACGCCGCGCTGGCCTGGAGTGAGCGGCAGAGTGAGATCGACGAGGCGTGGGATCATGGTGCCGGAGGGGTAAGAGTCGGGCGGCGGCAGGAGTGGCCGCCGATCCACGGTTGCGGGCTACGGTTTGGGGAGGACTTTTTGCGTCGGATCGGCCTCGCGCGCGGGAAGATCCGTGGGGAGGGCATGGCGCGCGAGATCGGCGGTGAGGATGCGCACCTTGCGGAAGCGGATCAGGTTCTTTTCCTGCGCGGCGTCGCCCTTGGCCGGGAAAGAATGAATCTTCAGGGCGATGGGACCGCGCGTGTAGCCGTCGTGGAGCAGGTGAGCGGTGGGGACGCCATTGACCCAGACCTTGAGCGTGCGCCCGACGGCCTCGATGCGGAAGCGCGCCCATTCGTTGAACCTGTAGGCGGAGCGCGCGCGCTCGTCGTGCTCGAGCGTCTGGAGCCAAAGCCAGTTGCGGCCGTAGTCGTCGAAAATGCCTCCGGTCCACCGCCGCGTGGGCGACGGATCGATCTTCACCTGATAACCGTGGAGGCGCACGGCGGCGTCGGCGGGGGTTTGAATGCAGCGGAAGAGGATGCCGGTGTTAAAGCCACCGGACTGGAAGCATTCGAGCTCGAGGATGAAATCGCCGAACGCCTCCTCGGTGCAGAAAAAGGTGTGCTCCGGCGTGCCGCGCA